>NZ_CP156660.1:1825575-2129838 GCF_039851975.1 Desulfoscipio sp. XC116
GAATTGGCATGTTGGGCGGTTAAAACGTTATTATTCAAGCCCAGCGCTTCCACTACGGTGCCCGACATTTCTTTTTCCTGGTAGGGAAAATGCGTAGAAGCCAGGGTCAGCACGCCCACGCATGATATATCCAAGCCCGCCAGCGCATTCCGGGCCGCTTCCACGGCCATAGTGGTAACGTCCTCATCTATGTCCAGCACTGTTTTTTCCCGCATACCGGCAGAGCAGCCGCCCAGGGCATTTAGATATTCGTCTCTTTTAATGCGCAGGTACGGCAGGTAAACTCCGTAAGACATGATACTCTTAGCCATCAGGCATCCCCCCTCTGGTAGATGAATACCGCGGCTGTTCCACCGGAACCACCTACATTGTGGGATAAAGCGTACCTGGCGTTTTTAATCTGTCTGCCGGGCTCTTTGGCCTCGCCACGCAGCTGCTTAAATATTTCAACCGCCATACCGCAGCCGGTGGCGCCAATGGGGTGTCCCTTGGCCTTCAGCCCACCGCTGTTGTTAACCGGCAATTTGCCGTCCCGCTGGGTAATGCCTTCTTCCAGCAGGTATTGGGCCCGGCCTTCTTCGGCAAAGCCCAGGTCGGCATAAGCCAATATCTCGGCAATGGTAAAGCAATCATGCACCTCGGCAAAATCTATGTCATTGGGCCCTACACCGGCTTGCTGATAGGCTTCCGCGGCGGCCTTACGGGTAGCTGACAGCCTGGTCATACTGTCCCTGTCGTGAATAGCCAGGAAGTCGCTGGCTGCCCCGAAACCTTTTAAATAAACCGGTTTATCAGTAAACTCACGGGCTATTTGGGCATTGCAGAGCAGCACGGCTGCAGCGCCGTCAGTGGTTGGACTGCAGTCCCATACGTTAAACGGATAGGCCACGGGCACGCCTTTCACAGCCTGCTCTACAGTAATCTCTTTACGGAATTGTGCTTTGGGGTTGGCCACTGCGTGGCGGTGGTTTTTCACCGCCACCATCGACAGGTGTTCTCTTTTTAGCCCGTAGTCATGCATATATCGGGCCGCCATTAAGGCATAAATTCCGGCAAATGTAGACCCGGCCAGGCGCTCGAATTCCGTATCTCCGGATACGCCCAGCCAGTAGCGGCCTTTACTGGAGGATACATCCCGCATTTTTTCCACGCCCGCGGCCAGCACCAGGTCAACCTTACCCGAGGCCACGGCACAGGCGGCATTATACAAAGCATACCCGCCCGAGGCACAGGCGTTTTCAATTCTCACGGCGTTTACATGGGGCAGGCCCACGTGGCCCATAAGCAACGGGGCCAGCTGTCCCAGCTGAAATCCGCTGCCTGCGCTCAAGCTGCCTATATAAGCAGCCCCAATTCTTTGCTGATCCAGGCCCCGGTCCACGCTTTGCAGCATTTCCAGATAGGCTTCCGCAAACAATTCTTTAACACCCTTGCCGGGAAAATCGCCGTAACGGGTTTGCCCGGCGCCAATAATGGCTACACTTTCCACCCGGTCTCACCTTCTTTCTCACTGAAGAGATTATATTTCCAATTCTTTAAGCAGTCTGCCGGCTATGACCATACGCTGTATTTCGTTGGTCCCTTCGTATATACGGGTAAGCCTGGCGTCCCGGTAAAAACGTTCTACCGGAAATTCCTTCATGTAACCCATGCCGCCGTGTATCTGGACTGCTTTATCGACCACTCTGCCCAGGGCTTCCGAAGCAAATAGTTTGACCATTGGTCCTTCTTTAATCACGGGCATGTTTTGGTCCACCATCCAGGCCACTCTGTAGGTCAGCGCCCGGGCAGCTTCGGTATCGGTGGCCATTTCCGCCAGCATCCACTGGATAGCCTGGAAACCGGCAATTGGTCTGCCGAACTGCACTCGCTGCTGGGCATATTTGGCCGACAGCTCAATTAATTTATCACAGGCGCCTACACAGCGAGCCCCCAGAGCCACCCGGCCTTTGCTTAAGATTCGCAGGGCACTGGCATAGCCTTTGCCAACAATCCCCAATACATTTTCTTTGGGCACTTCACAATCTTCAAAGATGATTTCCGAAGTATGTGAACCGCGCAGGCCCATTTTCTTTTCAATGGTGCCAATGGAAAAGCCGGGAAAGTCTTTTTCCACGATAAAGGCGGTATAGCCTCCCCGGGCTCCTTTTTCTTTATCCGTTACGGCGATCACGGTAAATACCCTTGCCTCCGGGGCATTGGTGATAAAGTGTTTCATACCGTTTAAAATCCATTTATCGCCCTTTAAAACGGCGGTAGTTTTCATATTGGCCGCATCCGATCCGGAATCAGGCTCGGTGAGGCCAAAGGCCCCTATTTTATCACCGCTGGCCAGGCCAGGCAGGTATTTTTTCTTTAATTCATCGTTGGCCAGCTCCACAATACCGGTAGTACCGATGCCCGTATGAGCGCCGATAAGAGTGGTAAAGCTCATATTGGCCCGGCCCAGTTCCTCCAGCAGCAGGCATTTTTCCAGCATGTTGATGCCCAGGCCACCGTACTGCTCGGGTATGCTCATCCCAAACAAGCCCATTTCCTTGGCCTGGTCGATGAGGTGCCGGGGGATATGGTCTTCTTCTTCAATTTGTTGGGCACAGGGCTCAACTTCGTTATCCACAAAATCGCGGATAGTACGCTTCATATCTTTTATTTCATCAGATAAGCTAAAATCCATGATTACAGCCCTCCTTTTTATCATTTCATTGATTAAGTGCTCTACCAATAAAATATAAGTAAATAAGGCAAGCGATGCCTTCGCTGTATAACGTATAACGGACAGGCACCGCGCTGCTTTGCCTTATGTTATTTTGTATGTTCGTGACCACAATTCTTTGCTTTTATCTGCCTTGAAAGTCAGGCTTGCGTTTTTCTAAAAAGGCTGTGGTACCTTCAACGCGATCTTCGGTGGAAAAGGCAATCACCTGAGCGAACTTTTCAAACAGCAGCCCCGAATTAATATCGGTATTGGCACCCACATTAATGGCTGTTTTGGCCAGGCTGACTGCCATCGGGCCTTTGGCAATTATCTTCTGCGCCATTTCTTTGGCGGCAGGCAGTAGATCTTCGGATTGCTTGACTACTTTATTAACCAGACCAATTTCTCTGGCCTCCTGGGCGCTGATGATATCACCGGTAAAAATCAGCTCTTTCGCCTTACCAACGCCCACCACTCTTTGCAACCTCTGGGTGCCGCCGGCTCCGGGAATGATGCCCAGGTTTACCTCGGGCTGCCCTAGTTGGGAGCGGCTGGTGGCAATTCTGATATCACAGGCCAAGGCCAACTCACATCCACCACCCAGGGCAAAGCCATCAATAGCGGCGATCACAGGCTTATCCAGGTTCTCTACCTCATTTAGTGAATCCTGAGCTTCGCTTTTCAATACTTCCAAAGTTTCACGCTCTCTTAAGGAGCGAATATCCGCCCCGGATGCAAAAGCTTTGCCGCCCGCACCAGTGATAATAAGCACCCGTACGTCTTTATCAAAACGGCATTCCCTTGCGGCGCCACGAATCTCTGCCCAGGTGCGAGGATCCAGGGCATTGCGCACTTCGGGACGATTCAAGGTGATTATGGCAATGTGACCGTCCTTCTCTAATAACAAGTTTTGAAATTCCATATTGGTCCCTTCCTTATTAAAAAAATTTTAATTATTTGAAGAGGCGGCTAGCTAACCAACCCATTCCCAGATAGCCGCAGAACCCTGCCCATGACCGATGCACATGCTCTCCACTGCATATTTGGCGTTGTAATAAGTCATTTCATGCATTAGTGTGGTGGCAATTCGTGCTCCGGTGCAGCCCAGGGGGTGCCCTAGAGCAATGCCGCCGCCCCGCGGGTTAAGCAGCGGGTGGTTTCTAATGCCTAATTCCTCTGTGCAGTATATGGCCTGAGAAGCGAAAGCTTCGTTAACTTCCCACAGGTCAATTTGATCAACGGTCATACCTGCTTGTTTTAGCACTTTGGGAATCGCCAGGGCGGGTCCAATACCCATGACTGCGGGATCCACACCAATCACAGCATAGGCCACCAGCTTCATTTTGGGCTTTAACCCCAGCTCTTGTACTTTTTCCTTGCTGGCTACAAGCACGGCGGCGGCGGCATCATTCGTTTGGCTGGAATTACCGGCTGTAACGGTAGCCGATTTATCATTCATAAATACAGGCTTTAGCTTGGCCAGTGCCTCCATATTAGTGCCCGGTCTAATACCCTGGTCCCGGGTGACCAGCATTTTTTGGATGCCTCCGTCCTCAGTGGGAACATCCGCTTCAATGGGTAATATTTCATCTTTAAACAGACCTTCTTCGGTGGTCTTATGGGCCTTGGCATGGCTTTCTACCGCCATCTGGTCCTGTTCTTCCCTGCTGATGTTGTACCGTCTGGCCACCATTTCAGCCGTGTAGCCCATCCTTACCATGTTGGGGTCGGTAAATTCCCCCAATCTGGGGTTAGGCTTGGTGCCTGTTGCCATTGGCACATGAGTCATATGTTGAACACCGCCGGCAATAATTAAATCCGCCCAACCCATTGCTATGGAAGAAACAGCAAAGGCAATGGTCTGCAGACCGGACCCGCATAGGCGGTCCACCGTACACCCGGATACACTAAACGGCATGCCTGCCATTATTGTAGCGTAGCGACCAATATTTGAACCCATATCCTGCATTAAGTAGGTGCCGCCCAGCATAACATCGTCCACTTGTTCCTTCTTTTTACCTGTGATGTCCGCCCGGTTCAAGACTTCATTAATTATCGCAGCAGCCAAATCGTCCGCCCGGACATTAATAAACCAGGATTTTTTGCCCGATTTGGCTATAGGCGTACGCACTCCCTCAACCAGGTAAACTTCTCTCATTTATATTTAGCCCCTTTCTTTCGGCAAGTTATCCGAAGCCTATGGAATGACTCATTGGTGTCAATTTTATTTACAATACTCGTAGAATCCCTTACCGGTTTTACGCCCCCATTCTTTTTTTACAAACTTTTCCACAATAATGGGGGAGGGCTTGTATTGGGGATCACCTGTTTCTTGGTAACGCTCTGTACTGATGTAGTAGGTCAGGTCAACTCCGGTGAGATCCAGTAGTCTAAACGGGCCCATTGGGTGTCCCAGCGCATGTACAACTGCAGTGTCAATATCTTGGGGTGTGGCCACTCCCATATCATAGATATATAGAGCTTCGTTTTTAATGGCCGATACTATCCGGTTGACTAAAAAGCCGTATATTTCCTTTTGCAGCATGACGGGTATCTTACCCATTTTTTTGCATGTCTCCATTACTATCTCTACAGTGTCATCAGATACATGAGGTCCCCTGACAACTTCCACAAGTTTCATTACCAGCGCCGGATTAAAGAAGTGCATGTTGCATACCTTGGATGGACGGCTGGTTGCATCGGCAATTTTGGAGCTGACGATGTAGGAGCTATTAGTGGCTAAAATAGCATGCGGAGGACAAGTCTTATCCAAATCGACAAATATTTTGCGTTTAAGTTCTAATTTTTCGATAGCTGCCTCGATTACCAGATCGACATCCTTACACGCTTCCGCTAAATCATCGGTAAAAGATAACCTGTCCCGAGCCGCTTTAGCCTCATCCTTGGTTAATTTGCCTTTGACCACTCGCTCGGGCAGGTAGGTGTCGGCGAAATTTTCAGCCTTTTGTAAAATTTCCTGATTAATGTCGGTGCATGACACTTTATAACCTGCCAGTGCCGCGGATACGGAAATCTGGTGTCCCATGTTCCCCGCACCAATAACGCAAATATTTTTCACTTCGAAACTCGCCATAAATTTCACACCCCTTTAAAAGATTTTAGATTATATTCAAATTTTAATTTTGGCGCTTAAATCCGCTTATTTGTTGTGCTCCAAATCTTCATTTTTTCGGCTTCTTTAATTAAATCGTCCTGAAAATTCGGGTGAGCAAGATTAATCAGCATTTCCGCCCGCTGCCAGGTTGGTTTGCCCTTTAAATTGGCCTTACCGTACTCGGTAGCTACATAATGGACCACTGATCTGGGCACCGTTACCGCGCTGCCGTTGGTTATAGTGGGCACAATCCTGGAAATTTGCTTATCCCTTATTTCTCTGGTAGAGCTTAAGCAAATGAATGCTTTACCACTCTTGGAGCGAAAAGCGCCATAGGTAAAATCAAACTGCCCGCCGGTTCCGGAAATTTGCCGGGAACCCACTGATTCAGAGCTTACCTGGCCGTACAAATCAATTTCAATAGCGTTATTAATAGAAATTTGGTTATCGTTTTGGGCAATATTTTCGGGCGCATTGATGTAATCCACAGGATATATGGCACAAGCCGGGTTATTATGTATAAATTCATATAACTTGGCATCCCCCATGGCAAAGGTATACGCCATTTTAAAGCGGTCTATTGTTTTTCTGGCCCCGGTAATAATGCCTTTTTCGTATAAGTCAACAAAAGAGCCGCACAGCATTTCACTGTGTACGCCAAGATCTTTTAAATCAGATTCGGCAAGCATTTGGCCAATGGTGTTGGGCATACCGCCAATACCCAGCTGCAAACAGGCTCCGTCTTTAATTTCCTCCACTATTAAGGCAGCAATTTTTTTATCCACCTCAGTGGGCGGGTGAACAGGTATTGCAAACAGCGGATCGTTCCTTCCCTCGACGATATAGTCAACTTCGGAAATGTGCACACATTCTTGATCGCCACCCAGGCAGCGAGGTGCATTTTGGTTTACTTCTACAATGACAATTTGAGCTGTTTCACACAGCGCCCGCTCGTATGAACTGGATACACTGAAATTGAAATAGCCTTGTTCATCCATAGGAGTGGTTACAATCATGGCCACATTGATGGCCGGGGAATTACCCGATCGGATATGCACTGGTGACTCAGCATACAAACCGGGTATATGAAAGGACAGGTAATCGTCTTGTAATTTCCGATCCACCCCGCTAAAAAATCCACTGTTGTAGATAAAGTGTTCTTGGTCCGGGTCAGCCAGGGCAACATTAACCGGGTAAAGGGAGCAAACTCCTCTTATGTTAACGTTAGTTAGCTCGTCTTTGCGCCGGGCCAGTGCCTCATCAAGTACCCTCGGGGTGGTTGCAAAATGGCTGTAAGCCACCCAATCGTCCGATTTAACTGCTTTGACCGCTTCATCGGCAGTAACCAGCTTGCCTTGATACTCTTTTGTATAATTGCTCACGTTACAAAACTCCCTCGTCAATACGTGTAATTGTTTTTCTATATTCACCTGCAGCATCTTTTAGGTTTTCCCGATAACCCGGGCTCATTTACCAATTTGGTAATATAGATGGCCCGGACACCGTTAAAACCGCAGGGGGTTGCAGGCAGCGTTGTTAAAGAAAACTTACTAACTTATGACCAGCGCCTCTTCCGGGCATTGGATAGCAGATTTATCAGCATTTTTAATTAAATCGGTAAGCATATATACATTAGGCAAAATGTTGTTGATAAAATACCGGGCGGTTGCAATTTTACCCATGTAGTAGTTATAATCATGGTGATCCAACCCCAGCTCAGCTATTTTGCGGCCGGCTAACAGCGCCTGATCCAAGATAGCCTCTCCGGCAAACAGCTGGGCGCAGCAGATAAGCACCCTTGGGGCGTAAAGGGGTATTAATTCGCCCATTTCAGCCTTGTTGGCGTAATAAGAGGCACATAAATCTTTGATTTCAGCAACGCAATTATACGCTTTTCCCAGTTTGTTAAATTCTACGGTAAAATCCGGGTTTTCTTTATTTTCTTTAATGAATTTTTTACGGTCATTCATCCAGTCGGCAAACGGCCGGCCGTCTTTCATGCGCATTTTTCTGCCCACCAAATCCATAGCGTGGATAAATGAGGTTCCCTCCCAGATGGAAAGTATCTTCACATCACGGGCGTACTGAGAAACAGGATATTCCTCGGTATATCCAACTCCACCGTATACCTGAATGGCCTGACCAATCATTTGCCAGGCAGTTTCGGCGGAATAAGTTTTAATTAGCGGAGTTAGTATCTCGGCCAGCCCCTGGCACCGGGCGGATTTTTTTTTGTCGTTGCTATGTTCGGCAATATCCAGGTAATAAAAGCCCTTGAATATCATGGCCCGAATGGCTTCCACCTGGGCCTTGATTTCTAGCAGCATTCGTTTTATATCTTCGTGTTTAATCAACGGCACCCGGCCAATCCGGGGATTGGTGAACGGTCGGCCCTGAATACGCTCGGTAGCGTAACGTGCTGCATAACAATAAGCGGCGGCCATTTGGGCCAGAGCGTTATGGCCCGTACCAATACGGGATTCATTCATCATATGAAACATCATGGCCAGGCCCTTGGAAGCACCCTCGCTATCCGGTGGGCTGCCCACCAGTATTCCGCGGCAGTTGTCATTCTCACCAAAATTCAACATGGCTGTGGCGGATGCCTTGAGCCCCATCTTATGCTCAACGCCGGTGCAAATAACATCGTTGGGGTCGCTGAGGCTTCCGTCGTCATTGACCCATATCTTGGGCACAATATACAGCCCTAAACCTTTTGATCCCGGAGCACCACCTTCGGGTCGGGCTAGTATCATATGAATAATGTTTTCGCTCAAATCAACTTCCCCACCGGTAATAAACATTTTAGTGCCCTTAATTTTGTATATCCTCGGATCATCAGTTGGATAGGCCCTGGTGGTGGAATCCCCCACGTCAGAGCCGGCATTTGGCTCAGTCAGACACATAGTGCCGCTCCACATACCGTTTAGCATGTTTTCGATGAACATTTCCCGGTCTTTATCAGTGCCAAACCGATGAATTAAATTAGCTGCACCAGTGGTCAGCTTGATATAGGACGAAAGCGCCGGGCTGGCCGCCATAATCATCTCATTATAGGCACGGTATAATGTTAACGGCATCAAGGTGTCTGATCCCAACGATTCGTTGGCTGATCCCCAACCGTTCTCTTGCAAAAATTTAAATGCCTGTATGTACGGCGCCGGCAAATTAACACGACCATTTTCAAATTTAATACCTGTTTCGTCACCTTCTTTATTAATAGGCGCTATTACTTCTCTGGCAATTTTATAAACTTCATTTAAGATAAAATCTACATCATTTAATTCATAATTCTCTTTAAACCTATCTAGATTAAACACTTCCTCCATGTCCAGCCATTCGTCCAAGATAAACTTAAGATCCCGGATATCATAAATAAATTCCGCCATGATTAAACCTCCCTGGTTCGATAATGAAATTGATGTATTAATAGTTGCACAATTTTTATAATTTTTAAAAAGAGCAAAATATGTGCCAATGTTCCAACAACTATTCATTTTAATTTTAAAAAAGCCGTAAACTCAGTAAAGACAATATAGTTATCAAACCATAAAAAAGCTTTGAAGTTTTTCATCTATAATCACGGTTTCAATATGCAACAAAAAAGTTGCTTATTAAAACTTGAAGTATTGCACGGTAAGAAAAAAAAGACCACCCACAACAGGTGGTTTCGCCCGGAAGGTATTCAAATTTATATCAATAAAGCTATGGATTCGTAACATTCTTTCATTATTCGATAATAATCCTCAAAAGACTGTTCTTCTTGCCTGCTTTTACTTCCTAAAACCACGCCTAACGGATCTATTCTGTGCATTATTTCAATTTCTTCTTTAGTAGGCGGAGCGACTTGTTTTAAATTGGATCCTACCTTTAAATCCCATCCCACAACTGCTTTAATCTCATTAACTGTAACCCCGGGAAACAATTCATCCAAGTACATTTCCTTGGTTAAAGAATCGAATCTAAAGATACATTTATTAGTTATTACAGCTTGCGGCCCCCCGCCTTTTAGACCAACTTTTTTCCTTTCCCCGGGGCCGGCAATAAATCCGGGACTTGTTATGTAGTCCAATTTTTCTACAAATTTTCTATTCTCCATACGCATGATAATAAGTACCCTTTTAGCTGAAGAAGCCAGGTCATTGCCACCGCCTGAACCTGGTAATCTTATAGTTGGGTGTTGGTATGTCTTACCATCACCTATTATTGCAGTGGTGTTTAAATTACCGTATTTATCTATTTGGGCTCCCCCAATAACAGCTACATCAACAAAACCACGCTGAACATCGCCAAGCACTCTCCATAATTCAGTGGCCATAAGAGCATTGTCAGTAGTAGCATTATCTGAAATACTCCAGGGCAGTCTGCGGCTGTTAGACCCTACTCCTCCGGCTTCGTAAATCAGCACCGAATTGGGTGCGTGAATCTTACTTGCCACCACTCCGGCCAATAAAGGAATACCAACACCTATAAAAACACATTCATTATCGTTTATTAAGCGGGAGCAAGCGGAAACCATAAATTCTTGTGTAGTATAATTCATTTGCACAAAAACCCCCTTAATAAGTCTCAATTCTGGGAATTTGATAGTTGTCTCTTTCCAATTTCCGCAGCTTTGCCAATCTGTCTGAACCTAACTTCTGTAAGTATTCTTCAAATGTATCCCAGCTCAATACCCATTCCTCTATCCAGGTGTTAAAACCTTCCTGAGTTTTTGATGCATTTAACCAAATTTTTCTAAAGGGCATATCCAGCCAATAATACCCCGCCACCCCAAGTGGGTGTGCTCCAAAAGGCATTTCCACAACTGCGTCTACACAATAATGAGGTATTTGGGTCATATTGGGTATCTTCCTGATTTCAGACGTTGGAATAATTTCCTCACAGGTAAGAATAACTTTTTTAGCCGCCCGGGCTATATTTACATCGTTGGCCAGCATACCCCAAATCTGGGCATTGCCCATTTTATCCGCCCGCTGCACATGTATAAAGGCAACATCAGGCTCAGCGGCTGGCACAAGATTAACCGCCTGACCTTTGTACGGATCCTGCATGCGTATAATTTTGTCATTATATTTGGGGATATCTGATCCGGACATGGACAGCACGGGGAGAAAAGGTACGCCTAAAGCTCCGGCTAAAAAGCGCATACCTATGGCTAAGTTGGTATAGTCTTCGACCTCTACATGCCTGGGGATTCCCTTTTCAACGGCTCTTCTAAAGTTAAGCCCGCTGCCAATTACACCTATCCATACATAAGCTGACTCAACTTTTTTAACCAGGCCGGCTCCCAGGAGCAGCTCGACCGATTCGTCATGGCTGTCGACTATAAGAGTCAGGTCTTTTTTGTTTTGTCTAATCAGTTCATAACTGCAGGCTACCGGTTCACGAGCAAGTATGCCCCCGAGGGCAACTGTATCATGGTCACGGACAAGCCCCTGAACCGCTTTTGCCAGAGATGTCACTTTATTGACTGACAATTTTGTCCCCCCCAAGTATAATAATTATTTGATAAGTAGACTAGGCAACCAGGTAACAGTTTGCGGGAATAGAGCAATTATTAGCAGGGTAAGGGCCATAAGAGCGACAAACGGCCAGATAGCTGCATAAACCTCGCCTATGGTTAACCCTGCGGGAGCAACCGCTCTGATCACAAATAAGTTGAATCCAAAAGGAGGTGTAATATAAGCCATGCATATGTTAACCACAAACATTACGCCATACCAGAGGGGGTCAAAGCCAAGAGCACCCACAACAGGCAGGAAAAAGGGCCCGGTGATCAATATAATGCCGGCAGGGTCTAAAAACATGCCCAGCACAAAGAATATCGCCTGCATACCCAATAAGATTATCCATCTGTTTACATCCATACCCGTGACTAGCCCGCTGAACCATTCTCCAACGCCGGTCATGGTGACAAGCCTCGAATAAGCAACGGCACCAAGGATAATCCAAAAGACCATGGCGTTAACCCCAACGCCCATAACCATCATCTTTTTAATATTCTCCAGATCTATTGCCCGCTTGATAGCAGCGCATATTATCGAACCCACCAGGCCAATGGCCGCTGCTTCGGTTGTTGTGGCAATACCGGTATAGATGACGCCCAGTACCAGTAAAATAATAAACATCGGCAGCATTACTGCTCTAAGCGATTCCATCTTTTGCGACAAAGTAAAGTTTTCTTCCACCGGTGGCCCGTAAGAGGGGTATTTTATGCACAATAAAGCGATATATATCATAAATAATATGGCCATGATAATACCGGGAATGACACCGCCAAAAAACATCTGACCAGCCGATACTTCGGCTTCAGCGGCATAAATGATCATAATTACGCTGGGCGGTATAATGATGCCCAAGGCACCGCCGGCGCAGATTGCCCCGGCCACCAATTTTCTATTGTATCCCCTTTTAAACATCGCCGGCATTGCGGTCAAACCCAGGGTAGCGGTAGCCACCGTGCTGATACCTACCATAGCCGCGAAAATAGAAGAAATAACCACTGTCCCTAGAGCCAGCCCGCCTTTTATCTTACCCATCCAGCGATTGATCATTTCATACATGTCATCAGCCATCCCGGTAAAGCGTAAAACAGCCGCCATCATCAAAAAAAGAGGTATTGCAGTCAGAGTAAAACTGGCGGACTTGCCCAGTGCCCCTAGAACAACCGCATAAAAACCACCGGTGCCTCCCCATATAAAAAAGCCAATGGCTAATGAAAGACCCCCCAGAGAAAATGCAACTGGCAGACCTAAGCCCATAACCAGCAACAACGAGCCTGCCAGAATAAGCGCTAGTATAGACGGTTCCATTATGATGAGCCCTCCTTGTCAACTGTTTCTATACCCAAAGCGAGTTTGATATCATTGTGCGATGCAGTTAACGCCTGCAAGCCCAGCAATAGCCCCCCTAATGGTATGAGCATTTGGGGAATGTAAGAGGGTATGTTAATAACACCACCAGTCATGGAGCCTGCAGTAAAAGATTCAATGCATAAAACACCACCAGTCCACATAAAAACCCCACAAAGAAGATATGTCAGTGAAGAAGTGCAAAGATCAACAATGCCTCTTATTCTAGGGGAAAATTTATTATAGAAAATATCCACTCTCACATGTTGTTTTTCCAGTAATGCATACCCCCCGGCCAATAAGGCAACTGTAGAACTTATATAACAGTTAAGAGCAAAAGCCCACTGGACCGAATAGTTTATTGTGGAACGCAAAATTACATCAACGGTAATCAAGAAACCCATAAATAAAATTAAGGCACCGCATATCCACATAGCACAATGGTTTATTTCGGAGATCATTTTTGCAAAAAGGTTCATTAGCTTTCCTCCTCTTTTGTGAAGAGACAGGGCCGAAACCCTGTCTCTTCATGCGGACTTGCATTTACTATTGGGCCAGCCATCTTTCTTCCCATGCTTTCGATTCGGGATTTTCGGTTTCCCACTGTTCAAGGTCTTCTTTTAAGATCTTGACCATTTCCGCGGTAGTTGCGTTTCTGGCAGCGTACTCATTCCATAGAGGCGTGGCTGATGCTCTAAATTTCTCGAATTCCTCTTTCTTTAGCTTAGTTACTGTTACACCTTTTTCATTGCAAATATCCAATATTGAATCGGTGAGTCTTTCGGAACCTTGAATGGCTTCCTTTTCGATTTCCATCGCTATTTCTTCAATAGCCTTCTGATATTCCTCCGGTAACTTATTCCATGCTTCTTCGTTAACTAAAACATAGCACAGGAATGGGTCGATAAATCCTGGCAAAGTTAAATGCTTTGCCACCTCGTAAAATTTATAAGTATCAATGCTGTATAACACATAAATAGTTCCGTCCATAGTGCCCCTCATCATAGCTTCATATTGCTCGGAGGGCGCAACATTGATGGGTGTAACTCCCATTTCCTTGAACCAGGTTGGCCACATGGTAGACCCCATGCGCAATTTGGTGCCTTTCATGTCGTCAAATGTTTTAATTGGTTCAGTAGAAATTAGGCCTTCAATGCTAACCGGCCAGTAAAATAATAATTTTGCTCCCTGTTTATGATAAGCCTCTTCAAACATATCGCCGATCTTAGTTTCACGCATCACGTGTATGGCATGTTTGTGACCTTTACTCCAGAAGGGCAGCCAGATAACATCGGATTCGGGAACAGTTCCTCCCCAATAAGAAGTTGAGCTTTCCATATCGCTAACGCCCCTCTTTAATGAATCCAAGGCCTGCTCAGTGGAAGACAACTGGCTATTATAATAAATTTTAATATTTACCTGCCCGTTCGTGGCTTCTTTAACGCGCTCTGCAAATTTTTCATGGGCTATATACTTTGATTCCCACTCATATGCAGGCGGAGGATAAGGGCAATTTAAATTAAGGGTATAGGTTTTGCCGGTTGCCTTATCACCGTCGACATTTTCATTGGAACCACCGCAACCTGTTGTGAACAGGGCAGCCACCATCAATACGATAATTGCAAGCATTAATCTTTTATGCACTTACTTAGGCCTCCTTTACTAATAAAAATTTTTCTTGATCAATTCAACCAAATAAAGTACCCTATTGACCTCCTCCCCCTGCCCGAATTATAGTACTTACCCGAAGAATAAAAGCAATTATCATGCCATTATTTTTAAATTTTTATATTTACAAAAATCCTCAGAAAACTTAAACAAAGGGTTGATTTAATCTTGCAAATAATCTGATATTGATAAAAAATATTGCAATTTGCAACATATAAAGTTGTCTATCGAAACACAGTCTCATCTATATCTTTTAATTTTCTCCATAAAGTAGTGCGGTGGGTACCGGTAATTTGAGAAATTTCTTTAATGCTGGCACCGGTGGAAAGCAAGTATTCAAGAATATCCCGTTCCATATCTTCCATTTTTCCTATCTTTATGGTAATGTTATTTTCATCCCCCGATGGGGCAGCATAGGTTTTTTTAATTTTTTCATTGATTAACTGGATGATCAGCTCTTCTGCGCTTTGATTTCCCTCCATTAAAAGTATATATTTTTGTATTACGTTTTGCAGCTCTCTGACGTTGCCTGGCCAATCATACTTTTTTAATTTTTCTATAGCCATTGTAGTTAAAGGCGATACTTGTTTTTTCTCTTCATAACTAAACTGTTCAACCAAAAATTCCGCCAGTTGTTCTATATCGTCCTTCCTTTTGCGCAGTGGAGGTATATCCAGATTTAATACCTCCAGGCGGTGGAACAGATCGCTTCGAAACGTACCCCCTTTAACTGCTAAGCTCAATTCGTAGTTGGTGGCAGAAATAATTCTAACATCCACTGGGATAACTCTATCGCTGCCCAGCCGCATAATTTCCCGCTCTTGCAAAACACGCAACAGGCGGGCCTGGACAGGTAAAGTCATTTCGCCAATTTCGTCAAGGAATATGGTACCCCCATGCGCCATCTCAAATAATCCTGTTTTACCACCTTTTTTAGCTCCTGTAAAGGCACCTTCCTCGTAGCCAAATAACTCGCTTTCCAATAAATTTTCAGGCAAAGCGGCGCAGTTTACAGCTACAAAAGGACCGTCTCGCCTGGCACTGGCATTATGAATGCTTTGGGCAAATAATTCTTTGCCCGTGCCGCTCTCCCCGTATATCAGAACGGTAGCGTTAACGTTAGAATATTTTTTAGCTCTGGCTATAGTTTGTAAAAGTTGATTGCTGTTGCCAATAAGATCTTCAAAGGTATGCTTGGCAAAAAGTCCTTTTTTAAATAACTGCCGTCTTAGATTTTGCTCCAATACCTGAATTCTATCTGCACCTTGGAATATTGTAACAGTACCCCTTGCTTTGTTTTCTAAAAATATGGGCATGCTGTTTATCCAAAATTGTTTACGTCCCACTTCTTTAAAAACCTCTGCATTATTTTTATCCCCATTACACAAAAGGCCTAACACAACAGATTCTCTTATGTTATTCAAATGACGTCCCACAACAGTGCGGGCATCCATCTCTAAAAGGCTTTCGGCGGCATTATTCATAAAGACAATACGCTTATGCTCATCCATTATCAACACACCGTCGTTGGTTGATGCTAATACTGCCTTATAACGTTTGGAACGTTCTTGGTCCTGGCGTATACTCTGTACTAATTCCAAGGCATGTCTAATAGATCCATTAATGGCATCGTTGCCGGATTGCACCAATACGGCGTTTACACCGGATCTTTTAGCCATTTCGTAAACACATAAACCGGTGCTAACCACTACCTCGATATCCGACTTTAATATTATTGCCATCTGCTCATCCATCTCGTATATGTTGGTGTAAGGATAGCAATCTACTTGTATGTCCAGTATATTAGTTATGGTTTTAAATTCTGAACTAAAATCTTGAGTCATATGGCCTAGAAAAGCAATTTTGCGTCCTATACCTTTGGCGATGTACAAAGCTTGCAATATATCAAATGAAGTTATTTCTATTAGAACAACAGGTAAGGATAGTGCTTTTTTAATTTTTTTACCCGTTACTCCCCGACTAATAATCACATCTACACCTTCATGTTCAAATTGGTAGGCAATGGATACCCCTTCCTCTAGAATTCCCTCCCTGACCTCTAAATCAAGCCCCATTTCATTCGCTGCTCTGGTTATTAGCTCGGACATTTCCGGATAAGTGGAAACCACCCCTATTTTGATATCCTTCATAAAGATAAAATCCCCCCAGTTTTTAAATTATAGATAACATTAATTTAGATGTTGACGTTTTTTTAATTTTTCTAAACTTTCTATAATTCTAGCATTAAGTAATTGCTGGGACAATATTAGATAAATCAGACTTATTCTAACTATAAAAAATATTTAACAATAAGGGTAATGCCGCAATTAACAGTGCCATTATTCCAGTAAACAACCAGTTGGCACGTGCTATTTCAAATGATGACTTTTGCGCTAGTCCGGACATAATTAAAGTAACACCCGTAAACGGTGATATAATCACGCTGGTGGCCCATCCACCCACCAGTACCAGGGCGAGCTG
This sequence comes from Desulfoscipio sp. XC116, assembly GCF_039851975.1. Taxonomy (GTDB): domain Bacteria; phylum Bacillota; class Desulfotomaculia; order Desulfotomaculales; family Desulfallaceae; genus Sporotomaculum. The sequence continues at coordinate 1,842,389 of NZ_CP156660.1, forward strand.
GATTGGGGTGAGGCCCAACATGTCAGGCTTTAATGAAGCACAGTAGGCCATCACAGTTACCATAGGGGTAACCCCTAAAACAGCTAAAAATACTATGGACGCCAGTATGCCCAAACATAAAAAATACTCATTGTGAAAACCGATCCCACTTATAAACATGGACATTTTATCTCCGGCATCGGAACTTAAAAGCGCTGTGGCCAAAAACCCCGCTCCCATGAAAATAATTATTTCCGAAGTGAACCTGGGCAAAATATTATCCCCGTAGTCCAGGTAAGCTTTAGGTATTGCTTTCACCCGACCCAGCATGCTCAACCATAACATGGGATATACAAACGCCAGCAAAGGCACGGCATCCAGTACGGGTATCGATGTCCGAGTAGCAATGTAAATTATGATGCCGATAAAGGTTATACAGAAGATGATCAGCTCTAATAATTTTTTAGTGTCTATATCATTGCCCCTGGAAGAATTATCTGTCGTGATGCCGTTACTTTTATTATAGAAAAGAATATGTACCAACCAGCCCACCAGCAGGCTAAAAATGGTCAGGAAAATACCGTAACGGGCAAATTCCGTCCAGGAAAGTCCCAGGTAATAAGTTACAACACCAACCGAAACCATATTGGGTGACCAGTAGATAGAAGAAGAAAAACCTTTCAGAATGGACGCAGGAACGGAATTAAATACCTGTGGCAATTTGCCGCGCACAATTAACTGGTATACAACAGGCATTGCACCCATGTTCATCAACGCTCCAAAAAAATGAGTGAGTAGTGCGGGAACCCAATAGATCCGGTGCCAACCGTTCATATACCGGCTTGCTAATGAATCCAGCACACCGTAATAATCGCCGTATTTAAGGGGCATACCAAAGACTGGCACCAGCAATAGCAATGCAATCAAATTACAATTATTAATTAAGCCTGTTTTCCAAATTGCCAAACCAGCCCCGTTGGATGCCATAATACCAGCCCCGACTAAAAACAATACTGAAGCTACTACCCGGGCATTACCCTTTATAAATGGGAGACAGACCGTTAGGCAGGTTAAACAAATAATGCTTAATATATCGTTCTTAAAAGATAGATCAATAAACGCACTAATCAGATAAACAAATGCCACGCTTGCGCACAGTATAGTCCTGAACCTTAATAAATGGAAATTATTTTTTGGTTGCATTTTCCTTATGGTAACTGCTTTCATTATTTTCTCCATGTTTTATGTATTGCATATTTTAGGTAGCATTACTTTTAATATACAGGCTATTGAAAATATTGAAACATTTATTGATGCAAAAAGCTACATTTAAGGTTTCATTTTTCAACCAATTTCCAGTTTCCATCCACTCTTCTATAATTGAAGGTATCCAAGGTTGTGCTCAGATTTTAGTTCACATCATAATCCTTGGCCACGTCACTTAATTCCTTGGCGGTTTTCTGTATGTTATGCAATGATCTATTTATGCTTTCAATTGATTCCACATGAGACTCTGAAACTGTTAAGATTTCTTCCGAGTGGCTGGATAAAAGATCAATCTTTTCTTGTATGCTCTTTAGTTTATTATTTATTTCCTTTAATGAACCAGATGTTTTGGCCGCCAATTTCCTGATCTCCTCTGCCACTACATTGAACCCCTTGCCCATATCTCCCGCTCTGGCTGCTTCTATGGCTGCGTTTAAACCCAATAAGTGTGTTTGTTTTGTTACCTCATCAAGCAGTTCCAAAATATCATCCATGTTTATAGCTTCCTTGTTAATTATATCAGTATTCTCAGCCAGTTCTGAGGCACCGGCCGCTAACTGCTGCGAGGCCGCCACCATATTTGTTGTATTACCGACAATTCCCTTAATCGCATCGTTTAATTCAGCAGACATCTTTTCGAGCTTTTCTTGCCGAATGGTTAAAGTTATGGTTACCATTGAACCAATAACTTCGCCCCCGGGATTTTTGATTGGTATAGCCACGGCGAGATATGGCTGGCCGTACAATGAAGACGGAATTAGCATAGCCACCCTTCTTCCCTCTTTCATGGCCCTGTCGGTGGAACTCCCGGGTCTAACCGGATCCCCGATTTTCACACCTAACTTGGATACATTACTAGGTATCACGAAAATAAATTTTTCCTTGGCGGTAATAGCCCTGCTAACATTGGCCCCGTATAAATCAAAAAAGTAAGGAGCAGCTTTTATTAACTCATTTAACAGTTGTTGATTAACAGTTTTACTATCCACCTGTGGTGACTTGGTAAATTCCTTTGCATTCCGAACCGTATCAGGATTATTACCCGTGGTATAGTGTTGTTGCTTTTCAGTATTTTTCTTTAAATTAAAAAACATATGTTATACCACCTTTAACTTTTTGTATTTACCTATTATTTGCCTATTATTTACCTGTATTAATAGCAAAAGATATTCCAGTTGTTGTTTTAGTTTTTGATAAGATAAAAAAAGATAATAGCAGTTTTTGGTAACTGCCACGGCGCGTTTGCATCGGCAAGTGGCAAAAGCCGACAATTCCATTCATAGGAGTTCAGATTTCATGGCTCGTATTAGCCCAAAATTAACTTTTTCGGGTCATATTTTTCATAAAAATCAACTCCACCCCTAAACACAAAAAGCCCGCCACCCTAATGTTTTCAAGGGCTGCGGGCCTTATTGCAAAAATGAAATATGTGTTATTAGTACAAAATAGATGCACGTCTTTAGAAATCAAAGAAAGTACAACCGTCATAGAATATGTCTCCAATTGCGTCTTGCATAGAGAATTCTCTCTATATCAACGATTTTTAATTTTTCGTCTATGGTGAAAAAAACAATATAATTTTTAACGAGCAACTTGTGATATCCTAGCATGGCAAGCCGTTCATCAACTACGCAAGGGCATTTTTGCGGCATGACCACTAACCCACCGATGGCTTCTTCAATGATCTCCATCATTTTCAATGCAGTTATGGGCGCCGCTAGTTGTGCGGAAATATATTGAACAATGTTGCGCAGGTCATTCTCAGCAGGTTCTGATACGTCAACCCTATATCTTTCCATCAGCTATCTCCTGCCGAATGTCTTTTATGACATCTTCAAGCGGACGCTTCCTGCCCTCTATTATGGCTGCTTTTCCCTCATCAAGCAGGCGGTAAAGTTCAAGTTTGCCATTGAGCATTTCATATGTCTCAATGCTCATAACGGCCAAATCACCCCGCCCGTTTTTGGTAATATAGACAGGCTCTCTGTTTTCATGACAGAATGTTGAAATTTCGTTATAATTATTCCTTAAATCCGTGCTGGATTTAATATTTGGCATAAAATCAGCCTCCTCATCTAACCTAAAGTAAGCGTCAAACCAATTGACGCCTTGACCAATGCCGACTCGTATTAAGCGGTTACAGGAACCCTTCATCACTGATGTCAACGACATCCAGAAACTGCTTCCGAATGTGTCTTCGGAATGCTTCATCGCTGAGGCGCTCGCCTTTATAAACACCGTCTTCCACCAGGCGATCGTCAATCAATCTTGCAAATTCCTCGTCTTCACGGGCCATTTTTTGGTAGCGCTGTTGTACTTCATGGGGGAAATCCAGTTGGAAATCCAGACGACTTATGTTGCCTTTGAGGAACGCTTCGACCATATCGAGAACCATGTCAATGTTACTTCGTTTTTTCATGGTAACTCCTCTCGTTTAAGCCTGGCGGGACTTTGCACGTCTCCGGCGCGTTCCAGGGCAGCAGCAGCTCTAACTGTTTCGGGTCGCCGAGATCCATGTTAGGTGCCGCGTCAAAAACATAGCTCAGAAAGCGGTGGGGATCCAATCCGTTTTCCTTCGCCGTCTCAATGAGGCTGAACATGACGGCGCTGCCTTGCGCCCCTTTCGGTGTATTGGCAAACAAAAAGTTCTTCCGGTCAATGACAAACGGTTTGATGCTGCGTTCCGCTCGGTTGTTGCTGAACTCCAGCCGCCCGTCCAGGAGATAATTTGTTAGCCAGGACCACTGCTCCTGCAGGTAATAGATGGCTTTGCCAATCGCGGATTTCGGTGCGGTTTTATGGGCTCTCAGCCACGCCGAAAAGGCTTCAAGCATTGGTTTTGCCAGTTCCTGACGTTTCTCATAGCGTCTTTCCGTCGGGCAGGCCGCCAATTGTTTTTCAAGGTCAAACAGTGCGTCGCAATAGCGTTTTCCGCGCAGGGCTAAAGACCCCCCCCGGTCTTTTTCCGGGAGAGCTTTCAGGGCTTCATTAAATTTTCGTCGGGCATGAGCCCAGCAGCCTACCACAGTGATCGAACCCGGCAGATTGTGATAGCCGCTGTACCCGTCCGTATGCAAATATCCGGAGAAACCTTTTAGAAACTCGGCCGGGCGGCGGGCTTTTCGATCCGGTTGGTATTCATACAGGATAATCGGCTGTCCGGTATCTCCGCTGGTCCGGTATAGCCACATGTAGCTCTTGGACTGAGCGGATTTCCCCGGCTCCCGCAGCACTTGCAGAGTGGTTTCATCACCATGCAGCACTTGCCGGGCGCAAAGCCTGCGATGCAGTTCATGGTAGATGGGCTCCAGCCAATCTGCAGTGCTTTTCAGCACCCAGTTGGATAACGTTTGGCGCGACAGTGTTATCCCCTGGCGCTGAAAAGATTTCTCTTGCCGGTATAGCGGGGCTCCCATGACAAATTTCTGCGTGATGATGTGCGCTACCGCCTCCGGTGAGGCAAAGCTCCCTTTGATGACGTTGTTTCTTTGGGGCGTTCTGAGCACGGGGACTTCTGTGCCGGTTTTTTCGCAGGTTCGGCAGGCGTAGGTATAATAGATATCTTCCAGGATCACCGCGCTGGCCGGAATGATTTTTAGCCTCCGCTGCACGGTCTTTCCAATAATTTGCAGTTCGTCGTTGCAGACCGGGCAGGTGCGCTCTTGATCCGGCAGAAAATGCTCGGTGGTTTCGACGGGCAGGTTCTCAGGCAGGCTGTCCTTCGTTTCCCGTCGCTTCTTGCGAACGTGGGGTTTTACATCGGTTAACTCCGGTTCCGGCACAGCTTCGTCCGCGAAGAGTTCCGCTTCATTAAATAGGTTCGGCTGCTCCCAGCCGTCATATTGGCTCTGTTCGGACGAAGACCCAAAACGTTTTTGCCGGGCCAGGCGCAGTTGCTCCAGAAACCATTCTACTTGACGTGACAATTCGGCGTTTTGGGTCTTTAGTGCAAGATATTCATTGTATTCTGTGCGCGAAATCGTCACGATTTCGGCGCTGTCTTTAACGGTTTCAGGCACGTTTTTCATGCTTGAATTATACCATATTTTGCTGCGAAAAACAATGAAAAACCCCGTATTTTCAAGGCTTCCCGGCTTTAAACAATACTTAAATTATTCACCGGACGCAGGGCTTTAGGTTGGTCAATGGAGAGCCCTTCCATGAGCCAGCGGAATTGCTGTTCCGTGAGTGCCCGGACGTCTTCCGGGGTTCTCGGCCATTGGAAACGCCCGCTTTCCAACCGCTTATACAGAAGTACGAATCCGTTTCTCTCCCAGTAGAGCGCTTTAATCCGATCAGTTCGCCGGCCGCAGAACAGAAACAGACTGTCGGAGAAGGGGTCAAGCTGAAAGCGCTGCTGAACCATAGCGGCCAGCCCGTCAATACCCCGGCGCAGGTCTGTGTAGCCGCAGGCCAGATACACGTGCGCAGCGCGTGTGACATCTAACACAGCGCCTTCACCGCTCTGAGGATCGTTTCCACGGTTTCTGAGTGCACACCGTTTTGAAATTCCAGTGTGACGTTACCAAAATGAAGGGTGACGACCGCCGCTGGCACGCTCTGAACCGGGGCCGGTATCCGGCACTCGGTAAATACAGCTGTTTCAGCCCGCGTCATGATCGGTTGCTGATTTGACTCTGCAAGAAGGTTTTGTGTCCCTGCGTCCCAAACCGCACGCTGCCATCGGTAATAGGTCTGCGGGGAGATATGGCGCTCTTTGCACCAGGTGCAAATTGTTTGGCCGCTGGTCCGACATTCATAGATAAGCCTGCGCCATTCCTCCACTTTAAGCTCATGTTTTACTTTTTGCAGTTCCATTGTAATCCTCCTGCGAGGCAGTATTAAAAACTATTGAGAGCTCTCGCAATATCTCGCGTTCTCTCAGGATACTCTCGCTACTATACTCTCTCACAGAAAGGGCGGGGAAGGTAGGTGTCGTTAGATTTGACGCTTACAACCTAAAGATATTATACACTAATTTCTTTAGGTTATCAAGCCAAACTGTATATGAAAAAGCTACATCTTCATTGGTTTACTACCAACAAAAATGTAGCTTATAACTTGGAAAGTTAGGTCAAAAAAGATGCAACTTGCATTGCCTATTTTTAGCATATTATATGGATTATACGAAGTTTATCAATCAACTAATGTAGTTCTATCAGAAAATTTCTTCTATCATGCGGCTTTCGTCCTATCACATGATAGAAATCTGGCTCATCATTATCAACATCATATTTTGTAATCCTTTTGCTTTAAGTTGCAAAGCCGTTCAACCCTTGCATAGCTCTTATGCTAAATGGAATGGTTTAGGTCAGAGCGCTGGAATTATTAGATCCATTTCAAACCGTCGCTGAATCTGTAACTCTTTGTTATCGGGTTTTTTTATTTTCTAAAATCCTTTAATGCTCCTAATAATACTTTTTCTTTCCATTCAGGATTATTTTTTGTAATAATATCGAAATTCATAGGAATCCAAACTTGTCTTCGTTTCAAAGTGTTACATTTTTGGCAAGCATAAACCAGGTTATATGGCTTAGCAACACCCCTTTCATATGCAGGAATTATATGCTCAACAATACCATTGATTTTTGTTATAACCCCACAGTATTGACAAGTGTAACAATCTCTTTCACGTATAAATTTACGAATACTTTTATTCTGAAAAATAGTTTCAGATAAGCCCCTAGTACGAAAATATATAACGTCTGCATGTATGGCACTTTTGGAACAATTAAACTCCATAGAAAGTTGTTTCTTAATTTCAGAATAAGTTAATTCTCCTTCGTCCAGTAACAATTCAACCTTTGATTGTCTTTCAAAAATATTTTTATGTGCCATGATAATTTTCTACTAGAATCACTATAAATCTATTCAAACAATGTATCGATCTATCGGTACATAATAAGAATCTGCTTTTATTATGGCTTTGTCCAATAATTCTTTATTATTTTCAATCAGTTTAAAAAATTCATGTGTTCCATCCATAAAACTACTTACTAAATCGCCAATATGTATAATAACAAACTTTGTTCCTTCAGATATCTTCTCAATTTCCGGTAAGCTTTGAATACTTTTATTCAGGATTTCTTTATCTCCCACTACATAAGCAACTACTCTTGTATTATTTTGTTTTTTTGCAATAGCCGAAAAAGTGTGCAATTGACTACACCTTGCTAAATATAATTCTGTTGCTGTACACTCATAGTCGTGTTTTTTCATCTTAGGAATAAGAAAATCATTGACCCATTTTTCATACTCTTTTTTGACTTCCCTTTTTTTTAAATCCATCTGTTCAGAATATAGCCATGAAAGAGAATCTATAGCAGAGTAAAGCAGCCTTAAAGCAGGTTCAAAGCATTTATTATCCCCGCATAATAAAATAGCCTTTATAGTTTGAACGTATTTTTCTGCAATCCCGTTAAAATCCATCACATTACCCACCTATCATTAAGTATTACTGAATTTATCCTACTGCATATTCGTTTCTAAGCTTATTTGTAGCTATTTTAATTATTTCTTTTATATATACATTTTGTTCTTCAATTAATTGAGAAATATTAATATTTGTAAAAACAGCTTTCTCATTAGCATTTTCTGTTATTAATTGAAATCCATATTGGGCCATTGTAATTCGTGATACAAAGGCATAAGTTATTGGTTTTGCCTTTGTTGCATTTATTTTCGTTGGGTGTCCAACAGAGTTATTTCTTATTGTTCTTATCTCTCTCAGTTTTTCATATTCCCAGATGTTTATTTTTATATTTAAAACTTCACATAAATTAACTGCCGCATCTTGTTGCAAAAATAAAGCTTGTAACAAACCGTAAATCGCTAAATACAACATTCCGTCATCTTTATAATCATTTGCTTGATAAGCATCTATGGCTAATTCCGTATCACTGATAACATCCATAGAAGTACAAAGCTGTAACCACATACTCTTATTCGTAATCAATTTTGTCTTGATTTTTGGCGTATTAACTAAGTCTCTAAACTCGTTGATAACTGGCATGGCTTAATTCCTCCAACTGCTTGTTATAGACATAACTGGAATCCGAATTCTTCATTCGCTTTTATCATGTCTGAGGATTTTATTATTACCAACGTTTATATCACTGGCAGAAACTGCCGCATAGCCAGCTCCTGCCGCCACTTAGTCATCACATAATGGGAAAACGCATATTGCTATTTAAACCGTTTGACAGCTGGCGGTATACTTTTTTGAGTCACATAGAAAACTGCTGTCCCTGGTTTTCCAATCCCTCTTGCTCCGGTTCCTGTCTTTCCAACTTCATGAGTTGTTCCATACTGTAATCAAGAATTTTTACCTTTCGCTCTGAAATGATCACCGTGTAGAATTCCTTTTGTATTGGAAGCAGTGTCGGTGTTTTATTAATGAGCGCCCGTATTCTCTCCATATCAATCCGCGCAGAAACTCTTTTAAGCGCCGCCGTGCAGTCCGGATTTTTCAGAGAAGAGATAAATTCAAAGTAGGATATTTTCTTTCCGTTTTCCTCAATAGATGAAGCAGGAAAGACATAGATGCGCTTGTCGAGCTCATCTTCACTATTCAGGACAGCTTCCATATGGCTGGCAGCAAGCTGCGGGTAGAGGCAGGAGCCGCAATCGTAAACCGGAGCAATTTCAGCCGTCTTAGACTGCTCATCCACAAGAATACCCCAATTGCCATTGTGCCTGTCAAAATTGCCGAGCAGTGCATCGGCAATAAACATATCCCAGAAAAAATCCCGAAGCTGATCCTGTGGCAGAAGAGTCTGTTCGTCAATTGCCTGCTGGATGGAGGAGAGTTCCTTTCCATATCCATTCTGTTCACTACTGATACAGGTATTCTTCAGATGGGCAAACTCCATGAGTTTTTTGCCGCCCTCGGTAAAATCGCCGCAGGCTACGACTACTTTTTCTTTTCCGCGCGAATCAGTATAGGTTCCCAGCAGGGTTTCCTGGGTCCTAAATCCGAGGCAGGCAAAGATATGGCAGGCGAGGTATTCACTGATACAGCCGTTAGTGTAGCTCATTGCTTTATTACGGCTGGGAACAGGAGGAAATTTCAGCATGTAGCTGCTGCCCTTATACAAAATATTGATTTTATTTCCGTTTGCCCCGCCGTAGGCTCTGAATTTATTTACTTCACATGAGGTAAAATCAATCATAAATACCATCCTCCTTTCCGCCTAAACCAAGATATTTCTCACGCAGGTAGCCTGCCTGTTCCTCCGTAATTAAGTCTGACCAAAGGTCGGCATTAATGGCTCCATATAACTCATCCCATAGGCAGTCAATGTGCAGCACCTGCTCCTTCTCACCTTGCAAGTATTCTTTAATTGCTTTTTGGATACTCCCGGACAATTCGGTTTCCAGATACGTTTTGCTATTCGGTTTCCCATCTGCCATGCTTTTTGTCGGCTCTGTTTCGAGTGCCAACAGTTCTTCAATGGAAAGGCCGAGTGCTTTGGACAGCTTGAAAAGCGTCCCCGCACCGCAACGATCCAGATGGGTTTTTCCAGAATAAATATCTGCAAGCGTTGCCCACGGAATTGCGCTGATTTTTGATAAACGGTAGCGGGATATCTGCATATCCTGCATAATCTGTTGTATTGTCATTTTCATCACCTATACTCATTATATCGGCATTCCGATATAACGTCAAGGTATGCCAAGATATCCGACGCTCGATCATCGCATATAACCTCCTGCCTGATGGCGTTGCCCACTGTGGCGGCATCCGGCAGAAAATCATAGCCGTGCAGGTTTTGTGAGATATCCAGCGCAAAGTCCAAACGGTCGCAGCCTTCATACTCCATCGCCGCTTGAAATTGTTTCATGGCGTGAGGCTTTCCTTGCCATTGTTCGCCCAGAACATAGCCGAGGTTGCTGCCATCCCACACTAGATTGTCAAGTGAGTCGTCTTGCTCTAACAGGTTCTGAATGTTCGGCAGCACACAAACCGCTTCAAGTGTCCGGCACTCCTGCAGAGAGGATACGCCCAGCGTATTGAGCACGCTCCGAAGCTCGTCAGGCCTGCCTCCGTTTACCTCTGCATAATCGGGCAGGCGGAGCCAGACGCTGTTTTTGTTTGAAGCGGACGCCAATTTCAGCTTAGCGCTGTAACCGTCATCCTTTAGCTCTAACAGATTGGCACCGTCATATACCATCTGGATGGTTTGGCCTGTCGGAAATATATAAGCGCCGCCCATAAAACACCCAGACTCTGCCAGATACGGTAATGCCACCCCAGCTTTTCTTTATCACCTAAATTCCCGGATAAAATATCACCTACAATTTCCTATTTAAAGTGATTATGCAGACTTTTCTCAACATCGCTTGATGACAATCCCAAATTTTATAGAACCAAGCGTTGCTTTTTTGTAACTGGATTTAATAGAGATGTTCCATTAGAAAGATTAACGACCCTACATAACGCAATATCAAATGAATATACTGGTGCGGCGGAGCCGCAGTTCCGGAGAATCGGAAACCAGTTATCCGGAACAGGAAACCAAGTAAGCGTTTATGCCGCGAAAGCCTATTGACAATGAGTAAGGCGGCGTGTTAGCGTACAAGCCAGGCATCAGCCTCTCCAGAGCTCTGCCCCTTGTTCAGGGAGGGTGATGCCGATAGATGCCTGCAAACATGCCGCCAGAGGCTCATTGTCAATAGGACCGTGGAATAAAGTAAGCGTCAAATCTAACGACACCTACCTTCCCCGCCCTTTCTGTGAGAGAGTATAGTAGCGAGAGTATCCTGAGAGAACGCGAGATATTGCGAGAGCTCTCAATAGTTTTTAATACTGCCTCGCAGGAGGATTACAATGGAACTGCAAAAAGTAAAACATGAGCTTAAAGTGGAGGAATGGCGCAGGCTTATCTATGAATGTCGGACCAGCGGCCAAACAATTTGCACCTGGTGCAAAGAGCGCCATATCTCCCCGCAGACCTATTACCGATGGCAGCGTGCGGTTTGGGACGCAGGGACACAAAACCTTCTTGCAGAGTCAAATCAGCAACCGATCATGACGCGGGCTGAAACAGCTGTATTTACCGAGTGCCGGATACCGGCCCCGGTTCAGAGCGTGCCAGCGGCGGTCGTCACCCTTCATTTTGGTAACGTCACACTGGAATTTCAAAACGGTGTGCACTCAGAAACCGTGGAAACGATCCTCAGAGCGGTGAAGGCGCTGTGTTAGATGTCACACGCGCTGCGCACGTGTATCTGGCCTGCGGCTACACAGACCTGCGCCGGGGTATTGACGGGCTGGCCGCTATGGTTCAGCAGCGCTTTCAGCTTGACCCCTTCTCCGACAGTCTGTTTCTGTTCTGCGGCCGGCGAACTGATCGGATTAAAGCGCTCTACTGGGAGAGAAACGGATTCGTACTTCTGTATAAGCGGTTGGAAAGCGGGCGTTTCCAATGGCCGAGAACCCCGGAAGACGTCCGGGCACTCACGGAACAGCAATTCCGCTGGCTCATGGAAGGGCTCTCCATTGACCAACCTAAAGCCCTGCGTCCGGTGAATAATTTAAGTATTGTTTAAAGCCGGGAAGCCTTGAAAATACGGGGTTTTTCATTGTTTTTCGCAGCAAAATATGGTATAATTCAAGCATGAAAAACGTGCCTGAAACCGTTAAAGACAGCGCCGAAATCGTGACGATTTCGCGCACAGAATACAATGAATATCTTGCACTAAAGACCCAAAACGCCGAATTGTCACGTCAAGTAGAATGGTTTCTGGAGCAACTGCGCCTGGCCCGGCAAAAACGTTTTGGGTCTTCGTCCGAACAGAGCCAATATGACGGCTGGGAGCAGCCGAACCTATTTAATGAAGCGGAACTCTTCGCGGACGAAGCTGTGCCGGAACCGGAGTTAACCGATGTAAAACCCCACGTTCGCAAGAAGCGACGGGAAACGAAGGACAGCCTGCCTGAGAACCTGCCCGTCGAAACCACCGAGCATTTTCTGCCGGATCAAGAGCGCACCTGCCCGGTCTGCAACGACGAACTGCAAATTATTGGAAAGACCGTGCAGCGGAGGCTAAAAATCATTCCGGCCAGCGCGGTGATCCTGGAAGATATCTATTATACCTACGCCTGCCGAACCTGCGAAAAAACCGGCACAGAAGTCCCCGTGCTCAGAACGCCCCAAAGAAACAACGTCATCAAAGGGAGCTTTGCCTCACCGGAGGCGGTAGCGCACATCATCACGCAGAAATTTGTCATGGGAGCCCCGCTATACCGGCAAGAGAAATCTTTTCAGCGCCAGGGGATAACACTGTCGCGCCAAACGTTATCCAACTGGGTGCTGAAAAGCACTGCAGATTGGCTGGAGCCCATCTACCATGAACTGCATCGCAGGCTTTGCGCCCGGCAAGTGCTGCATGGTGATGAAACCACTCTGCAAGTGCTGCGGGAGCCGGGGAAATCCGCTCAGTCCAAGAGCTACATGTGGCTATACCGGACCAGCGGAGATACCGGACAGCCGATTATCCTGTATGAATACCAACCGGATCGAAAAGCCCGCCGCCCGGCCGAGTTTCTAAAAGGTTTCTCCGGATATTTGCATACGGACGGGTACAGCGGCTATCACAATCTGCCGGGTTCGATCACTGTGGTAGGCTGCTGGGCTCATGCCCGACGAAAATTTAATGAAGCCCTGAAAGCTCTCCCGGAAAAAGACCGGGGGGGGTCTTTAGCCCTGCGCGGAAAACGCTATTGCGACGCACTGTTTGACCTTGAAAAACAATTGGCGGCCTGCCCGACGGAAAGACGCTATGAGAAACGTCAGGAACTGGCAAAACCAATGCTTGAAGCCTTTTCGGCGTGGCTGAGAGCCCATAAAACCGCACCGAAATCCGCGATTGGCAAAGCCATCTATTACCTGCAGGAGCAGTGGTCCTGGCTAACAAATTATCTCCTGGACGGGCGGCTGGAGTTCAGCAACAACCGAGCGGAACGCAGCATCAAACCGTTTGTCATTGACCGGAAGAACTTTTTGTTTGCCAATACACCGAAAGGGGCGCAAGGCAGCGCCGTCATGTTCAGCCTCATTGAGACGGCGAAGGAAAACGGATTGGATCCCCACCGCTTTCTGAGCTATGTTTTTGACGCGGCACCTAACATGGATCTCGGCGACCCGAAACAGTTAGAGCTGCTGCTGCCCTGGAACGCGCCGGAGACGTGCAAAGTCCCGCCAGGCTTAAACGAGAGGAGTTACCATGAAAAAACGAAGTAACATTGACATGGTTCTCGATATGGTCGAAGCGTTCCTCAAAGGCAACATAAGTCGTCTGGATTTCCAACTGGATTTCCCCCATGAAGTACAACAGCGCTACCAAAAAATGGCCCGTGAAGACGAGGAATTTGCAAGATTGATTGACGATCGCCTGGTGGAAGACGGTGTTTATAAAGGCGAGCGCCTCAGCGATGAAGCATTCCGAAGACACATTCGGAAGCAGTTTCTGGATGTCGTTGACATCAGTGATGAAGGGTTCCTGTAACCGCTTAATACGAGTCGGCATTGGTCAAGGCGTCAATTGGTTTGACGCTTACCTAATAAATGCGAATACAGATAAGGAGTTTCCTTTAACCGGAACATCGGTTTCCAAACACCGGACAGCCGGTGTAATTTATTGTTACTGACGATCTGTAACGTCCAGCAATAGACGGTGTTAGTTGTCCGTGAATTGACGGACTTAGTGCCCACCGGCCCGGGGAAGGGAGAATTATAACAATTCTCCCTGGATAACCAACTTCACCATGTGATCATCAATAATCCGACGACCGTTTTGAGCTCCATAGAGCAAGCAATGGGTGCAGACTTTGTTAACAAGCCTGACTGCACCGCTGGAATACCGGAACACCTGATCAACCGCATTATCTGAAAAGATATCGTGTTCGGCGCCGGCATAAGCCAGGTGCCGATTAATATATTCCCCGACTTGGGAACGGTCCAGGTGCGGCAGTTTACACTGCAGGTCGATCCGTTGGCGGATGGCGGCGTACGCTTGAAGCTGGAACTTATCCCACAGTTCGCTCTGACCCACCAAGATCAGGGCCATAGGACTTTGGGCATCCATTTTAAAGTTCAACAAGAATCGTACCTCTTCCAGCATTTCTTTGTCCAAAAGATGCGCTTCGTCTACGATAACAACCGGCTGCAGTTGCTGAATACCGCGCATGAGTTCGACTTCCCGGTGCAACTGGCGCTTGGCGTCGCCGCGATAAAACTTGGCTTCACAGCCTAGCTGTTCCAATAGGCCCTTGTAGAAATGCCGGGGGGTAAGTTTGGAGTCCGCCAGATACATCACCATGAACATGGCCGGATTTAAAGAGGCCTTGAACAGGCGGATGGTGGTTGTTTTACCGGTACCGCAGTCACCGGTAACCACGGCGAAAAGTTGCCTACGGGCGGCATATTCCAATCGGCCCAGTGTCTCATCTAGCATCAGCGATTGGTACAACTGATCCGTTGGGATGTCCCGGGAGAACGGTGTTTTAGACAGGCCGTAGAAGGATTCAAACATGACTGTTATCCTCCTTGTTCACGGCTCTAAAAGAAATGGCTGGAGCCTGCTGCTCTTTACGCTGCTGGTTTTTCAGGGCGGCTGCAGCCAGGAGTCGCGACGATTCGGCGGGCTTGGGCTGCAGGTGTTCCGGCAGCGGGGGGCGTTTCCCGGCTCGCTGGCCGATTACTAACTGCCTAGCTGTCCAGGGTGCGTGCCCTTCATATTCAATAGTCAGTTCAGTGATGTTAGCGGGGTCGTAGATGACTTGCACTTTACACCCGATAAACGGCAGCCCGACTTCGTACTTATTGCCGTTAAAGCTGATGCAGCCAGCCTTGTCCACTTTCCGTTTTTCACAGTGCAAAAAGGCGTTAGCGATGGTTTGTGGATCCAAATACCTTAGTGCCTTGTTGTCACTGCGGTAGGCAGCATGCGGGCTGGCGCTACCATCTAGCCCGGAATGCGGCTTGTTGTGGTAGCACTCCTCCAGCCAGACCCAAAACAGCTCATTTAACTTGTCCAGCGATTGTGGTTTTTCCAGTTTGGCCTCGCCTAAGAAGGCGTCCACCACCCGGTTAAACCTTTCTACTTTACCGGTTGCCTCCGGAGAGTACGGTTTTGCAAATACTAGCCGGGTGCCTAATTTGCTGCAGGTGCGATGCATCCATTTAGTGCGATACTGGCTACCGTTGTCGAAATATACCGCTTCGGGAACTCCGTATTTGTGAATCGCTTTACGGAAGCAATCTTCTACAATGACCTGATCCAGCGTCGGGTAGAACTCGCCGTGCAGCACAAAGCGGGTGGCATCGTCGATGAAGGTGACCAGGTAGACCTGCTTTTTAGCGCCATCCTTGCCGATTGGCAGGTAGGGGCCGTATTTGATGTCGGAATGTACGAGCTGGTTGCGGTGCTTCTTTTGGAATCGCCGAGCCGCCACGCCGCTGTCGGAGTACATGCGCATCTGTCTTGTGCTGTAGCCTTTCTCGGCCAACTTCTCCTGCAGGGTGCTGCGTTTAATCCGCCCTTCCTGGATCAGCCCTTCCCATTCCATAATCTGAATGATCTGAGCGATGCTGCGACCGGGCACCTCACGACGCAACAGGATGGCCTGAGTTAGGATATTTGATGGTATAGCTTCTTCGGTTTGCCGGCCTTTGCCTTTAGGTTTTAGTCCCCTAAAGCCGACTGCCCGGTACTGGGCCAGGTATCTGCGCAGCGTACGCTCGGATAGTCCGGTCTGCTGGCAGATATCTTTCTTAATTTCCCTGATTTTGGCCGCATCAAGCCCGTCCGCTAGCAGCGGGGATAGTAGTTGCATCCGCTGAGCGGCAATCTCTTCGGCCTTTTGTTGGTCTTTCATGCTAAAACCCCCTAATTTTTAGGCTTAGCATGAGTTTATATCCTGACCGTCAGGACGGGAATGCAGAACGGGTATGTACCCAACAATTTGTGTTTGCCACTGATCGGACAACTCTGGCCAGCCAGCCGGTGGCGTTGCCAACATAGTCCCAAATCCTTGTGAGCGCAGACTGGGAAAGACAGGACGATTCTTTCACAGATTGGTTACCGAGTAAGGTAGCGATGGAGGCCAGGCAACCCAGGAAGTGATAATACATTTCACTAAACCAACTGCGCCAACGGCCTAATGTGGATTCGTCAGCGGTGACGGTCAGTGCGGTGTCTCCGGCTATGACCGCCTCAATGCTTTTTCTGCTGTGGCGTTTGTACGGGACGAGTATATCCGGAAGTTCGTGATGGATCCGACGGCAGTGTTCACAACGGAGCCGGCGAATGATGAGCACGATCTGATCGCCAAGGCCATTTATGTACTTGCGTTGCCGGCTGCCGATGACATCCAGTGGCCCGTTACAACAGGGACAGGGAATCTGCTCCGCGCTCTTTACAAAAAACACTTTTTTCAAGGTTTTCAATTAGCTCATATTCTGTTAAAATGACCATACGTGGTGGCGCCCCTGGTATTGCTGTTGCTGCAGCAGTACACCAAAAAAAGGGGCGTCTTTCCTTTCTTCATGATATGGTCATTATATATGGCAACTTCTGGACAGGCAACACCATCAGCTTTCGGGCATTACAGGGCGGCAGGAACAATTTATGCCGGAATACTCAATCAAATAATACGCAGCCTATAAGTAGTAAGTAGTCTCCATTTTATTATATGGACATAGACGCAAAGAAGTCCATCACTTTGCAGCAATCGACTTCTTTCGACAAAAAATTATGGAAAGTTAGGTCAAAAAAGATGCCCCCGCAACACATGCAATGGAATCCCGGCAAGCCATACGGCTTTACCGGGAAGAGGAGGAGGGAAGCATGCTCCAACTCGGCTTCCAAATTTTCTTTTTGTGATTCAATTTTGCAAAGTACTCTCTTATTTCTCCAATCGTTATAACTTTTACATAAGGAACAAGTTTCATTACTCTGCCATATTCAATAGGCGGAGCAAAATACATTTTTCCCCGCCGTATTTTTCAATGCTTTTTTATCTGTATTTTGGGGCATATATATTTAAGAACATTGAGCGAATTCTTTTATGTAGTACATATATGTACGTTCAATAAACTCGTTTAAAGAACAGGGCGTTTTTGAACGGGGGCCAAGATCCTGTATAGCATACTTCTCGCTTAATTCCCTGTATCCGGTGATAGGCTTGTCCATACTGGGAATAATTTCATTGCAAGTACAGCAAAACGAATTTATGAATTTAATAAAATACCACATAAGGTATTTACCTCTGACATACTTATAACCTTTATTTTTCTCAGAAAAATCCTCTTGTATTTCTTTAATACATAGCTCGTCATAATCGTAACACCATTTTGTTTTAATGTATCTCTTAATGGCCTCTAATGATTTTACATCCACTATGCATTTGTTAACTCGAATTATTTCACTAATATCTATATCTCCAAGACTGGGGGTTAATCCCTTTTTTCTTAAAAACAAATAGTAGCATGTTATTATTTCTGCTACATATGCTATCTTTTGAATCCCCTGTTCAAAAAATTTAACAACAATGTCAAACTCATAATCAACAAGATGAATATTAAACAATTCTATCAATGCTCTTTTGAGCGTATGTACTGTAACAATATTATTTTCTATTGAATACTCATCGGTAATGTACAGGTTATCATTTTGAGGTAAGTCATCTAGAAAATCGCTTAAATCTCGATCAACAAAAAAAGTAGTTTGTTTTGGCGAGAATCTGTTCCAGTCAATTATGTTCAGCAGTCGCAAAACTCGATTTTTATTTCCTTTGGGATGTCCAGCTTCAATCAGAATAACTTCCCACTCATCATTGCGAATTTGTGAGATAATTCGACCTTGATAATATGAGGGGTCATCTTTCCCTTCCACAAATCCATATAATCTTTTTTTAGATTTTGACTGGGACATTAAAAAAGTGTGGTATGGTACGATTACTTCTTCTAAGGCTGAACGTTGAATTTCCAACATAGACATGACTTTATTCAACCTCCTCAATACATTCAGCTAAACTATGAGTATACTCTAATAGATCATTATCATAAATAAATGGAGAATGAGTTGCTGCAATTAATCCCATGCATAATGCACTTTTTCTTATATCCTTCAAAAAATGTTTTTGCCAGAGAACCGATAGAGACAACTCGGGTTCGTCGATAATAACGAAGAAATTCTTATGTTCTGCTAAAAATAAATGGCTGAATAACGAGACTATTTGCTTTTCACCTGAGGATAAATCGCTCATGTCTATCGGGTCACATTTATGACTGCGTTCTTTTAAAACCTGTACCTTAAATGTTGATATATCATAGCAAACTTTTTTGTCTGAAGACTCAAAATAATTATTACACATATTACAAAAATTAATAATGCTCTGTTCCTTATTCTCTAAATCACTTTGCAGCAATAACAAATTTTTGAAATAATACAGTAAAATTTGACTATGGGTATCTTCTGAATTAAAGTCACCCTTAGATATAATCTTAATCAAAGTACTTACTTGTTTTTCCGAAAGCATTTCCTTACTATTTCTTGAAAGGCAAAGCTCGAATTTCTTAATATCGGCCTCAGTGATAGAATCAGTAGTATAGTTGGAGGAGAGATATTTTTTATCTATTACATCTCCAAGATTCATATATGCCAAATCCTTAAATCTGCTTTCTGAAAACCTACTCAATTCCGAGCATCTTTTCTCTATTTTATCCTTGACATCCTGCATTCCAAATTCAACTAGCTCAATATAACTATTGGATTCAATGTCACTATATTCTTCGTATAAATATCTTTTTTCGTTTCCCTCTTTTGTAAATGAGTATCTACCCTTTATTACATGAGGTAAGTCTTCTTCAATTCTTCTATAAGTCGGCAAATATAATACTCTAGCATCTAATGCTTCCGGAATCTTTGTTAATAATTCTTGCTTTTCATCAAACAGACTTGCCTGCTCTGTTTGTAATTGCCTGTTTAACCGATCAAGAATTTTTTCAGCAGGATATCCAATTCTTTGGCAAGCATAAATAATATCTTGCTTTGTGACAATAGAGCGATTTGCCTTTAAATCCATCAATTCATGCCTTATTGGTGGCGGTAAAACTCTAATAATTTGAGAATTGAATTCAATATTATCATTCGTGTGTACTTCGTCGTATGACAACTCGTAATCTCTATTATCAATAGTAACAATTATCTTTTCAAACTCATGGGGTGGTAACTGAAAATAGGCTCCTGACAAAACAGTAAACATATATTTAAGCAGTGTTGTTTTGCCAAGTCCATTTTCACCTACAAAAATGAAAGTATTATCTTTTATGGGGATATCAATATTTCTAAAGCCATATAATCCAATGAGCTGAAACCTATTTAAAGTACTCATTCTATAATTCTCCCCTTATTTAGAAAATTTGGTAAGCTTTATACTATCTTGTTATCTGCCTTTGGCAGTATCGGAGCAAAGGCTTTGTTTGCTATCTTGATTAGCTTATAGTATTCTTTATCTAAATGCTCGATGGCAGTTCTAGTATCCGTGTCTTTGATCGTAATGCCAATAATTACTTGTTTCCATCCTTCTATGGCATATATATCTTTAAAAAAGGCTTCCATATTTGTGATAATAATGCTATGCTGATCTGGCTCATCAAGTATCAGAACACCAGGATGATTTCCCAAATGTTTATTGGAGGTTTGGAGTAAAGACATAGTAAAAGCCCATATAGCTCGTATGTTATCACTTGCTGATGAATCGAATTTCATATCAAAGTTATTTATAACAGGTAAATAAGTATCACGCGATATCGAAATCTCTTCTATATTTGAAACACTTTTATATCCATATATCCGTAGATCGCGCTTAAAGTTACTTTCAAAAGAAGCTAGCTTTATCTTATCTTCCGGTGTAAATTTTTCTTTAGACAAACTGGTTTTGCCTTCTAAGTATTTTTTCCAACGCTCTGATAGTTCAACTAACTTATTAATTTCCTCACTGAATTTGCTTTTAAACTCTTCTAAAGATTGAATATCATTGGCAACTTTCAGCTTTTTATATACAATTGATTCAGATAATTCATCATCAACTGAATATAGATCGTTTCGCAATGAAACTGCCAAACGCCTAAGTGTGAATAGTTTAGCCTCATTGCTTGTAATTAAAGTTTTCAATTCTTCTTTCGATGCATGATGTCCGTCTAATGCAAATTGAAATATTTCTCTTTGAGCATTTAAGTGCTTTATATTCTCTTCTATGCTCATAACATGAAATTCATTTATAGATGGTAACAGAGTATCCGGTATCTCCTGATTACAAATAGGGCAAAGACCTTTCATTATTTCAGATCCTACTTGGGCACCAAGATTTTTTAATCTTGCTGCATCCTTATTGTTGACAATATCTATGTTAATAGTATCTAAATTCTCACGGAGTTTTTTGATACTAGCATCTTCCATAACAAGCTTAGCCCTTGCGTCGCTAATCTTATTGGTTATTAACTCTATTTGCTTTTCTGTTTCCTCAAGTTCACTATGTAAAGCTTCAAAATTATCAACTATTTTTGGCTTTAATGAAGATAATTTTCCCAGTTCACTTTTAAGATATGCTATATATTCGTCTATTCCTTGTCCAGTTATATACTCTATAAAAATTTTAGCTTTTACAGTATCATCAATAATTCTTGGGGCAGTAGGAATGTTATATATATTGCATTGTGCATTGCGGCTTTCGGTGGAAAACAATTGTAAAATGGCATTCCATTCATGTTCTATATTACCTTTTTCATCAGAAAGCATTATTTTCTTTTTTTCATTTTCGATTGTATTTAAAGCAAGCGTATATTCTACAACACGTTGCTTGGCTTCTTTTATTCCTAAATTCGGCATTCCTGAAAAAATATCTGCCCATCCGCGTTTCTGTTCAATAAACATACTGGAAAGAAGAAGCTGCAAATATAATTTGCTTTCCGAATCATTGTAGTTATTTACGTATGGCAACTCCAATCCCAAGTATCTTTCTAAAAATGTATGGAATCCTTTTTCGTTTGTTGCTGAGTTAGGCATATGTACATACATATCTTCAAAATCGGTGACTCCGGATTTTATATCAGCAATTCCAGAGAAATGAACTGTGATTAATCGAGAATCTCTGTTGTCCATTTTGGCAGTACGATATAAAGTAATAACATCTGCTCCATTAAATAATTCCAAATATACTTCTGATTCAAGCGTGTTATAAGTTTTTCCATCATATTCTATAGCACTCTTATATACAGAAGTTAAAACTTTTTCACCTCTACCTCCTATAATTTCTTCAAAACCAAGTGCATAGTATATACCCTCGATAACTGAACTCTTTCCACAAGTATTGTCGTCACTGGCAATGAAATTAAGGCCTTGTTTAAATGTTTGATCAAACCCAAACTCCTGCTCAGTAGTTCTTATGGTGATCTTAAGCCTATTTATTTGCAACATCAGAATACCTCCATGACGACATTAAGTCTTTAATTTTTCCCTCTGTTAGCTTGTTTGACAGTTCATTTAATTGTAATTTTTCTCTTGCCATCAAATCATATTCTTTATCGATTTCGGAAACAAAATTTTTCCCTTTATCAGTAATCCGATAAAGGCCATTAACTTGCTGTAGGAACATACCATCTGCCAAACCATAGTTTAAGGCTCTATTTACAGCTGGGTCAAATCTGATAGGAGTATTTTCATGAATTCTATCATTCACATAATCAATGAGTTTTTGCATTTCACTTCTGGACATCAAAGCTAAAGAAATCATATGTAGTTTAAGAACTGAACAACCGCCGCGTCCACATGATCGTGCTAAAATAAGGCATAATTGTGCAACCTTATAACTTATCCTATAGTTATAAGGTACCGCTTCAGGCCGTTCGGTAAACAAAATCTCATTGGCTTCAACAAATAACATATTCATGGCAGTTCACCTATTTTCTGAATTCCATTGGGCAATCAGCTAACCATGCTCCCACCATATCATGTTTTAATTCGATAATAGAGGCAGCAGTGAAATACTTTTCAAATTCCCTCCGTAATTTTTGTTCAAAGTCACTTAAAATGTCATTAAAAATACTAATATTTAAAGAACGATCTTGATTCATCCTTGTTTTAATACTAACTTCACTTTTACATGCCTGTCCAAGCGCATATACTTGTTCATAAATTTCGGGGAAATCAGTCTGTAACATCCTAAATATTTCAATACCCTTAATGTAGTACGAAACGTACATGCCTACTATCTCATTAATATCATCATCGCTAGCGTCATTTGCATGGTTCATTACGGCTTTAATCTTACGGCGGATATTATTAACTTTATCAGAAGGACATTTATCCCAAGGTATTACTTCAAACTCTTTGGTGATAGCATTTAATCTTGTATCGGTAAGAGTCTCTCGAATAATCCTTGATAGCTCAACTTTGAAATCTTCTGCTATTTTAATTATGATATTAAAACCACCATCTAAATGATCATATTCGCTTGGCTTTGCATCCTTACTTTTAAGAATCTCATTACGTTTCACAGTAGCATGCTGTAGTATACGACTATCTTTGTAGCAAGGAACCACAAAATGCCATTGCTTTATTACCGGAACACCTAAATTGTATAAACGTTTTTTATATTCTTGGTTAATCAATTTATTAATATCTCGGGTAAGCTTGTCCCTTTGATGTTCATATAGTGTATTATCATCATATTCTCGCTCTGGGTAATAGCATTGATATACAATTCCGGTTTGGGTAAAGCCTTCTATACCTGCATCACCTTTATAAGTAGCGGGAATCTTTTGATAATTATCTGCTTGATAGCGCATACGATAACACTGATCACATAGTTCCTCCCAAGCGTTTCCACTGAGAGGAGAGGCAATAAAATCTAAAATCATTTCCAATCACCTCCATATACCTAAAGAAATCGAGTTTGCTAAATCAGGATTCGATCTTAAACAATTCAAATCAACTATCATTTCAGAAGCGTCTTCAATCAACTTTATCTTTGCGAAACATAATGGATCGTAAATCTTTAATATTACTACCTCTTTATCTATAAAAAACACCTTTTCACTAAAATCATAATATTTTCCCTCATACACAACAATTTCTCCTGTAGCATTGATATATATGAAAGCCCTAAGAATTCCCCATATGCAGTCGCATCATTATGAGCCATGTATAAAATTGATAAACAAAAACTAGGGTTATCTTCGGTTTTATCAAGTTTAAAACTTACTCCTTCTTATATCTACCATCCTTCGGCTTAACAGCACTTTTAGGTATTGCCCAAGAGTTGCCAAACTGGACAGCACCGGGTATCTTCCCTTGAGCGCATAAAACTTGCACTCTGCGCTGCGTGACACCCCATTTTTCAGATGCTTCTCTCGCGGCCATATAGTCCATAACAGCAATCCTTCGCAGGAAAATATTACATATTTTTATTATATATCTATAACACGAATAATACAATGACTATCGAAAATGTGTACATTTGTACGAAATATGATAATATATAGCAGAAAATTCTTGGATATACAATCTCCTCTGTGCCTTAGTCCATTGCGATACCGGGCGCTCACCATTAGCGGCAGATATTTTTCTTCAGCCCGATTTCTACCAGTGTCTTACCATGGAAGAGCTTCTCTACGATGATTTGATGCTGGCTTTCATTTACTGCGCTCAGCAGAAAGTCGGCTGCCTGTTCACTTTCCTATTGAGCGAAATCATCCCGCCCCTCATACCGTTTCCACTCAAAGTATTCCATCGATATTTCGCAGGAATATCTCCTGATATTTTTAATTATACGGCAGAACTCATGATATGCGATCATCTTCAGCCACGCCCAAAACCGGTAGTTGCCGTTATAGGAGGCAATGCATTGGATAGATTTAAGCGCTGTGTTTTGGATCACATCCTCCTTATCTTCCTCTTTCAGAAATGACCGGTGGCTGATATGGAAAACATATCTTATCAGAAGTGGATAATTCCACTCAAATAAGTATTCCAATGCTTTTGTATCACCAGACAGATACGCCTGGCAAAGCTGATATTCCTGCCTGCGCAGGAATATGGATCTGGTTATATCGTCCATCTCAGCCAGGCCAACGCGTAAATCATCCGGTGTGACCGTTATCTGTTGAACCACCTTTCGGAGCAATTCGTGATCCGGCGGGAATACGCCAAACGCTTTAAATAAAACATTCTCCAACTGTTGTTGTGAAACTGTCGGAGAGTTTTTGCAGTATTTCTTTCCATGCTCCACACGGCTTGCACAGCGCCAGACAATTTCTTTCCCTTCAAAGGTGTTACGGGTAATCCTCCTGTATGAGCTGCCGCATTCCGAACAAACTAGCAATCCGGAAATAGGATCGCTGCTGTATCTCGTCCTGGAATGTACTTGCTTGCCTTGCTCCGTGCAGGATATATTACTGCGCTGCTTTTTCTCCTGTTGCACCTTATCAAATTCAACCTGAGAAATGATGGCAGTATGATGATTAGTGATATAATACTGCTCACGCTGTCCTGTGTTCTTAATCTGTTTTCCTGAGATATAATCCTTGATATAGGATTTCTGAAGCAGTACGTTCCCGGCATACTTTTCATTGGAGAGTATCCGATTCAGTGTCTGGCTGCTCCATGTCTCTTTCCCGTTAGGAGATGGAATAGCCAGAGTTTTCAATTCTTTGGCAATTCGATTCAGGCTAAATCCATTTAGGTAGAGCATGAAAATCATACGGAGAATTTCGGCTTGCTTTTCATGGACAATCAGATAGCCATGCTGATCATGTATATATCCATAGCAAACAGTATTACTCTTTTTGCTTTTAGGGGATTGGAAGCTCTGCTTTAGTCCCCATTTGACGTTTTTGCTCTTGGACTCGCTCTCTTCCTGAGCAAACCCACTGAGCAAATCAAGCCGTAGCCGGGAGTTTTCGCTTAGAAGGCGGATATTCTCCAATTCAAACTATACGTCAATTCCAAGCTCACGCAGCTTATCCAGTATTTTAAGGGCATCCAATGTATTTCTTCCGAAACGGCTGACGGATTTGGTCAGGATAATGTTGATCTTGCCTTTGTGGCAGGCTTTCAACATCTTCTGGAAGTCGCTTCGCGCCTTCATATTTCTGCCACTGGCAATATCTGTGAAGATACCTGCGTTTTCCCAGAATGGGTTACTGGTGATCAAGGATTCGTAATGTTGTTTTTGGATATCCAAGCTGTTGAGCAGTTCTTCGGTATTCTTGCTAAC
This sequence comes from Desulfoscipio sp. XC116, assembly GCF_039851975.1. Lineage (GTDB taxonomy): Bacteria > Bacillota > Desulfotomaculia > Desulfotomaculales > Desulfallaceae > Sporotomaculum. The sequence goes on from NZ_CP156660.1 coordinate 1,867,917, forward strand.
CCGGCAATATGCGGCTACCTTCAGTTTTGGAATAGAAAAAAACTCTTTCGGTTTTACTGGAATTTCAATGATCTCCACAAACTTGTTTATCACCTGCCTTTCCTAAAGGATACAAAACTTTTTCCCCTTTGGAAAGGATGATCTATTTTACAAGGTCATGGATAAAACCGGTTCCTTCTTGCAGGTGATTTCAAAGCTCCCCTCATGCCTGACTGTGATGAAATTTACACTGTTCCGTACAGTCTGTTCGTCAAAGCCCGGCATATCCAATGCCCCGCACATATATTCTTTTACGGCTTCATCGGTGACAGTCACGGAATCTTTGCAATATGCTTTTCCATGCTCTACACGATTGGCACAACGCCAGACGACCTCACCGCCGGAACGAGTGATCCTGCGGTAAGGGCTGCCGCATTCCTCACAAATCAAAAGGCCACTGAGTACATTACCAGAATTGTACTTCGTGGCCTTTCTCTGTGAACCGGATTCTGTTGTTTTAAGATTGGAGCGTCTTGCTTTTTCTGCCTGTACAGCATCAAAGATATCCTTGGAAATGATGGCCGGGTGATGGTCCGTAAGTAGATACCTTGAGTCAATATTATTTTTAACTTGCTGATCATCTTGGATGATAGTTTTTTGGAGTAGGACCTGTCCGACATACTTTTCATTGGACAACAGTCCGTCTACGACCTTGCGGCTCCACTTGTCCTTGCCGGATGGAGAGGCTACTTTCTTTTCCGTCAGTGTATCAGCAATTTTTCCCAAACTTTCACCGGAGAGATAACGGTCAAAGATGAAAAGGACGATTTGAGCTTCCTTTTTATTGATAGTCAAACCTCCATCGGAAGTTTTTGAATAGCCGTAGCAGATCCTATCGGCTATTTTGGACGTTCCAGTTTCAAAGGATTTTTGAATACCGGCTTTAATCAATTCATTTCTAAACATAATGATTTCCTCCGTTCAAATAATTTTCTAGAATAAAAAGCCACGACAGTTCAAAACCATCGTAGCTACTTTTTATTATGTGAGGGTTCGAATCCCTCCGTCAGTCAATAATTCCTTTTTGCTTTTTGTTCCTGATAACGAAAAAGGTGACAAACCTTGATTTCAAGCCATTTCTTGAAAAACAGTTTTGTCACCTTATCTTGGTGCGCCTGGCAGGAATCGAACCTGCGCTTCCGGCTCCGGAGGCCGGCGCTCTATCCCCTGAGCTACAGGCGCGTACTCTTAAAATTGCTACGTAGGATATTGTATCACAAATTTTAAATAATGCAAGGTCTAAAACTGGCAATCAGTATATTTTACGGGAATCGTGATTTACATATCTAGCGGAAAAGTTTAAGCTGTTGACCCCGTGGGAATATAAGAAGCCGATTAACTGCCAATTGTGAACTAATCTTTTATTCGGCACCGGACATTATCACCGGTGCCGAATAATCAGACTTCTTAAATATCCCTTTTACCGAAGAGATATACGGCTAAACCAGTAAAAAAAACCACATACAGCATTGCATAAACCACCATCCAAACGCTTGGTTCCGACATACTGCCAAATGGCCCCATCTGCTGGATGGCCTGAAGCGGGTTATTGGATGGACTTATGAGCAGGTGGACTATTTTGCGATACAGGGCATCAACGGGCATAATTAAACTGGCCACTATGCCGGTCTGCTGCAAAACGGTGCTGTTGATCAGCCAGCCGATTTGCTCTACCACACCACCGATTACAGCCAGCGCATACAGCATAAACATCACTATACCGTTGGCAATGGTAGGCAGCAATATGGAGCCGCATAATGTTACCGCCAATAATACTATGGGCTGCAGGGCAAACAGTGCCAGGGCGTGCCATTGCCCGGTTAACTCAAAGCCGGTTTTAAAGTGCATCAGCATGGAAATAACCGCAAAAAAAACTGCAGCATACAGGACCATAAATAGACTAATACCAACGAATTTGCCCAGCAATATTTCATAGCGTCGCACAGGCTTGGGAATAATGGTTTGAATAATGCCGCTTTCAATTTCGGAAGCTATTGCGCCGGCAGCGGAAAAAATGGCTAAAAATGATACTATAAAGCCGCCGAAATAAAGACCGAAGGACAGTATCTGCGGATAAATTACCTGCGCCAGCATGGGGTTGGGGTGGCTGGCCAGGTCTTTGGCAGTATAATGTACTCCGGTGCCGTATAATCCCAAAAAAGCGGCGGCCAGGATGAGCGATATAAGTACTACCTTGCGGCCCAGCGCCTCGCGGAAAGTAATTTTAATAATCGCCAGCATTTTTTTCACCTTCCTGTGCCATACTGATAAACATTTCCTCCAAGGAAGAACGCCGGCGGTTTAATTCATACAACCTGCCACCGCTCCGGACAACCGCTTCCGCCAGTAGCGGTACATCTTCTTCCCGGTCCACCGAAGCTAAAACAATATCTCTATCAATGGTTAGAGAGCGTGCTATGCCGTTTAGCAGCATCTTTATTTGGTCGGTGGTCAGGCCCTCTAATTTTAATTCCACATTAATTTCAGCGGGCCTTAGTTCATCCAAAGTCCCTTGACGAATGACCATGCCCTTATTAATAAAGGCTACTGTATCGCAGATCATTTCTACCTCGCTGAGCAAGTGGCTGTTTAAAAAAATAGTCTTGCCGCTTGCCCGCAGTTCCAACAGTATCTCCCGCACATCGCGGCGTCCCAGCGGGTCAAGCGCGGAAGTCGGCTCATCCAAAAACAATAAATCGGGATCGGGCAGCAACGCGCAGGCCAACCCGGCCCTTTGCTGCATACCCTTGCTATAGGTGCGTATCTTCTGGTTTTCTTGCCCGGCCAGTCCCACTTTTTCGATAACCTGCGGTATACAACGGATTTTGTCTGTACTGCTCATGCCGTAAAGTGAGGCATGAAAATCCAGCAACTGCTTGCAGGTAAGCCAGTCATGATAGCGAAAGTTTTCGGGCAAAAAACCGATTTTTCTCCGCACTACGGTATTCCCCAGTGGTTTGCCCAGCAGTCGGGCCTCTCCTGAAGTGGGGAAAAGCAGTCCCATTAATGTTTTCACCAGGGTGCTTTTACCCGCTCCGTTGGGACCTAAAAAGCCGAAGATTTGCCCCCGGGGAACCCGGAGGCAAATATCAACACAACCCGTCTTTTTGCCATAATGCTTAGTTAAATTGACAGTTTCAATGGCCAAATCCAATTAAAACCCCACCTTATTTCATTTGCCCCGCAATGGCAACAGCGGACTCTTCATTTAAGTTTGTGCCCGATAGGGTATATATTACGCCGCTTTTCTGCCAGATTAAAAAGCTCATGGCCATAGAATTATCCGCTTGATCACTGCCATCCATAAAAACACCCTGCGTTCCGTTAACGATAACATCCTTTGATGTACCGTCCATATTTGGAATCAATATGGTGTGCTGCCAGTCATCCACCGCCAGCAATTGGCTGCGCAGATTCTCCGGCAGGGCAGGCACATTTAAAAGGGCATCTCTAATGGATAATACATCCACCCCGGCAGGGGCCTTCATTTCAGGGCTTCTAGCCTGGATAACCATTAACTTATCACTGTCCGAGCGGTAATTGGCCACTATGGCGGTGGGCATATGCATGGTAAAGGTTTGCCCGTCCAAGCTTTCCGGCAGTAATTTTGTGCTGCCAAGAGCCTGTAACAGGCTGTTTACATTAGCCACGTCAAGAGTAAGGTTCGCCGTGCTGCCGGTTACCTTTTGCAGATCCGGCCCTTCATAGCCTGCCGGTTGGGGCAGTTTTACGGCAAAGTCCACAGCGTCTGCCGCCTGAGCCAAAGTTACCGGAATTGTTTCTTGTTTGCCGGATACTTCAACCTTACCGAAGTTTTCAATATTAACATTGCCGGCTCCTTCGCTAACAGCTTTTTCTAATTGTCTTATTTCCCCGGGGCTGACATTAATCGTCTGCACCTTTTCCATTCTAAATACAGTTAGAAATTCACCGGCCATACTGCGCACAGCCGGAAAGCTAAAGGCGGTGAACAATATAGCAGCCATTGCCGCAGTGGCCATAGTTTTTTTGTAAAATTTCATGGCATTTAAACTCCTTTCCAATCTCTTTGATATAATATTGCGCAGCCTGGTTGATAAGCGGTCATTGTTTAATCGAACTTTGGCTGCGGTACAGTTATCCGGCATGTCAGCAAGGCATTGTTCCATGCAAAATTCAACAAATAAGTTATTGGATTTTAATTCCTCCAAAACGCTGCGGCATTTTGCACATTGCCCCAGGTGTCGGGTTATCTCGCGTCTCTGTTCGCTGCTTAATTCACAGTCCATATAAGCCTGAAGGATGCCTTCTTCATAACACATTAAGCGTCACATCCTTTCTGTTCCAGGTAAATTTTTTTGAATTTGGCCTGGGCTCGGGCGATAATGGTACCTACCGAAGTTTTTTTTGCATCAATGGCTGCTGCTATTTCATCGTAACTAAAACCGGAGTGCTTCATTAGTAAACATAATTTGTCCCTTTCCGGCAGAGCTTGTAATGTAAAACGTACCAGGCTGGCTTCTTCATTTTGAAGTGCTTTCTCTTCACTGGAAACCACCGTTAATCCGTGGCTTCCGGTCTTTTCCTCTCTGCGCAGGCGGCTTTTTTCGCTGCGCAGGTAATTGTATGCAAGGTTGGTAGCCACCTTGGAAAGCCACCCCCCAATGTTTTGATATTCCCGAGGCGGAGTGCAGTACAGCTTCAGGAAGGTTTCTTGAGTAATCTCCTCCGCCACTGCCCGACTGCCCAGCATATAAGTAAGCTGGCGACATACAGCCGGATAATAGCGGTTATATATTTCTTGATAAGATATATGGGACAATGCACCCTTTTCCATTTGAGACGGGAAAATGGCCGGCCACCCCCCCCGTTTTCCTTTCATTTGTATAACACAGCCGTATTCAGTATAGTGACATTTTAAATATATTTTATAGATTGGCGTACTATAAACATTGCGACTGTTTATATATGTATGATATTAAAATTATTAAAATAAAAATACCGGGATATGTTCCCGGACAAAATGAATTTTACTATTTCACAACATTATTAATAGTCGACCCGCGACTAACAGCTTTTTCAGGTGGAACCGGCGGCGAAAAAAATAACTACCCCGGCAATGCCTATAATCGTGGGGTATGGCCCCTGCAAATTACCCAGCATGGCCATCCCGATCAAGACTATACCTCCCAATCGCAGCAGTATTTTAACCGTTTTTGTCATGTTATGCATCCTTCCCGGCTAATTTTTTAAGGTATGCGGCTTAAATCATTTTTCCACATGATAATGGCGTCTTCCTTGGTGTCCGCATAATAGTTTTTTCTAAATCCATATTCCTCAAAACCCAGACGGCTATATAATACCCGGGCCGGTAAATTGGAAGGGCGTACTTCTAAGGTCATGCGTTGTACGCCAAATGATATGGCTTTTTGTACCAATTGAAGCATTAACGCAGTGCCCAGCCCACGTCCACGGTAATCTCCATGGACTGCAATATTGGTAACATGGGCCTCATCCAGAACTATCCACATGCCTGCATAACCAACCACGGTTTGAATATCCGTCAGAGCGACAATGTAATGAGCAAAATCATTAACGCGCAGCTCATAATCGAAAGCATTCTTAGTCCAGGGTGTGGGAAAAGAAACGTTCTCTATTTGTACTACCTGATTCAGGTGGTTAACGTGCATTTGGCCAAAGGTTATGTTTTCCGAGCCTGCCGCATTTCTACCCATTAGTCCGGCACCTTTCCCGCCATTTAATTTCCGCTTCCGATTCCCGTATATAATGAGGCAGCAATGTCAGCGGGTCGCAAGCCTTACCTGCTTGCAACAGCCGAAGACCTAATTCCGCTACCGCCGCGCCTCTGGGAAAAGATGCACAGATCGGCGCCAGGCAGGCGTTTGAACCCATTTGAGCCTTTAATAAGCCGCCATATTCTGCAACGCCATCCCCTATAAAGGTTACCCGTTCCTTAAATCCCTCCAGTAATTTTAGTAACTCCGGCAGTCCTGTGGCTCTGGCGGGCACCAAACATTCTTGTCCGGTGCTGGTGTTATTGTATAAGGCTGCATAAACTTCGTTCTTCCGTGCATTAAGAATAGGACAAACAAGCCCGGCATGGCCGCTTAGCGGATAGGCTAGCGCATCTAATGTTGGCACGTCGGCTAAAGGAAGACTTAATACCTGGGCCAGCGTGCGGGCTGTGCTCATACCAATACGCAGTCCGGTAAAAGATCCCGGTCCGGAGGAAACGGCTATACCCGACAGCTGCTCCTTGTTTATGGCCGCATCAGACAGTGTGTCCCTTACCATAGGCAGCAAGTTTACCGAGTGGGTACGGCGGTTGTTTACCATTCGTTCAGCTAAAATTTTCCCTTCCGCGACTACCGCCACAGCAGCCACCGGAGTAGCTGCTTCAATTCCCAGCACAAACATGATGTATTAACTCCTTCACCAGTTTATTGTATCGGCTGCCTTGGGGCATTAATTTTAATACTCTGTAGTTATCATCACCAGTTTGCTTTTCAATATAAATATCCAATCGTTCGTCAGGCAAGTACTGCTCAACTTGACGGGCCCACTCGATCACGGTTACACCGGAGCCGTAAAAGTATTCTTCATATCCCAGGTCCTCCAACTCTTCGGGGTTGGCCAGCCGGTAAACATCCAGGTGGTATAACGGCAGATGACCGTCATACTCGTTAATCAGTGTAAATGTGGGACTGGTAACCCGCTCGGTGATGCCCAGTCCCCTGGCCACACCGGCAGCCAAACAAGTTTTACCGGCCCCCAAATCTCCATTCAAGGTAATAACGTCCCCCGCTTGCAGCAGGTTTCCCATTATAATACCAAAACCGCCGGTTTCTTCGGCAGAATGTGTTTCCAGCGCTATCAAAAATATTACCTCCAGAATACCAGATGTCATTCATATTAATTATTATAACCTTTTATAGCCGCACAGTTATTATTATAAATAAAGACTTGCTTAATAAAAAGAGGCAAAAAGAAATGGACTGACCAGTCCACCTCTACTTAAACTATATTAGCCCGGCATGTCTTCCTTACTATTTCTATGCGGGTGAACTCTTCTAAAAATTGCTTTACATTTTCAACATCGAACGGCTTGGCCATGCAGCTGAGTGCACCCAGTTTCTGAGCCTCGAATATGGTATCGTCAGAACCGTATGCGGTCATAATAACCACCTGGGTATCCGGAAACATTTTTTTTATTTTGTTCAGCGCCTCCAAGCCGCCCATCAAAGGCATACGCACATCCATAAAAACAAGATTCGGCCTTAAAGCCCGTACCATTTCCACTGCTTCAAGACCATTTTGAGCGGTATGTACCCGGTGGCCAACCTCCTTAATGACAATATCCAACAGGTAACGAACCCCTGGCTGATCATCAACCACCAGTATATCCATGCAATCTGAGCCCATAACCCTCACACTCTCCTTATTTCCGCGATATATAACATATGTTTGAAATTTAGTATTTATATGTCATTTATTTATATTTTGACAGCGGAGAGGAAAACCCTTCCTTGATCAATAATTTTTTACAATAATTTATTTACATCGATTATATTTCCATTAATATAAACCCTATTTACAACAGTTCCTATATAAAATGGGTGACCGCTTAATACTATTATATCTCCATCTTTTCCGGGCGCAATGCTGCCGATACGGTTTTCCAATCCCAGCACTCTGGCCGCACCGATGGTAATAGCTGCCAGTGCCTGTTCCTCGGTCAGCCCTCCCCGAGTGGTCAGCCCGGCGGAAATAGGCAAGTATTGTATAGGTACCACTGGGTGATCGGTCATAATAGCAAAGCTTACTCCGTGGCTGGCCAATACCGCTGCGGTTTTTAGCGAGCGCCCCATAAGCTCCACCTTGGAACGGTTAATAAGAACCGGGCCAACCACGACCGGCACACCTGCCGCGGCCAGCCTTTCCGCAATGAGATGACCTTCAGTGCAATGCTCAATAACCAGGCGCAGGTTAAACTCATTACCAATGCGTAGTGCGGTCATGATATCGTCCGCTCGGTGGGCATGCACCCGCAAAGGTATTTCCCGACGCAACACCTTCGCTATAGACTCCATCTTCAAGTCCAGGTCCGGAGGATCCGCCTCTCCCCGAAGCATACGGGTCTGTCTTTCGAGATACTGTTGGCCACGTGCCAGCGCATCCCGTAATAACGCGGCTGAAGCCATTCTTGTTATAGGCGTTTTTTTCTTTGGGCCGTATACGCGCTTGGGGTTTTCCCCCAGCGCGGCCTTCAGACCTGCCGGACTGGAAATTATCATATCGTCCACTACCGTACCGCAGGTTTTCATAGCCACCATTTCCCCGCCCAGCACGTTGGCGCTGCCCGGACCGGTAACCACGGTGGTTATGCCGGCCGCCAGTGCGTCTTGAAAACCAATATCCATGGGGTTGATGGCATCTATGGCCCGCAGGTGGGGCGTGACGGGGTCGGTGATCTCATTTAGATCGTCCCCCTCTTCGAATACCTCTTCCAGTATGCCTAAGTGCGTATGTGCATCAATAAAACCGGGCATGACAATCATGCCCGCTGCATCGTATATATCGGAACCGGAAGGAATAGTGATGTTTTTCCCCACGGCGATTATTTTCCCGTTTTTAATAAGGACGGCACCCCGTGACAAGCGTAGACCGTGCATTGTCCAAATTTCACCGTTAATAATAGCCTGCATGCTGTCATCTCCAAATAATTGCTATTAATATATTATTGTTAATTTATAGTGTTTGTTTTTCTACAATAGCTATTTTTTTTCCTTTAAGAATAGGGAGTTTTTGCTCGACAAAAAACGAGTGCATGCTTCAATAAATGCAGTAAATATATTAAAGATGTGCATATTTCTAAAAAACATATTTTCGGGATGAAATTGCACACCTAACGCAAATTTATCTTCTTTCGCGTATTCAATGGCTTCAACCACATTATCCCCGGCCAGCGCAGATATTACTAAATTTTTGCCTAACCCGTCAATCATTTGGTGATGGAAAGAATTAACCCTAACAGCGTCCATTTTTATTATATGATGCAGATACGAACCCTCGACCAGGTTTATGTTGTGGGTGGCATGCCAACGCGGTGCCCGCTGCATGTGCTGCAGGGGACGGTCGATCACCAGGCTGATATCTTGACAGACGCTTCCTCCGGCTGCCACGTTAAGCACTTGCATACCTTTGCAAATGCCTAAAATCGGCACATTCCGCTCCAAAGCCAGCCGGGCCAGCAGTATTTCAAAATTGTCCCGCAATGGGTCTATATAGCCGTTTGACGGTAAAGGCTCCTCCCCATAATAATAAGGGTCAATATCCCCCCCGCCTGCGAGCAGTACGCCGTCGATCCTGCTCAATAAAGCGCCGGTATTTTCATCATCATAGTGGGGTATAAAAAGCGGCATACCTCCGGCTGCCTGGATGGCGCGCTTATAGTCCTTGCTAATGGTAAATTTTTGGGTATCCTCATCATAACTGCATGTGATACCTATTAGCGGGTACATAAATATAACCTCCTCTCCATATAAAAATATATGGCAAGAGGGTCGGCTATTACACATTATGCAAACTATATCTTGGGCAGTAATTCAGCTTTAAACAGCTCTGCCTGATAGAAAGGTTCCTGGAGAAATCTTTCCATCCAGCCTACTACTTTTTTAAATGGTGTCGCTCCCACCGCGGCTTTATTATCATATAGCTTAAGATTCGGACCGGTTTGTTGGGTACGCATATCAGCCGCCTCCGGATGAGCGGCGGCGTAAACCTGAGGCAGTATAATACCGCGCAGCATGGCTTCAGCCTGAAGCAATGAGCTGCGCAATGAATTAAATACTTCACTTTTTGCTATAAAAACATTATTTTCTCCCACATGACCGGTAATATGGCATTTTCTCAGCGCTTCTTCAAGCTTTGGTCTAATGCCGCATAATAACACCTTATGACCCTGTTTATGCACCTTGTTAATAAAGTTTTCAATGACTTCCATGGAAGTAATATCAAGCTGGGTAACACTTTTAAATCTTATAATATATATCCCCGCCTGGCCATAGGCCTGATTAAGTTTTTCTTCCAAGTCTGAAGAATTGCCAAAAAATAAATTGCCTTCCAGCTGGATTATGGAAATAGGAGATTGAATAGCTTGACCGGACAAATTTGACACTTCGGATTCGGCAAACCGGTTGCTATTGCTGTCCAAAACAGAAAACAATCTGACGGTAGCACGGCCGTTTTCTTTAAGGAACAGCAACAAGGAAATTAATATGCCTGTATAAATGGCGTATTCCAATTCCGGGGCCAGTATGGTGGTTAGAAAAGTGACCAGCATTACGGCAGCGTCATTTTTATTGGATTTAAATACCTTTTTGACGGCTTCTTTGTCCACCATTGAATAAGCTACTACCATGATTACACCGGCCAGTGCCGCGTTGGGAATATACCTGGCAAAAGGCGCAAAAAAGATCAGTATCACCATGACTGCGACACCCGCCAGTACACCGGCCAATCTGGTTACGGCACCGTTTTGAAAAGTAATGGCCGAACGTGTAAATGAGCCGGATCCTGCAATACAACTAAAGAAAGCGCCCCCCATGTTGGCAACGCCCTGGCCGATAAATTCCTGGTTGGAATCTAATTTTTGCCCCGACTGAGCGGAAATCGCCTTGGATATGGATACGGCCTCCACCAAGCCAATGATGGCAATGACCAGTGCGCCGTTAAACAAAGCTCCCATAGCCTGCAAATCAAAACTTAACATGCCGAAGGGAGGTATCGCCGAGGGAATATCCCCGGTTAGCTTAATACCCCGGGCCTCTAGACCACAAGTCATAACAATAATGACACATATTACCAGACCCAGCAAGGCGCCCGGCAAGCTTTTATTAATTTTTTTGGATAGCACTGAAACTACAATAGTTAGAAGTCCCAATCCCAGTGCGTAATAGTTAAGCTGATCAATATGGGCAAATGTGGCAGCCACCTTATCAACTGTGGAATGCCCTCCTTTGGCCAAGGATATTCCCAACAGCTGGTTAAACTGCCCCAAAGCAATAATCACCCCGGCTCCGGCGGTAAAACCCACAATAACAGAATGGGAGACATAGTTGACCAGCTTACCCATCTTGAGTACACCCATTAAAAATTGAATAGCCCCGGCCAGAAATGTAAGCATGAGCAGCATTTCATAAAAATTGGGTTTACCCGCGTAAACACTCATATTGCTGGCAATAAGCAGTGATATGGCGTTGGTGGGACCGGTGGCCAAGTGATTGGAATTACCAAACAGCGAACCCAGTATAGATAGTACTATAGCTGAATATAATCCGTAAACCGGATCCACGCCCGCAATAATGGCATAGGCCATAGACTGAGGCAAAGCCACCACGGCTACTGTTAGCGCGGCAATTATATCGAACTTAAAATATGCTTTTTTGTATGTAGTAATCGTTTCAATAAAAGGAAAATACTTTAATACCCCTTGCAAAATAATGCGCCTCCTTGATATTTTGGGCTATTATACAAAATAGAGCCTATAGAATTACTACTAAGTTAGGTTTAAATATCCTCCAACACTTTGAAAACTAATACAAGTTGTTGCCCGGGGCGGAGCAGAGCGGGCCATAAGTAAAGCCGCTACCCATTTAGGCAACGGCTTTATTGAAGTATGTATCTCTTTATTTACCCAAAGCTGAAATATGTATGTATGTATGTATTAGATATCCACAAGCCCCAAGCTTATTTCTACTGCCTGATTTATTTTGGCCATCGTTTCACTTTGCAGTGAAGTTACTTTTTCCAGTAGCCTGCTTTTGTCGATGGTGCGTATCTGTTCCAGCAAAATTACTGAATTCTTGCCCAACCCGTCTTTTTCGGCTGGTAGTTCCACATGAGTAGGCAGTTTAGCCTTGGATATTTGAGAGGTAATAGCGGCAACTATAGTGGTCGGACTGTACTGGTTGCCAATGTCATTTTGCAGTATTAGTACCGGTCGCGTACCTCCCTGTTCCGACCCCACTACCGGGCTGAGATCGGCGTAATAAATTTCACCACGGCGTATTTGCATTATCGCTTGCCTCCCGCCACAGACTCGTCAAATGCCGGCGCCACTTCGGATTCCAGTCTGTACTGTTCAATAGCCAGGGCCAGATTTATAGTGGCCATTTCCACGTAACCTTTTTTCATCTGCTCTCTTAATACACGACGTCTTCGCTCGGCTAGGTAAAGCTTCATGGCCTCCCGGACAAATTCGCTCCGGTTTTGCTTTTCAGCGGCTGCAATGCAATCTATCTCGGAAAGCAAATAATCCGGCAGGCTGATCATGATACGCTTTACTTGTGCCACCTGCAACAACCCCCAGTATACACATTTTATATAAAACAAATATAGATTATTATATACACAGGTAGCCACCTTATGTCAACACAAACCTTATTTTTCATCCTTTGCTGCCTGGGGTTGTCGAGAGAGGGCAATTTTACCGGTACGCACCATTTCAACTATCCCCTGGTGCTCCAGAACATGGGTAAAGGCACTGATTTTCTGTTCATCGCCGATAATCTGAATAACCATCGTTTCTTTGCCCACATCCACAATATTAGCGCGGAATATTTCAACTATATCCACAACATCACGACGTTTTTCAGGATCCGCCTGCACCTTTATCAGGGCCAACTCTCTTTCAATAGCATCGCAGCCCTCCAGTTTAGTAATCTTGATTACGTCTACCAATTTGGAAAGTTGGTGGATAACCTGTTCCAGTTCGCGCTCGTCCCCTTTAACTACAATAGTAATTCTGGTAATATCAGGTTCCTCGGTATAACCGGCGGCAATACTTTCAATATTGAATACTCGCCGGCTTAATAATCCTGCGATTCGGGCCAACACGCCCGGCTTGTTTATAACGAGCACCGCCAGAGTATGTGTCATAAAAAATCCCTCCATAGCATGTTACTCCATTGCTTTATTAACAATATAGATATTTTAACACATGTGGATGGCCCACCCAAATATAATTTGGCCAAAAGACAAAAGATCCACATAACAGGCCGATTTAATCATTAACCTGCTCTGTGAACCTTTAAGCAAATTCCAGGACTCTTACTAACTCTCAATAATATAAATTCTCACTTATGCTCTGATGTTATTTTAAAACTTGGTTAAGTAATGTTCCAGCTCCCATGGATATACCTGAAGGCGATAGCTATCCCATTCAATGCGTTTGGCTTCCAGGAAACGCTGCAGCACATGTGTTCCAAGGGCATCCATAAGCACTTTGTCGGCGGATAGCCGGCGCAGGGATTCTTGCAGGCTCTCGGGCAGTATGGATATACCCAGTTCATCACGTTCCTGTGGGGTCAGTTCATATATATTGCGGTCGCAGGGTGTGGGTGGTGCAATCTTATTTTTTATGCCGTCCAGTCCGGCCTTAAGGCATACTGCCAGTGCCAGATAGGGGTTGCAGGAAGGATCCGGACTGCGCAGCTCAATGCGAGTGGACTGGTCCCGCTTGGCGGGTACCCTGATCAGCGGGCTGCGGTTACGATAGGACCAGGCCACATATACCGGCGCCTCGTAACCCGAAACCAATCTTTTGTAAGAGTTTACAGTGGGATTGGTAATAGCGGTAATGGCAGGAATATGCCGCATCAGTCCCCCGATATAGTAAATACAATCCTGGCTGAGCTGGTTTGCCGTGTCGGGATCGTAAAAGGCATTAACACCATTTTTCATTAAAGACTGGTTTAAGTGCATGCCCGAACCGGCAATACCAAAAACCGGTTTGGGCATAAAGGTAGCATGCAGCCCATGCCGCTGGGCAATTGTGCGCACTACAAATTTAAAGGTTACCACTTTATCGGCGATATCCAGTGCATCCGAATATTTGAAATCTATTTCATGTTGGCCCGGTGCCACCTCATGGTGGGAAGCTTCAATCTCAAAACCCATTTGCTGTAAAGTAAGCACCATATCACGGCGAGCGTTTTCGCCCAAATCAACAGGAGTCATATCAAAATAACCCGCCCGGTCATGAGTGATCGTGGTGGGATTGCCTTCCTGATCCACGTGGAAAAGGAAAAATTCAGCCTCTGGCCCCACATTCATGGAGTAGCCCAATTCCTCCGCTTCTGCGATAGCCCGGCGTAAAACAAACCGTGGGTCACCAATGAAAGGAGTGCCGTCGGAATTATAGATATCACATATCAGCCTGGCCACCGCTCCGTCACGGGGTTTCCAGGGGAATACCACGAATGTTGAAGGGTCGGGATGCAAGTACATATCGGATTCCTCAATACGCACAAAACCTTCTATAGATGAACCGTCAAACATAAGTTCATTGTTTAAGGCCTTATCTAATTGTTCTACAGTGATGGATACGTTTTTTAACACACCGAAAATATCGGTAAACTGCAGACGTACAAATTTAACTCCGTATTCTTTGGCCATAGTACGCACATCATCACTGGTAAGTACAGGCATTATTATTCACACCTCTCCTTATTAGCTAAGAAGCACAATGAGTATTTAAACAAAATATCACGTAAAAAGCCCACACTGACAGAATTTATATATTAAACTGCCAGGCAGGCTTCATTGCCTCTTATTTAAGATACACCATTGTACCTTTAAATATTTGATTTTTTCTTACTCACACTAACCAACATTATAAGTATAGCACAAGTTCGCTAAAATGAAAGTTTTTTTTACTATTTATTTAATGTATGGGCCATAATTACCGCTTCAGCCACCAGCCGTATGCTTACCCGCTTATTCATACTCTGACGCTGCATGCGCTTGAAAGCCTCGGCTTCAGTTAGACCCTGCGTTTCCATTAAAATACCCTTGGCCCGTTCCACTGCTTTTCTGGTCTCCAACGTTTCCTGCAATTCTTTAATTTTCTTTTCCAGGGCGGTTATCTCCTGGTAATTAGCCATGGCTAACTCTACCGCCGGCAATAATATTGTTTCCTCCACAGGCTTAATAAACAGCGCGGACACCCTGGCTTCTTTAGCCCTTTCCAGTATCCCGTGCCGGCCGGTTGCACTGGTGGCGATTACCGGAGCCAGTTTATCTTCATGCATAATTTTAGCTACCTGCAGCCCGTCCATACCGCCTGGCAAAGAGGTATCAATAATCAACAAATCCGGCTGCCTGCCGCGCACCAGTTTTATCGCGCTCAGACCATCGCCGGCCTCTCCTACAACCCAGTGGCCGGACTTGGTAAGCATTGCTTTTACGTTTTTGCGCCAAACGCTATCGGCATCGATCAATATAACTCTGAATTCGCCCATTGGAGGCCGCCCCCTGTATGCAAAAATAAAAATGCCCGTGCAGATATTATTATATCCTGCACAGGGCAATCATTGCCAGTAATAGACACATCGTTGTATCCTTATTATTTAAAACAATTAACTAAATTATATCAATCTTTTTTGGAAAAGCAATGCTTTTTATTTCACCATATAAAAACATATATTTTTTTCTTTTGCCGGCCGGCAAAAGAAAATTCCGCAGCTGGATAGCTGCTTGAAATTGACTTTCATAATGAGTTTAACCAAAGCTTATACGATCCCCTGTGCCATCATGGCCTCGGCAACTTTCAGGAACCCTGCGATGTTTGCTCCGGCAATGAGGTTGCCTTCCATGCCGAATTCCTTAGCTGCCGCATTAATATTGCTATAAATGTCTATCATAATATTTTTAAGCTTGGCATCAACTTCTTCGAAGGTCCAGGAGTATCTCATGCTGTTCTGGGACATTTCCAGTGCCGAACATGCTACGCCGCCTGCATTTGCAGCTTTGGCGGGGATATAGATTATCTTGCTTGCAAGAAATTCATCGGCTGCTTCGGGAGTCGATGGCATATTGGCGCCTTCGCCAACTGCAAAGCAGCCATTACTGACAAGAATTTTAGCCGCTTCGCCATCTAATTCGTTTTGGGTGGCACAGGGAAGGGCAATGTCACACGAGATGGTCCAAATTCCCTGACAGCCTTCATGGTATTCGGCGGTCGGATGCTCCTTGATATATTCTCTGATCCGTTTGCGTTCAATCTCTTTCAATCGTTTCACCGTAGCGAGTTTAATGCCGTCCTTGTCATAGATATAGCCATTGGAGTCACTTAGGGCAACAACTTTGGCGCCGAGCTGCTGTGCTTTTTGGGTGGCGTATATGGCAACATTACCGGAACCGGAAATAACTACGGTTGCTCCAGCGAAGGATTTGCCTTTGGCTTTGAGAGCCTCTTCCATAATGTATGCCAAGCCGTAGCCGGTTGCCTCCGTCCGTGCCAGACTGCCGCCATAGGTCAGGCCTTTTCCGGTCAGGACACCTTCGTACAGGCTGGTAAGCTTCTTATATTGTCCAAACATATAGCCTACTTCACGACCACCTACCCCAATATCCCCGGCAGGGACGTCAGTGTCCGCACCTATATAACGGTAAAGCTCATTCATGAAGCTTTGGCAGAATCTCATTACTTCACTTTCGGATTTGCCTTTGGGATCAAAGTCACTGCCGCCTTTACCGCCGCCTATGGGCAATCCGGTTAAAGAGTTTTTGAATATTTGCTCGAAGCCCAGGAATTTAATAATACCAATATAAACAGATGGATGGAAACGAATTCCACCTTTGTAGGGCCCAATGGCACTATTGAATTGAACCCGGAAACCGCGGTTGACTTGCACGTTTCCCCGGTCATCCACCCAAGGCACTCGGAATAAGATTTGTCTTTCCGGTTCAACGATTCTTTCAAGAATCCCGGCTTTCTCGTATTCCGGACGTTGGGCTAAAACCGGTTCCAAGGAGTCTAATACCTCTTTCACAGCTTGGTGGAATTCAATTTCACCGGGATTGCGCTTGATTGCTTGTTGGAGAACATTTTGCGCATAAGACATTTCAATAAACCCTCCTAAGTATTTTTGCCCGCCGACTTACTATGCTTATCCATTATCCAGCCCGGGGTTTGCGGGGTGGTATTTACATCCGGAGCTGGGATGTTCGCTTCCGGTCCAATAACAGTGCTGAAAGCTCCAATATAGAGCCGCGGCCCAACTAATCCAAGGGATAACTTTACTATCGCGTGCCTTTGCGGAATGGATTTGTCCGTCTCACGCGATTGTAATGTTATTTGGCCTTTCAGTTAGTTAAGATTGGGGAACCATATGTAGTTGCCAACATATTATTTTCAGAATGGTATTCCAAAATACTAATATTTTTAAAACAGAAACGAATTTCTCATCGTGAAATATATTATCACATAGTAAAAGAAAAGAAAAGAATTTTAAAACATATTTTAGAAAATATACATAATACATAAACGGCTCTGCGCAACTTCTCTTTCCTTGACAACTTAACTGTGTTGTGTATACAATTTTCAAAGGTATGAAATAATATAGCGCTAAGGAGATAGGATTTAAATGACTAAACAAAATAATAATGGAGATGACACTAAAACAGTTCAGGCAGTGGAAAGAGCTTTATTTATATTGGAAACTTTGGCCGAAGCAGGTGCTCCCATTACTATTACCGAACTGGCGCAAAAGACAAACCTGACTTTGGGTACCGCTCACCGGCTCTTATATACCATGATGCAAAGGGGTTTTGTGGAGCAAAATTCCGATAACAGTAAATATCGGCTGGGAATAAAAGCATTTCAAATAGGTAGTGCGGCGGCTTATTTTAAAGATTTACACTCCGTAGCCCGACCGATTATGGAAGATTTGCAGCAAAGATATAATGAAACGGTAAATTTAGCTACCCTTGACGGCTCCGAGGTGGTTTATGTAGACCAGGTGGAGTCTACCAATATTGTGGTAGTCAGGATGTTTGCCCGTACCGGCAACCGTGGTCCCGCTCATTGTACAGGCTCTGGAAAGGTTTTATTGTCCAGTCTCCCCCAAGACCAGCTTAAGGATATAGTATATAATATGCATTTAGAGAAATTCTCCAATGAAACCATTACAGAACCGGAAATGCTTATGAAGGAGCTAAACCGGGTTAGGTTGGATGGCTACGCACTGGATCTCGGAGAGAGGGATGAAGGAGTGCGATGCGTGGCCGCGCCAATTAAAAATATGGAAGGTCGTGTTGTAGCTGCATTGAGTATTTCCGGGCCCAGTATCCGCATTACTACGCCATTTATCAAGAATGAACTGGTGGATGCCGTTGGGGATGCCGCTAAATCAATATCTATTCAGTTAGGTTATAAAGGAGAGTAACGGATCTTGAATACAATCCGGCAATCCTTTGGGTATTTGGTTTATTAAAAAAAGCCTGGTCCTTCTTGGGCCGGTTTTTTTAGTTTAATCCGGTAAAAACTTAAAAAGTTTGCATCATCTTGTTCCCAATAGCTAAAATTTTTTACTTATCTTCTCCCTCCAAACAAGCGATAACACCGTCCTGTTATTCCGCAACTGTCTCGTTGTTTGATGTCCTTATTTATTGAGCGGGTTTCCATATGGTGAAAACTTATATTCATTATCTAAATCTCATATTGGCTCATATACTTGTATGCAAATACAGTTTCCACAATGTGAAATGCATTAAAGTTGCATTATGTATGCAAAATCCTTAGTTGCTAAGTGTTTCGGAGTAAATGTTTTCATATGGTGAAAACGTTTTCTATTGACTGATTAGTCGCTTAAGGCTAAAATGTTTTCAAGATCGTGAAATATTATTTCACATGATGGAAAGTACAGTGATGTACATCAATAGACATAGGAGGTCTGATTAATGAGTTACAGTAACGGAATCAATGCCAGCGCAGCAACATTGACCAAGAACAGAACACCGGGTAATATTTGCTCCTCCAGCGGCTTATGCGCAACCTGTATAGACGGCTGCCCGGGCCTTTGCGAAGTAGGCAAATCGGCTTATCGGGGTCGGGAGCTCATTTACCCGCAGCCATTCGGCACTACTACCAGCGCTTCCCAGAAGGAGTACCCGGTTGATTTATCTCACTTGAATATTATGGGCACAGCTGTAGGGGCACATGGCATAGAGGCCGATAGCGATAAGGCCACTTTCCCGGTTGTTAATTTGGAAACACAAATCGGTTCCACCAACACAATCAATCTCAAACTGCCTATTGTTATACCCGGGCTTGGCTCAACCCAGGTGGCCAAAGAGAACTGGGAAGGTCTGGCTATTGGCGCGGCCATATCAGGCATTGCTTTGACCATTGGAGAAAATGTCTGCGGTATGGACCCCGATGGGGAAATTAAAAACGGCCGCGTGATTAAGTCTCCGGACATGGCGCGCCGGGTCAAACTCTTCCAGGAATGGTATAACGGTTATGGCGCTATTGTGGTGCAGTTTAATGTTGAGGATACGCGTCTCGGAGTGGCCGAATATGCGATTAACGAGTTAGGCGTGGAAGCAGTGGAGATTAAGTGGGGTCAAGGTGCCAAGGATATCGGCGGTGAGGTGAAGCTGCCCTCTCTCGAACGGGCTCGACAGTTAAAATCACGCGGATATATCGTATATCCCGACCCGGAAGATAGGCATGTGCGGCAAAGCTATGAACAGGGAGCGGTGCAAGGTTTTGAGCGGCATTCACGCATCGGCATGGTTGACGAAGAATCATTCATGGCCCGGGTAGCCGAGTTGCGCAGCCTGGGAGCCAGGCACGTTATGCTGAAAACCGGCGCCTATCGTCCGGCGGACCTGGCTCGGGCCGTTAAATTTGCTTCTCTGGCCAAAATAGATCTTTTAACTATAGACGGCGCCGGTGGCGGCACAGGTATGAGCCCCTGGCGGATGATGAACGAGTGGGGCGTGCCTACTGTCTACCTGGAGTCGTTGCTGTGGCAGTACATGGAACGCATCAGGGCCAAAGGCATGTATGTGCCCAAAGTAGCGGTAGCCGGCGGCTTCTCCCTGGAAGATCATATGTTTAAGGGCCTGGCTCTGGCGGCGCCCTATATTAAAGCCATCGGCATGGCCCGGGCTCCGCTGGCCGCTGCCATGGTGGGTAAAACCATCGGCAATTATATCAATGAAGGCAAAGTGCCGGCCGATATGGCCAAGCGATACGGTAATACCGTTGAGCAAATCTTTACCGCTACTACCACGTTGCGGCAACAGTATGGCGATGATGCAGATAAAATTCCCGCCAGCGCCATCGGTGTTTACAATTACTTTGATCGACTGGCCGTGGGGCTGCAGCAGCTTATGTGCGGCGCCCGCAAATTTAGTATCCGGCACATCACCAGAGACGACCTGGCCAGCATCACCCGTGAGGCGGCGGAAGTTACCGGTATTCCGTATATTATGGATCTGGATGGTGAAGAAGTGGAGCAAATACTGGGTTAAAAATAAAACATACACATATTTAAAAACTATGACCGGGGTCTGGTTAACCGACCAGGCTTCCGGCCGTCCTGTCTAAAGCAGATAAGTCGTTTCTTTCAGCCGTAATTGGTTACTCTAAAGCAGGATTAGTTCAGGTCACAGTTAAACCCGTAAGGAGAGGTTGTCCCATGCCGACCGGCAATGAACGAAAAGGAAAAACTGTACAGGCGGTGGATCGAACCCTGGCTATTTTGGAAGCCCTGGCCAAACACAGAGAACCAATAGCACTGACAGTGCTCAGTGTCAAATTGGGGCTGAATATAAGTACGGTACACCGACTTCTTAATACACTTATAGTAGCCGGGTTTGTAGAGCAAGAGCCCAACCAGGGGCATTATCGTCTGGGCCTGAAAACATTTGAAATAGGCAACGCTGCTCTGTATAACCTGGATATTCGCTCTATTGCCAAGCCCTATTTAAAAGAACTGGTGGATAGGTGTGGTGAAACGGCCAATCTTTCTGTGCTCAACCGCGGCGATGTAGTTTATATCGATCAGGTGGAATCGGTCAGCATAGTTAAAATGTTTGCCAAACCCGGGACCAGGGGGCCGGCTTACTGCACAGCCAGCGGCAAAGTGCTGCTGGCCGCCCTAACCCCGGGCGAAGTAAATTTAATTATTAAGGAAACCAAGTTTTTTAGACATACCGAAAGCACCATTACCGATCATGAACTGCTGAAAAAGGAGTTGACCAAAATACGGAAGCAAAATTACGCTGTAGATTTGGGTGAATTAGAAGAAGGAGTAAAGTGTGTGGCAGCGCCTATCCGCAATCATGAAGGCAAAACAATTGCCGCCATTAGTGTTTCCGGGCCGGATGTCCGCATCAGTCATGGCTTTCCACAGGCCGAATTAATTAAGATGGTCACCGAAGCTGCCAATCGCATATCTCTTCAGTTGGGCTTTTATCGTTAAATGCTGTAACTCAACTTTAGGGGTCAGGAGGTGCGCGATGAACACCAATGATAAGATAAGTACAGGCATGAAGGGTTTTGATCAAGCCATTGACATGCTGCGGCCGGGTGATAACGTGGTGTGGCAAGTAGATGCAGTCTGTGATTACCGGAAAATCGTTGAGCCCTATGCAGTCCGGGCCAGGCTGGACCAAAGAAAGCTGGTATACGTCCGCTTTGGCAGCCGTGCTCCACTACTGAAAGACAGCCCGGAGATTAAAACTTATCACCTGGATGCGAAAAAAGGCTTTGAAAACTTTGCCACAGCGGTGCACAGTCTGGTGGAGCAGGAAGGGCGGGAAACATTTTACGTTTTTGACTGCCTGAGTGATTTATTGGCATACTGGTATTCTGACTTAATGATTAGCAACTTTTTCAAAGTGGCCTGCCCATTTTTGCATGAACTGGACACCGTTGCTTATTTTGCCGTTAAACGCAATGTACACACTTGCGGTACTATTGCGTGTATCCGTGAAACGACACAGCTGCTGCTTGATTTATACCAGGTAAAGGATAAATTTTATATTCACCCCCTTAAAGTTTGGCAGCGTTATTCGCCCACCATGTTTTTCCCGCATTTAATTCAGGATCAGGAGATTGTCTGTATCACGTCCGGTTCTGGGACCGCCGAACTGTTCTCGGGCATTAACCGTGGCGAGGAAAGACTTGATTACTGGGATGTCGTTGTCAACCGGGCTAAAGCTGCGCTAACTCTTGGTCCGGAAAAACAAGAAAAGGCTAAAAGACTATTAATGACGCTGGTTATCGGCAGTAAGTCTGGAATGTTCGAGCTGTGCGACCGGTATTTTACCCTAAAGGACATTATAAATATTGCAGCCAGGGAAGTGGGATCGGGCTTTATCGGGGGTAAGAGCGTGGGTATGCTTTTGGCGCGGAAAATCTTGGAGCGGGAAAGCCATGACCGCTTTACTTCTTATCTGGAACCCCATGATTCTTACTATCTGGGGTCGGATGTTTTTTATACTTATATCGTGCAAAACGGCTGTTGGAAGCTGCGCATCAAACAGAAGACAAAAAAAGGTTATTTTAAATACGCGCCCGAATTAAAGGAAAAAATTTTAAACGGTAAGTTTTCGGAGCTCATGCGGGAAAAATTTATGCTTATGCTGGAACACTTCGGGCAGTCACCCATTATTGTACGTTCCAGTTCCCTACTGGAGGATAATTTCGGCAATACCTTCGCAGGAAAATATGAAAGCGTGTTCTGCGTAAATCAAGGTACCCTGGAAGAACGCTATACAGACTTTGAACAGGCAATCCGCACCGTTTATGCCAGTACTATGAATGAGGATGCACTAGCCTACCGGATGACCCGGGGGCTTTTTGATGAAGACGAACAAATGGCCATACTGGTCCAGCGAGTGTCCGGGGACTATCATAAAGAAAAATTTTTCCCTCATGTGGCAGGGGTGGGCAACTCTTCCAACCTTTATGTTTGGGACAAAAGCATGGATATGAACGCAGGTATGCTGCGCCTGGTTTTCGGTTTGGGCACAAAGGCGGTGGAAAGAACCTCCGGCGATTACGCCAAAATTGTTTGCCTGGATAATCCTTTACGGATACCTCCTATAAATCGCCGGGATAAAAAGAAATTTTCCCAGCATTATGTGGATGTGCTCTCTTTAAAAGAAAACACCTTAGCCAGTCAAAGTTGGGAAGAAATCGTTGATGACGATTTTAAAGCAGACAAAAATCTGTTTGCCTCCCGGGACCAGCGGACAGCCAACCGCTTGCGCGAGCTTGGTTATACCAGCAACCATTTGGCTGACATCCTTGATTTCCATAAACTGCTTAAAGATACCGAGTTCCCGGGTCTGATGCAAGACATGCTGGCAATTTTATCCGGAGTCTACAATTATCCTGTGGATATTGAATTTACAGTTAATTTCACGCCCGACAACCATTTTAAGGTCAATCTTCTGCAATGCCGCCCGCTGCGAACCAAGGGCCTGGGTAATGCAGTGCAGATGCCGGAGCCGGCGGACGAGCGGGACTTTTTCTTATCCACGCGGGGTAACTTCATGGGCGGAAACCTGCGCTTACCTGTTGATTTTATTGTTTATGTAGATGCGCAAGCTTATGCGGAACGCAACGAACGGGATAAATGCGCGGTAGCCAGACAGATCGGCTTGTTAAATAAGGCATTGAAAGGGAAAAACGTCATGCTGGTGGGACCGGGCAGATGGGGAACCACCACGCCGTCGTTGGGCGTACCGGTGCATTTTACGGAGCTGTGCAATATGTCGGTTATCTGCGAGGTGGCCTCCTGTAAAGCGGGATTTACACCTGAGCTGTCATTCGGCACACATTTTTTCCAAAACTTAGTAGAATCGGATATTTTTTATGTGGCTATTTTTGACGGGCAAAAGGATGTTGTTTTTCACCCGGAGCATATTTTAAAAAGAGAGAATATGCTGGCCGGTCTTTTTCCCCAATGCTCGCAGTTTACCGATGTAATCCACGTTGCTCAAACAGATGGTCTGGTATTATTCTCAGATATTTTAACCCAAAAGCTGTTGTGTAAATATAGTTCGGAATATAAAACACTCCCGCTTTTGCAGACGGGAGCGCTTAATTAAATTATTATAGACATCCATCTTAGGCGAGAGCGTTTTTACTAAGCCTATGGGCTTGATTTGCTGTAAATTGCGTTGTTGGTTCCGGGCGTTTGGCGTAACCGGTGCGCATACTTGTTGCGTTCTGCTTAGCTATTGCAATAGGTCTCCCAGCGCTGCTGTTTCCGTTACCGGTTCCCGGCAGGCCCGATCCCGGCAGACGTAAGCGGTAGCACGTCCATCAATGGATCTTTGCTTCCTGGTATGGGGAGCCAATTTTTCTATTTGTTCACCGCCATTTCCTTCCGGTCGATAGATGATCACCGCGCCCGGTGCGTACTGCCGCTGGGCTAGACGCAGCATTTCCGCCACTTGTGGATCATCCCTTTGTCCCGTGATGACAATTTCACTGCTGGGTCCGCCGGCATACAAAAGAGCCGTCATGAAATAAGCGTATCCCCTGGGATGTTCTGCGGCCGACCCGGCAAAAACATTTATCTGCCGCTGGGCTAATTCATCCAGCTCGCTGTCACCGGTGATGGCGGCAAGCTGCAGAAGGTTCATAGCCATTACTGAATTTCCCGAAGGCATAGCTCCGTCATATATTTCCTTGGGGCGGGCAATCAACTGCTCGGAGTCGGCACCGTAGAAAAAGAACCCCCCCCGCTGACTGTCCCAAAACAAATCACGCACCTGGTGAGTTAAGTCTATGGCGCGACTCAAGTAAACCACCTGGAAAGTAGCCCGGTACAGTTCCAGTAGCCCCCAGATTAAAAATGCATAGTCGTCCAAATAGCCGTTAAAGTCGGACTCATCGTCCCGGTGACGGGCCAGCAATCGGCCATCCGACCTTTGCAGCTTGTGCCTAATAAATTGTTCCGCCTTTTCAGCCGCTTTCAGGCAGCGGCTCTCTCCCAGCACGGCGGCACCCCGGGCCAGAGCGGCTATCATTAACCCGTTCCAGGCTGTAAGTATCTTATCATCTTTAAATGGGTGTACTCTTTTAGACCTGTATTCAAAAAGTTTTTGTCGGCCTTCGTCTAATAGCTGCAGCAGCGCACGGTGCTCTATGCCAAGTTTTAGGACGAATTCGTCAGTCGAGGCGGCAATTAAATTGGGTATATTTTTACCTTCAAAGTTACCGCTTTCGGTAATGTCATAAACCTTACAGTAAATGTCGCCATTTTCACGTCCCAATATCTGGCGTACTTCGGCAGGACTCCAAACGTAAAATTTTCCTTCCACCCCTTCGGAATCGGCATCTTCGGCAGAGTAGAAACCTCCTTCGGGGTGAGTCATATCTCTTAGCACATAGGTAAATATTTGTCGGGCCGCCCGGGCATAAAAATCATCTTGGGTAGCTTGATAGGCTTCCAGAAATGCCAGGGCCAGCAGAGCATTGTCATATAGCATTTTTTCAAAATGCGGCACCAGCCACTTGGCATCGGTGGAATAGCGGGCGAAGCCAAAACCCACCTGATCGTTTATACCGCCACGGTATATGGACTGCAAAGTCTTCTTAGCCATGTCAAGAGCTGCATCTTCTCCGGTTTGCTTCCAATAACGCATTAAAAAAAGCATATTATGCGGAGTTGGAAACTTGGGAGCGGAGCCAAAACCACCGTATCGTTTATCAAAAGACTGTCGGAATTGCTGATAACCCTGGGTTGTTATAGCAGCCGGCGGTTCGTCCGACAATTGGTTGTCCGGTGTAAACTGCACCTGTCCGGTAATCTTGTGACTGATTTGGATAAGCTTTTCCCTATCCTCAGCCCACCTGTCAGTCACTTGTTCCAAAATATCCAGCAGCCCGGCCCTCCCCCAGCGGGAACGTTTGGGAAAATAGGTGCCGGCAAAAAACGGTTTTTTATCCGGGGTCATTAATATGGTCAGCGGCCAGCCCCCCTGCCCTGTCATGGCCTGGCAAACAGTCATGTATATCTGGTCAATATCCGGACGTTCCTCCCGGTCTACTTTTATGGAGATAAAATTACGCTTCAGTGCAGCGGCCACTTCCTCGTCTTCAAAGGATTCCCTTTCCATGACGTGACACCAATGACAAGTGGAATAACCAATAGAAAGAAATATAGGCTTATCCTCATTCTTTGCTTTGGCAAAAGCCTCTTCGCACCAGGGATACCAGTCCACCGGATTGTAGGCATGCTGTAAAAGATAAGGTGATTTTTCCCGGCTCAATCTATTGGGTACTCTGTTTTTATCAGTAGGCATTGGATCACCTTCTTTCCTTTTTGAAAATTATTCTATCTTTTAAATTAATGTACCCCAAAATATAAAGGGATACCATAAAAGTATCCCTTTATTTGAAATTTATTTTTATGTCTATTTTTTCATTATATTACTCAAGTCCATCTTTGAATAAACAATCCTATGAATTTTAACCACCTGTGTTTTTAGTGCATAAAAGACGGCATAATTTTTGACCGGCAGCAGCCTGTATTCATCAGTCAAGGCCTCGATTGGCTAATACATCTTACAGGAATAAGGAAATTGTCCAAGCCTGGATATAGATTCATCCAGACAATCCAATAAGTCCAGCGCAGCTTTTGGCTCTTTCAAATGATCGGCAATATAGTTTGTGATATCGGCTAAGTCCTTCCTGCTGGTCAAGGGTAAATATTTGATTTCATACATCAACGGGCTCCACTTTGTCAGAAAGCTTTGATCTTAATTCATTAAACATCTCTTTATGGGAATGTCGCTTATCCGTTGTTTTAGCTTCTAATTCAGCTTCCTTCAATTTGAAATATACTTCACTTTTAAATTGATGACGTTCATAAGCTTCCATACTCATAACAACCATATCGCCATAACCGTTTTTAGTCAGAAATACCGGTTCGGAGGTTTCGTGAACAATTCTTGAAATATTAGCAAAATTATTTCTCAAATCAGATACGGGTCTAATTCGCGGCATACTATCCCTCCATTAATTAAATTAGCATAATTCTATCATAATTATGCTAAAAGAGTAAATCTTATATTCTTCTTGATGGTTACATGAAAAAGCAACTTCCGGTTCTTCAAATAAAGTGGCATTTACCTTTATTACAAAGGTCCGGTGGGATAGGTGTGATTGCTGTCACGCGAGAAAGAAGCCTAAAAAGCCTTATGTGCTGCAATAGCCCCACAAATCTGTGCACGAAATGTCGGATCAATTGATTATGCTTCTGATATTCTATTGATGAGAGGAGGTTATGACAATGGGTATGCTTAAACAGATGAATGCCGCATTAACCTATATAGAAAAGAATTTGGCTGATGATATTGATTTCAAGGAAGTGGCTAGAATTGCCTGCTGTTCAGAATATCATTTTAAAAGAATGTTTTCTTTCTTGGCCGGTGTTCCGCTATCGGAATATATCCGCCGCAGGCGCCTCACCCTGGCAGCCTCTGAGTTGAAGAACAACGATTTCAAGGTAATTGATGTTGCAATTAAGTATGGCTACAATTCTCCTGATTCCTTTGCAAGAGCTTTTCAATGTCTACATGGGGTAACACCCACAGAAGCAAGGAATAATGGCTATTCTCTAAAGGCATATTCGCCCATGACCTTTCAATTATCAATCAAAGGGGGGAAAGAATTGAACTATCGGATCGAAGAAAAAGAAGCTTTTCATATAGTTGGTATCAAGAAACGAGTCCCCATCATTTTCCATGGGGTCAATCCAGAGATTGCCGCTATGTGGAAAAGTTTAAATCAAGAAATGATAACAAAACTTAAGAGCCGTTCTAATGTGGAGCCTTTAGGACTGCTTAGCGCATCCTCGAATTTTTCCGAAGGCCGAATGGAGGAGAAAGGGGGACTTGATCACTATATAGGTGTGGCCACAACGGAGGAAGCTCCGGGTTACTTTGCGCAACTTAATGTTCCTGCCTTAACCTGGGCTGTTTTTGAAGCAGTGGGTCCTTTCCCAAATACGCTGCAAGAAGTTTGGGGAAGAATCTATGCGGAATGGTTTCCTTCAGTGAGCTATCAAGCTGAAGAAGGACCTGAGATTTTATGGAATGAGCATAAGGATATGACTTCTCCGACCTTCAGAAGTGAGATATGGATACCGGTTAGAAAAAAATGAGTTTTTTTGATGAAAGCAAGGCGTTAAATTACTGACTTAATGTCTTGCTTTTTTTTATCGTTCACTTCTGCCTGTCTTATCCGCCTTTTTCGGCAGGACGAGCAGGGCGCTGACAAGCGTGAGCAGGAGTAGTACGCTCCCGGAAACAAAAAACCACAACGGCACTCCCCTGCTTTCGGCAATTGGCCCTGCTATAAGCAATCCCAAAGGCATAGTTGCTGAACTGAGGCTCCCGATCAGGGAAAAGGCACGCCCCATCCGGTCCGGGGCGATGGTTTCCTGCATATAGGCGATATAGGGGATGTTGTACAGGTTGCAGCTGGCCCCCAGCAGTGCGCACAGCGCCGCGAACACCCAGAACCAGAACATTTCCGCAGGCAGCAGGCCGCATAGCAATGAGGATATCCCCATGCCCAAAAGTCCCAGATGGATAACCGGAAACTTGTTTTGGATGGTGCCGAACTTTCCAAGGAATATGGCGCAGAGCATCATGCCCATTGCATAACTAAAGTTGACCATGCTTGCATGCCAGGCGTCGGCTCGAAAATAGTCACTGGTCATGAGTGGATAGTAGGTGGATAAAGGCGCGTAAAACACCATGCCGAGCAATGTGGCCGCCGTTACAATAAACAGCTTTCTATCTTGACAGATAGCCGCCGCTCCTTCCTGCATTTCACGGAAGAATCGCGGTATTTGTTTTATCTGCCGTTTTGGATCGGGTATTTTGACAAATGCTACTGTCGTGCTTGCGACGAGCGCGCCCGCTAAATCGGACAGCAATATGATCCACAGCGGCAGAACTGCATACATGGCCGCGCCCAACACAGGCCCCAGCAAAAAAGCACCCGACTGCATGAACTGGCTCCAGCCGTTGGCGCGCACCAATTCCTGCTGCGGCACCAGCATGGGTACCGCGGCTTGAATAGCCGGGCTGTGAAACACATTGCCCACTGCTCTAACACCAAGAACCAGGCATACCGACCAATAGGGCGGATTACCAAACAGGAAGAAAAAGGCGAAAACAAGGGCTGCCAGTCCAATGAAAAGATCCGCCGCTATAATGACTGCTTTTCGGTTGAGGCGGTCGACCCATACGCCTGCAAACGGGCCGAGAAGCAACTGAGGTAAAAATGCGCATACGCCTGCGATTGACATCATAATAGGCGATGCCGTTTCAGTTGCCAGCCACCAGATCAGAGAAAACTGCACGGCGGCGCTGCCTATGAGGGATACCGTTTGTCCACTGGCTATGGTGAGGAAATCCCGCTTCCACTTATTCTGTTGTTTGTTATTCATGAACATCTTCTCCAAGAACACACATGAAGGTTTGTTTCCTTGGGTTCGCAACCAGCACCAGGAACAGCCAACTTGTTCGCTGTTGTCCGTGCAATTAGTTATCTTTACAAATTCCTTAACCTGGTCGCCCAATTGCCTGATTCCTGTTTATCTGCCCATTATAGCTAATTATGTACCATCAGTAAATAGCCGTAACCACAGATAATTATCAGCTTTTATATTTAAAAACTGATGATCCCCAGGTGTTCAAACAATATTTTCAAACCTATTAAAACCAGTATAATACCGCCGACAAGCTCAGCTTTCGATTTAAATTTCGCACCGAATATATTGCCGATTTTTACACCCAGCATAGATAAAGTGAGCGTAATAATCCCAATGGATAAAGTCGCTGGTATAATATTAACACGGAGAAAGGCAAATGACACGCCTACCGCCAGCGCATCTATACTTGTGGCAAGAGCAAGAGGCAGCATTTCCGCAGGGCTTAAAGAGGCCTCCCTAGTGTGGGGACGTTCTCCACCCGGACATTCTCTGTCCGTGCATGTTGCAGCAGGACATTCCCTGTCTGCACATCCTTCTTTTTTAAAGCTGCCCGCAAACATTTTACCGCCGATAAAACAGAGCAGAGCGAATGCAATCCAGTGATCAAAAGTGATTATCTTGTCGGCAAACCGTGTAGCAAGCATGTACCCGATAAGCGGCATAATCGCTTGAAAAAAACCGAAATACAAGCCGATAATCAATGATTTTTTTATGGTCGCTTTAGGCATGGTCAGCCCGAAACAAACAGCTACAGCAAAGGCATCCATAGAAAGCCCAATAGCAATGAGGAATAATTCCGGTAGATTCATATATATTCTCCTTTACCAAGTGTGATTTACAAAAGGAAAAGCCCAAGTATTACTCGTACGAGCATATACCTGGGCTTTTTATAAAAATAAAGACCATGTATAGCTGTAAAAGTTATACATGAGTCTCGTTTTTTAAGACAAGCCAGACCGTTGCCGATCAGTATGTTGACTTGCCACGCATTTGCGCTAACTACTCCCTCACGGGCATTTTCAATTGTCCCAGTAAAAATACCACAAACCTATGTGCGTGTCAATAAAAACTTATATCACATAATTAATCAAATGTAAAACTTGAGCAATGGCCAAATCATCAGAGAAGAGAGATACTTCATCGTAAGTTTCACGGATATTGATGATTTTGCCAAAGCAGTACGGGAGTACTGGGGAGTGGAAAACGGACTGCACTGGCATTTGGAATTTACCTTTGGGGACAGGTTATACCATACATATTGTCATATGTTAATAATTATTATGATTATCCGTCAATAATTACAGACGACTTTTTTGACCCGGTGTAATAGTAGCCTCTACCATTTTTAAATTTGATGCTTACTGCTTGTCGTCTGGCCGCCATATCCTGGTATATGTTCCAGCTTCAAGTAGTTACCTAAACGAAATTGTGTTATACTATAATGAAAAAGCATGATAAGAAGACAATTGGATTCAAAGGAGGGTACGAGCTATGACAGAAAAAAAGTATACAATAGAAGAAATCAAAGCTATTGTAGGACCTATTGCAAGGAAATATGGAGTTGAACGTGTATATTTGTTTGGCTCCTATGCCCGTGGAGAGACTACTGGTAGCAGTGATCTGGATTTGCGAATAGATAAAGGTACTTTAAAAGGAATGTTTGCTCTATGTGGGCTGTATACAGAAATTGAAGAAGCTTTGAAAATGAAAGTTGATGTTCTGACAACAGGCAGTTTGGAAGATGACTTCCTTCATCGAATACAGAAGGAAGAGGTGCTCATCTATGCAAAATAGCCGGAATGCTGATGTGCTTCGACATATCATTTCATATTGCAATGACATAGTAGAAACAATTGAACGGTTTGGAGAAGATTACGAAGTGTTTGCAAAAGATTCCGTTTATAGGAATGCCACTGCTCTTTGTGTATTACAAATTGGCGAATTAACAAGTAACCTCACAGATGATTTTAAAAAAACTTACGCTGGAATGCCGTGGACACAAATTAAAGCATTACGCAATGTAATTGCGCATAGTTATGGCAAAATTGATGTTGAGAGCTTATGGGAGACCATAACAGGCGACATTCCCAAATTAAAAACATATTGTTCCAGTATTATTCAAAAGTTTGATGTATTGATGCAGGAGAGCATCACGAAAGCCGAAGATGAACAAGAAATTAAAGATATTTCAATTGATTAAACAACACATTGCCATAATAATACACTTTTTTTAGGCAATTTTATACCCCCCGCCACAGCATTATGCCGTGGCAAACTCCAACTGTAAATATTTTCGGAAAGATTATCGCAGGTAAGAGCCAAGGCATATTCATGTTCCTGTCTAAGAAAGTTTTTATCCTTATTACGGTAAATCCATAATATATATTCTTTATTATCCATGCTTTCAGCCCTTTGCATAGTCATAGTTATACCAAACGCTATTTACCCCCATTATTTACCTATGCATTTGTTCTGCCAATTTAATTTGAATTTGCATATTCTATATTAGCAAGGCTCAAGTAGATGCAATAGGGCATCTACCTTTCAGGCAATGTCGCCCGCCTTTTATGGTGGGCGACATTTTTATTTTTTTGGCCGGGCCGTGCTCGACGGGGCTAATTAATATTTTTAGATTTATCTTTATGGGAGGGATAGATTGTATGTGCGGAATTACGGGCTGGATAGACTGGGATGCAGATCTTACCCGGCAGCGCCCCATACTGGAGGCTATGAATAAAACGCAGTGTCACCGCGGCCCTGATGCCGGCGGCGTGTGGTTTTCAACCCATGCCGCCCTGGGCCACCGCCGACTGGCGGTGATTGATCCGGCCGGCGGCGGGCAGCCCATGCTCCGCTGCCGGGGGGATAATACCTATGTAATAGTGTATAACGGCGAGCTTTATAATACACCTGAACTGAGGAGGACATTGGCAGCTCGCGGGCATATCTTTAGCGGGCACTCGGACACCGAAGTGTTGCTGCTGTCTTATATTGAATGGGGGAAAGATTGTGTTGAGCGGTTAAACGGTATCTACGCTCTGGCCATCTGGAGTGAGCAGGATCAGAGCCTGTTTATGACCCGGGACCGGCTGGGTGTTAAGCCGCTGTTCTATGCCCGGCGGGGCAACGCCCTTTTATTCGGTTCAGAATTAAAAGCACTGTTGGCCCACCCGGCGATACAGCCTCAAGTGGATGCCGACGGGCTGGCGGAAGTGCTGATCATGTGCCCGGGCCGCACGCCGGGCCACGGCGTATTTAGCAATGTATACGAACTTAAACCCGGCCATTGCCTGATTTATAATCGCCGCGGACTATACACATACCACTACTGGCAACTGGAAAGCAGGCCCCACGAAGATGACCCGGAGAGCACTGCCGCCAAAGTGAGGGATCTTTTCTGCGATGCCGTGACGCGCCAGCTGGTAGCTGACGTACCTGTTTGTACTTTATTATCGGGTGGCCTTGATTCCAGCGCCATTACCGCAGTGGCGGCCGGGGACCGGCGGCAGGCCGGGGCTGAAGCGCTGCACACCTGGTCTGTGGATTATAAGGATAACGACCGGTATTTTGTGCCTAATTTATTTCAGCCCAATACTGATGCCCCGTGGGTGAAGCGCGTCTCAGAAAGCCTGGGTACCGAGCACCATGCGTTTATTATTGACACCCCTGAACTGGCTGAGGCACTGACCACCGCTGTTAGAGCCCGCGATTTGCCTGGTATGGCCGATGTGGACGCATCGCTTTATCTTTTTTCCCGGGCGGTAAAACAATTGGCTACCGTCGCCCTGTCGGGAGAATGCGCCGACGAAATATTTGGTGGTTATCCCTGGTTTCACAAGCCTCGGGCTGCGACAGAAGGTACATTTCCCTGGCTGCGAGGGTCTGATGAGCGCGTAAGTATGCTGGCGCCCGAAATAATTGATCTGCTGCAGCCCGAAGCATACGTAAACCGGCGTTATCAGGAAACGCTGGCGGAGGTGCCCCGGCTGCCGAATGAAAAACTTCGGGATGCTCAACACCGGGAAATGATGTACCTGACCATGAACTGGTTTATGGCTGTCTTACTGGAACGTAAAGATCGCATGAGTATGGCTGTGGGTCTTGAAGTGCGCGTTCCCTTTTGTGATCACCGTCTGGTAGAGTACACCTGGAACATACCCGGGTCAATGAAAAACTTTGGCGGTATGGAAAAAGGCATACTGCGCCGGGCGCTGGCCGGCTTACTGCCCGAGGAAGTACTGAGCCGGCGCAAAAGTCCCTACCCCAAATCCTATCACCCGGCTTATCTGAACACTGTGCGTCAAATGGTTTTGGAAATATTAGAGGATAATTCGTCACCGCTGCTGCCGCTTATTAATGTAGATAACGTACGCAGTATGACTAAATCGGCCGGCTCATTTTTTAACAAGCCTTTTTATGGCCAGCTAATGACCGATGCACAGTTTTTGGCTTACTTAATTCAGGTAGACACCTGGCTGAGGGAATACAAAGTAGTGATAAGCTAACACATAAAAATATATCTGCATAAAATTATGCCATGCCGCCATGCCTCTACTTAATGACGTACTATCAAGTGAGCAAAAAATATGTGCCGCAATGATTTCCCGGGGGATACATTGTGGCACATATTTTTAAAAGACATAAGAAAGAAAGATAACTGTCTTTCTGCTTACCTTAAACAATATTTTTGCTTTCCAAGAAGAATAGAATCGTTATTTTGGCTTCTCTTAATAAGCATATATTTGCCCGTAGGGTCTTAATGATACCGGGATTAGTTTTTGAAAACTACCGCTTAAAATTTCATTCGCTTCACCGCCAAAGTGATTACAGTACTCTCGCACATAATGCCCGACAATTTCCCAGTCCCGCTCATCCAATGGCCGTACCCCCACTTCCTTGCCCAGCTGGTTTTCCATTAGACAGCCCCGCAGGTAAATGACCCCGCCGTGCATACCGGTGCCTATATAATGCGCTCGATGCGGCTCGCCGTCTTTTAAGTTTAAACCAAGCAGCAGAACCATCCCCCCGGCCATGTACTCACCCAAAAAGTCCTGAGCCGTACCACCCACAACCAGCACCGGTGCTTTATCCCGGTATTCCTTCATATGAATGGCGGTGCGGTAGCCAGCGTTGTCCCTGATAAATATTTGGCCGCCGCGCATTGACATGGCCGTTACATCTCCCGCCCGACCATGTACAACGATTTTCCCGGCGTCCATGGTGTTACCCACGGCATCCTGGGCATTACCGTGCACAATTATCCGATGACCGTTTAGAAAGGCACCCAGATCACTGCCCGGGAATTTATTTATCTCAATGGTTATTTTCTTATCTAACTGGGGCAGACAGAGCCTGGTTCCAATATACCTTTGTCCAAATACATTATCAATAACCAGTTCGGTACTGCCTCTAAGCACAGTTTCCCTAAGTAAATCATTTAACTCCTTGTGTTTTAGTCCACGGGCATCAATAGTGGCCCGACAGCCGTTAGTGATCACCCTGGCGTCATATAGCATATCAGCGGACATCAAATCGCCTAAAAAAACATCGCGATAACCGAACTTTACATTTAAACCGTTCATATAATCACTCCCCTGCTCCTTTTACCCCCAGCACGTTCAACTCCCACTCTTCAAGTCCCACGCCGCGCAGATGCTCTCGATTGGCGCGCAGGCTTTCAATGGCATTAACGCCCAATCCGCCGAGCATCTCCTGAATTTCATGGCTCCAGGCTCTTAAAAGGTTCAGCAATCTTTGGCCGGCCAGCTCGGGATTTAATCGCTTGGTCAAGTAAGGATCCTGGGTACAAATTCCCCAATTGCACCTGCCGGTATAACACTTGTGACAAAGAGTGCAGCCCATTGCCACCAAAGCGGCGGTAGCAATATATACAGCGTCAGCCCCCAGAGCGATAGCTTTAATAGCGTCCGCGGAAGATCGTATACCTCCGGCGGCCATTATGGAACACTTATGCCGGATACCTTCGTCCCGCAGACGTTTATCTACTGCGGCCAGGGCCAGCTCCAGCGGTATGCCCACGTTGTCCCGGGTAGCCAGCGGCGCGGCCCCCGTGCCTCCTCTGATGCCGTCTATGGTTACGATATCCGCGCCGGCCCGGACGATACCGGAAGCGATGGCCGCTACATTGTGTACAGCGGCAATCTTCACCGCTACCGGCTTAGTATAATTAGTGGCCTCTTTAAGTGCGTAAATCAACATTGACAAGTCTTCAATGGAATAAATGTCATGCTGAGGCGCCGGTGACAGTGCATCCGTTCCCCGTGGGATCATCCTGGTCTCCGCGATAAAATCGGATACTTTTTCTCCCGGCAGATGCCCGCCGATGCCCGGCTTGGCTCCCTGACCGATTTTTATTTCAATAATCCGGGCACTGTTCAAATAATCCGCATCAACACCAAACCGTCCGCTGGCACATTGTACAACGGCGTTATTGGCGTATTCCTCACGCATTTGTTCCGGCAGCCCGCCCTCACCTGTGTTGAACAGGACACCTGCCTTCTTGGCCGCTATAGCCAGCGCTTTAAAAGCCGGATAACTAATGGCGCCCAGGGACATGGCGGATAACAATAAGGGTATGCGCACCGGCACATTGGGATACAGCTCGGAGGCTACACGCGGTTTGCCGTCACTGTTATAATCGATTTTCAAAGTATCCGGTTTACGTCCTAGAAATGTTTGCAGCTCCATAGGCTCGCGCAGCGGATCGATTGAGGGATTAGTTACCTGGGAAGCGTTCAATACCAGGTGATCCCAATAAATTCGGTACGGCTTGTCATTACCGCTGCCGGTAAGAATAACACCGCCGGTAGCAGCCTGTTTTTTTAAGTTTTGCAGTTTATCCCTGGTCCAACTGCTGTTGGGGCGGTAATCGGCCAGCCGGGGCCTAACATACAGAGCATCGGTAGGGCAAAGAGCCACACATCGCTGGCAGCCCACGCAATCTTTTTCAGAGGAAAAAAATCTATCCAGTTCAGCATCGTAGAGATGCACCTTGTTGGCACACTGCCGCTCACATACCCGGCAGCGGATACATCTGTCTTCCCTCCGTTCGATGATAAATTCCGGTAATAAGTAAGAATACATGTTTACCACCCTCAAATGGATTTATTTAAGCTCTTTAAGTGATCCCGGGTGTGCATCCTGACCACCACCGGCTCACCGCCGGGGGGCGTCCAGGCCAGCTCCAGATCCGGACATACCGCCCGGATGGCTGATTCTTCCGAGGACAAAAATACCAGCTTGCCCTTGGCTCCCGCCGTAATAGGCCGCAGCCTGATGCGGTCGGTAAGCCCGATCATTTCGTGATGGTGGGCGACAATTACGGTAAAAGGCCCGTTCATCAGCAGCGGTGCATAAGTCATGCGCAGCGCCGTATAAAGTTTCCGGTCGCCATCAGCCATTTGCTCGATGTCCTCCCACATGGGCGGGGCAAAAATTTTCGCGGCTATTTCAATAGGCAGTCCCTGCCGTCGCATTAACAAATCCACCGCATAGGCCAGCACTTCCGTGTCCGTGTGTAAGGTACAGTAATAGTTATGCATTTCCAAAAACCGGCGATTGGTACCGTAAGATGAAATTTCGCCATTGTGCACCACAGTCCAATCCAGTATGCTCAACGGGTGTGCCCCGCCCCACCAGCCAGGCGTGTTCGTGGGGAACCTGCTGTGCACCGTCCAGATATATCCTTCGTATAGTTTATCCAGCATAAAGTAATCCGCTATTTCCTCGGGAAAGCCTACACCCTTAAAGACACCTACATCCTTTCCCGATGAAAAGACATAAGCGTCCTCAATATGGCTGTTTAAATGCATCACCCGGCTAATTACATATTCGTCATCCGGTATGCCCTCATCGGCGCTGCTTTTTTGCGGAGCTATGAAATAACGCCATGCCAATGGGGGGGCAAACAAGCGAATATCCGGGTTGGTAGGTATTTCTTCATCGAACACTACATAGAAATGCTTTTTTAAAAACGCTTCCGCCACCTTTTTAGCCGCCATATTTTTGTCCTGATAGATAATGTGCAGTGCATAATAATCTTTATATTTGGGATACAGTCCGTAAATAGCAAATCCGCCCCCCAGACCGCTGCCCCGCACCTTCATGTTTTTTATAGCGTCGATGGCTATTTGCCCCCCGAATCTGACACCGCCGGTATGCATTACCCCGAACAGACCGCAGGCATCCATCTCTTTGTCAGGCACAAATCTTTCACTCCGGTAATACTGTTGCACCAGCATTTATACCACCCCTAGAATTACGTCATCTTGCAGTAACTGCCAACGCAGTGTCTCCGGCAAATCCGCATATCCAAAACTATTTTTAAACATTTCCTTCCGAAAGCCGCGCACGTCAACCTTACGACGCATTAAATTTAAAAATATACCGGCTCTGTCTATTTGACCAACCAGTATGAAACCGGTAATCGTACCTTCTTTAGAGAACACAAATTTACGGTAAACTTTTTTTTCTGCGTCATAATTTTTAATTATATCGAGACTGTCATTTTGATTTGCTTCGGTCACGTTAATGCCGGCGCTGACTATATTAACATCGAAAAAGTGCATGGCATTCATCTGGGTGCCCAGAGTGTATTCCCTTTCCGCGCCGGCCATGTTGTATCCGGCAACACGTCCGCCCAGGTAGGCATTGGGCCAAAGAGGCATATTTTGCACAGCATCTGTTAAAAAGTTATATGTGGATGCGCAATCTCCGCAGGCAAAGATGCCCGGTACCGAGGTCTGCATTTTTTTATCCACTACTATTCCCCGGTTGACCTGGATACCCGCATGCTCCGCCAACTCCACTCTGGGCGCCACGCCCACGCCTACTATAAGTAAATCACAGGGTATGGTGCGGCCGTCCTTTAAAGTAATACTCTCCACGCGTTCGCCGCCGTGTATTTGTCCGATAGTATTGTTTAAATACAAATCCACTCCCGTTTCACGCAGTGCGTTTTCAACCAATTGAGAGGTGGTTTCGTCCACCACCGGTGCTAAAAGCCGGTCGGCCAGTTCCAGTACATGCACCCGGATACCTTTTCCGTGCAGCACCTCGGCGGCCATCAAGCCGATTACTCCGCCTCCCAGTACAACCGCGCTTCGTACACCGGGCAATTCCTTTTCGATACCCTGCACGTCGGACATACTGTGAAAACTATAAACATTTTTTTTATCCAGCCCTGGTATAGGCGGATAAAACGGTTTTCCGCCGGCAGCAATAAGCAGCTTGCCGTAACTCATGCTGTTGCCGTCATCCAGTTTCACCATCCGCACAGCGGTATCAATTTTTACGGCTCTGTGTCCGTTAAAAACGCCCACATGAGCGCGGTCATAAAAGTCAAGAGGCCGGTAGTACAATCTGTCCCGGGCGATATGTCCGCCCAGGTAATAAGGGATCAGCGCTCTTGAATATACACGACACTCTTCTTCGGACACCAGGGCCATAGTTCCGCTTTTGTCCACACTTCTTAAACCCTCAATGCAGCCCACAGCACCCGCGGAGTTACCGATAATCAGGTAATCATAACCACCCATATTACTCATCTGTGATCTCCCCCACATAAAATTAGCAGTCCACATATACCAGTGCTTCGTTGGGACAGCGACTTACGCAATATAAGGTATCCATACCGGCGCACAGGTCGCATTTGATAATGCCTCTTTGCCGGGGATTTATTAAAATGTTGCCGTAAGGACAAGTCAGCACACAGCTATAGCAACCCACGCATTGGTTTGGGTCATGGACTACTATCCCACTCTCCGGGTCTTTACTTAAAGCCCCGCTGATACAGGCGGCAACACAGTCCGGCTCGGCACAATGCCTGCACTGCAATGCAAAGGTAAGCGGCAGTTTTTCCTCTACCACCAGCCTGGGCAGCGGTTTGTTTACTTCATATAGAAAAGCTTTTACAATATGCTTGGATTTGGAGTGGGCTACCGCACACCATACCTCACACAGGTGACAGCCCATGCAAACTTCGGGCTTAGCCATAATTCTCCCCATAATCTTTCATCCCCCCATGTAAATACACTACCGCCGGCTATTTATGATATAGTTAGCGTAAAATAAAAGGCCCCCAAGACATGCCTATGGACAGGCAGTATCTTGGGGGCCGCATCGCCCTTATTGCGCGGACTCGTCATTGAGCCGTCAGTAAAATTATTGATTATAAAAAACATCCCGACAACTCGCTGTAAGCAAGCTATTGGGACGCCGTTGTCCTTAAATATTCATTTGCTTTTTTAATTATACTAATTTGCTGCGAAAAAGCAATATTTAATGACCGGAAATATTGTATACATATATAACGTTTGCGATTGGCTATTGCAATTTGAAAACGTTTGAATTATAATGACCTTGTTAAATTTAATAAACATTAATACAACGATGTATTAATAATTAATGGCGACGATGCCCACGAACAGTTATGAATAATTGTTCGTGGGCTTTTTATTTTTAACCGTGCAACGTTGTACGGTAACCCGGCGAGGAAGCCGGCACAAGGCTTATTTAATCGGATCTTGTGTCGGCTTTTATTGTATAAAAAGATAGTCATTCAATTATTGGAAAGGTGGTTTTCGGTCATGGATAAAAGAGAGGTCATTGCCGAGGCAAGAGAAAAGGGAGTTAAGTTTATCCGGTTGCAATTTACTGATTTGCTGGGGGTAATGAAAAACGTAGCCATCACAATTGATCAGCTGGAAAAAGCTTTGGACGGGGAATTAATGTTTGACGGTTCCTCTATATATGGTTTCACCAGAATAGAAGAGTCCGATATGTACCTGCGTCCTGATCCCAACACTTTTGTGGTGTTTCCCTGGCGGCCCAGGGAAGGTGGGGTAGCCAGATTAATGTGCGATATCTACAATCCCGATGGCAGTCCTTTTGACGGTTGTCCCAGGGTAATCTTACAGCGCCAGCTGGCCAAGGCGGCGGAACTTGGTTATACCCTGCAAGTGGGACCGGAGCTTGAGTTTTTCCTGTTCTGCATGGATGATAATAACGTGCCAACGCTAAAAACCCACGACAACGCCGGATACTTTGATCTTTCACCTGTGGACTTGGGAGAGCAGGCTCGCAGGGAGATAGTGTTAACTCTGGAGCAGATGGGCTTTGAAATTGAGGCCTCCCATCACGAGGTGGCTCCCGGCCAGCATGAAATTGACTTTAAGTACTCGGATGCTTTGGATACAGCCGATAAAATCGTTACCTTTAAATTCGTCGTAAGAACAATTGCCCAGCGGCATGGTCTACACGCGACATTTATGCCCAAACCGGTTTTCGGCATCAACGGCAGCGGCATGCATACCAACCAATCTCTGTTTAGAGGCAACAGAAATGCTTTTTATGACGAAAAGGGTTCTATGCAGCTAAGCAAAGAAGCATACTATTATATCGGTGGTTTATTAAAACATGCCCGGGCACTGGCCGCTGTAACCAATCCCACAGTCAACTCCTATAAGCGCCTGGTACCCGGATATGAAGCACCGGTATATTTGGCCTGGAGCGGTTGTAATCGCAGTCCTTTGATTCGTATTCCCGCTAAGCGGGGTCAAAGCACCCGGGTTGAACTGCGCAACCCGGATCCGTCCTGCAACCCGTATCTGGCCCTGGCGGGATGCCTGGCGGCCGGTTTGGACGGCGTTGTCAATCAGATCGATCCGCCTCCGGCGTGCGACAGAAACATTTACCGAATGACTGATGCGGAATTGGATGAACTGGATATTAAATCGCTACCCGGCAGCTTACAGGAAGCATACGCGGAATTGAGCCGGAATGAGACTATTAAAGGTGCGCTGGGTGAGCACATTTATGAAAAGCTGTTAGAAGCCAAGGCTAAGGAATGGGAAGCATTCTGTTTGCAAGTGCACCAGTGGGAAATAGACCGCTACCTGACCATGTTCTGATAAACTAAGCTAAACTAAAATAAAATAAAAAATTAAGATACATTGCTGTATCGCTGCGGATAAAGAAGTCCTGACACCGGGAAACAGGTGTAGGGACTTCTTTTTTTATAAAAATTAGCTGTTGGATACGGGCCGTTGAATAACCAAACCGTATCCGATTGAAAGGGGAGAAATAAATATGTTGAGAAGACTTGCTATCTTATTGACACTGCTTGTACTGGGTATTTTATTTCCCGGGGCGGCCTTGGCTGATGATGGGCCCACGGCGCAAAGTAATGCCACAGCTATTGACACTGTCTGGGTACTCATTTGTGCCTATCTGGTTTTCCTGATGCATGCCGGGTTCAGTCTGGTTGAGGCCGGTTTTACCAGAGCTAAGAATACGGTGAATATTATGATGAAAAATCTATTAACGCTTCCCCTGGGGGTCTTGCTTTTCTTTGCGACCGGCTTCGGATTGGCTTTCGGCGGGGATACAGGTGGATTTATAGGTACCAGCGGTTTTGGTCTTAGCAATATTAACGATTTGGATTTTGGCATCCCCACTATGGGCTTCTGGTTTTTTCAAGCCGTGTTTTGCGCTACCGCGGCCACGATAGTTTCGGGAGCCGTAGCCGAAAGAATTAAGTTTCTTGCGTATATATTATTCACTGTTATCATCACGGCATTTACCTATCCGGTGGTGGTGCACTGGGTGTGGAGCAGTGACGGCTGGCTGTTTCAAAAGGGTTTCATTGACTTTGCCGGTTCTTCGGTGGTACACGGAGTGGGCGGTTGGTCCGCTCTGATCGGTGCCTGGCTATTGGGAGCCAGGATTGGCAAATATGGTAAAAACGGTGAGGTAAGGGCCATTCCCGGCCACAATATCGCGCTGGGTACTTTAGGTACACTGTTGCTCTGGTTGGGATGGTTTGGCTTCAACCCCGGCAGTACTTTAAGTGGAACTACCGCGGATATAGCCATGATTGCCACAACCACCATGCTGGCCGCTTCGGCCGGAACGGTTGGTGCCATGCTGGTTACCTGGACCCGTTACGGTAAGCCGGACCTGGCCTTGACGCTGAACGGCGCTCTAAGCGGCCTGGTGGGTGTTACCGCCGGTTGTGCGGCAGTCAGTCCGGTGGGGGCTATAGTTATCGGGTTAATTTCCGGTGTGCTGTTACCTCTTTCGGTATCATTTTTTGACCGGGTGGCTAAAATCGACGATCCGGTGGGTGCCATATCGGTACACGGTGTTTGCGGTATGTTCGGAACTTTGGCGGTTGGATTTTTTGCCTTGGATGGAGGATTCTTTTACGGCGGCGGTACTGCTCTGCTGGCTGTGCAGGCTACCGGTATCGTGGCCATACTGGCCTGGGCTTCAATTATTGGCTTTGCAGCCTTTAAGATTATTGGAGCCGCGGTGGGATTAAGAGTAAGCCCGGAAGAAGAAATGGAAGGTCTTGATATAGGCGAGCATGGCATGGAAGCTTATGGCGACTTTATGCTTCGTTCATCCGGAGCTGCCGGTGTGGTGGGCTTAAACCATGAAAGGACAACAGCTGTCTAGTATAAGTTATTTGAGACAATGCCCCCTCTTCTCTGCTTAATGCATTGGTTCCCGGCAATATTGCCGGGAACACTATAACTTTTGGGAAAGGATGTTGTGATAGTATGCTAAAAATAGAAGCAATTGTCCGACCGGGTGTGCTTGAGGATATTAAGGAACAACTGGTTAAGTTGGGTGTTCATGGCATGACGGTATCACAGGTAATGGGGTGCGGGATGCAAAAAGGCAGAACTAAAGTATACCGCGGTACTGAGTATAGCGTTAATCTTTTACCAAAGGTGAAAATAGAAATTATAGTGGCGGACAGGTTTAAAGAAGGTGTAGTGGATCTATTGATCAAAGCGGCCAGAACCGGAGACATCGGTGACGGCAAAATTTTTATTTACCGCATTGAGGATGCTATCCGTATTCGTACCGGTGAAAATGGTGAAGGGGCTCTGTAATTTTCCGGTAAGCGCGAGGCAAAAGCCATATGCCGACAGTATATGGCTTTTGCCCCCAAACCCAACTGTCAGCCCGTTTTTTTTATTGGCTGTGGTTGTCGGATCAATTTATTACTTGTTATTTAACCCGGCAACATCTATTTCCGCGGCCAGATCCAGGATACGGGCCAATGTTTTTTCACGTCTGGCGTTAATGGCAGCAAAATCCATGTACGGCGCATAATATTTTTCCATATCATCATGTCCGGCCTTGGCCTGGCGGATAAATGATATAGCTTGTTCCATACATTCACGGTACATTTTGCGGGCCGTGGTTTTTTCCATGAGATATTTTTCATTGAGAATGGGGTTTACGCATTCCATTGTATCAATGACCACATCCCCCGCCCGGGGGCGAAAATCGTGCGGTTCCACCGAGTTAACGATTGCCACGTCCAGACCGGGTATTACCAGGTGGTCGATTAAATTGGGCTCTAGGGCACAATGGTATGCTTCCACATCAAACCCGCGCATCATAGCCGCATCCATCAGCCTGCCCACAAGTACGTTTTTGCCGGTTCCGTCATCGCCTTCAATAACATATCGCTTGCCAATATGATCCACAATGGTAGCTAAATGACTCGCCGAGCCATCCGGTGTAATAGCGGTGGCAAAAAGCCGCCTGGCTTTGGGGTTATCAGTTTGCCGGTCCTGTCCCTCAAAAATCTCGTGCACCAGATCCAGCACCATACGGTCAAAGCTGCCTACGTTAAAAGCACCTGTTCCGGTGTAGTATAGCTTTACTTCGTTAAGAAATATTTTAGCGGCCGCTAAATACGCATAAGCCCGGTTGAAAAGTCTGCCGACCTCCTTGGTGCAGGCTAATATCTCCTGCTTATTGGCGCGGATACCCTGTTCGTTCCAATGATCCCCCAAATGAATAATGCTGTCAACGGCTCCGGGGTGTTTGGGATCCACTATATGGGGAGCGGTACCATCGAGCATGGCTACCTTTATGGCCGGTATCACCACACCATCCAGCGAGCCGTT
The DNA here is from genome assembly GCF_039851975.1 of Desulfoscipio sp. XC116. Taxonomy (GTDB): domain Bacteria; phylum Bacillota; class Desulfotomaculia; order Desulfotomaculales; family Desulfallaceae; genus Sporotomaculum. The sequence continues at coordinate 1,912,231 of NZ_CP156660.1, forward strand.
ATCCGACGAGCAGCAGTGCAGCTCCACATCATACCCTCGCTCCAACATTTCTTCAGCAATTTTACGCATAAAAGTAGATTTGCCGACTCCGGGCCCGCCTTTGATGACAAATATCCGGGTAGCTTCCTGCTGATCAATAATATAATCATAAAAAGAGTAAAAGCCCTGGCTGGTATTACCGCCGGGAAAAACTTTTTTCATTCTTCCCTTTGACAAAATGAGGTTCCCCCTTTATTATAAATACCTGCCGCAGCCTGTGACGTTAAATACCCGTATCTAGTATCAATTATCGATATAAAGGCAGCCTTGTTCGAATGCATGGCTGCCGTGCCACAGGTATTAAGCCCCCAAACAAAGTAATATTTTAAGCGGATGCGGCCGGCACCCTTTAATTGTGGCGGATATACTCTCACAATATAAAGCGCCATGATACAGGCATTTTTGATAAACCTTCTCATGGCGCCGTTGCCAGAGTGTTTTCGTAAACCACAGGGTTATTTTATTATATGCGGGGATATGAAAAAAAGATTTGCCAAAATGGCGCCCGGATGTGCCATATATTGGACACAAATGGCGGCAGTCCGCTTTAGGGAGGCCGGCAATAGGCTTAGCCCTTCTTAAACAGTTCACCGTACAACTCCGGTCGCCGGCTGTTCAGGTAAAAACTATGGCGCATGGAACCGGATTCCCGGCGGCGTATGGTATTGATGATGACGGGGTCCAGATCGGCCACCAGCAGTTCCTCACGATTATTAAACGCCTCAGCGACGATGTTGCCTTTGGGATCAATCACCAGCGCTCCGCCGCAAAAGCTGTGCCCGGCGCCGTCCTCGCCCACTAAATTGCAGGCCGCCAAAAACACCGCATTATCGTAAGCGCGGGCAGTCATATATTTTAGCCATATTTCCCGGCGGTTTCCTACGATAGTGGGTGAGGCATGGGGGGCAAAGATTATTTCCGCCCCTTTGAGCGATAAAATAGCGGTAACTTCAGGAAAATGCAAGTCCCAGCATATTTGCACAGCAAAATTTTGGTTGGCATGGCTAAACACCGGCAGCTCCGCGCCCGGTGTAAAATTTGGTTTTTCGCTGTTGCCCAAATGGGTTTTTCTATATTTGAACAGCTTTCCGTCAGGGAAAGCAACCAGCTGGGTTATGTATGGTTTACCGGTGGACGAGGTCTCCGCCATTCCCGCCAGTATTACCAGCCGGTACCGGTGTGCCATATCCGTTATACGCCCGCATGAAGGTCCGGGCAGGGGTTCAGCGGTGGGCCCGGAGTGGTGGCGGCTGTACCCCTGTACACATAGTTCGGGAAAACATATCATATCGGCTTTTTTATCGGCAGCCTCACGGATGAAAGTCTCCATTTTATCCAAATTATTTTTTGTTTCCGCCAAGCGCGCATTCATCTGTACCAGGGCTATTCTGGTTTGTTCCATATTTTCACCTGATTTTCACCTGATAATTAGTATTTAAACGTGACAAACCATAAAAAATGACCTTCGGTCGCTTTGCTGTAATACTGCTTTGCCGCTATACTCAAGCACGTAACCCATATATTGTATATATTATTAATGTGCCATCCTTATTTTAACACCTGCGGCAACCGGAAATGCAGTATTTTTTTAAACTAAGCAATACTTGCCGCGTCAGCGCTTTGATGGTCACGCTGTAAATATGATGCGTTTCTGATAAAATCAAGCAATGCTTCCTTGCTGTCGGGTACAGGCGCGTTTTGGGGAATTAGCCCACTGTTGATTAATTCCCGGTAAACCTCTACTATCCAGGGAGTTCTGAGCCCGCAACTGTTTAACAGCTTCTGGTCTAGAAAAATCTCCCTGGGGTTTCCTTCCCCGATTACCTTACCGCCGTTGATAAGGTAAACATAGTCGGCCCAAGTATAGGCCAAGTCAACATCATGGGTGGACATAACCAGCGTCTTCCCTTGTGTGTTTAACTGGTGCAGCATTTCCATTATTTTTTCAGCCATACGGGGATCTAAACAAGCAGTGGGTTCATCAAAAATTATTACCCGGGGTTCCATAGCCAGTACCCCGGCGATGGATACCCGCTTTTTTTGGCCGTAACTTAAAAAATGAGTAGGTTTGCTTTTTAGTCCGTCAATCTCTGTTTCTTGCATAACCTTTTGGGCCCTGGCGAGGGCGGCATCCTTATCAAAACCCAAATTTAACGGCCCAAAGGCAATATCCTGCAGCACACTGGCGGAAAAAAGCTGGTTATCCGGGTCCTGGAATACAATACCCACATCTTTCCGCAACTCCACTAAAGAACGGTGCTTATAATCTACCGGTCGCCCGGCAAATAATACTTGCCCCCGCCGGGGGCGCAGTATACCGTTAAAGTGCAGAAACAAAGTGGACTTACCGGCCCCGTTGGCACCCAACACCACTATCTTTTGACCTTCTTTAATTTGCATAGTTAAGCCATTTAGTGCATTGGTACCGTCCGGATAGTCATATACCAGCTCACGGACCTCAATAATATATTGTTTCACAATATCCCCCCCGCGTACAGCGCCCAAGCCGCCAGCGCAGTGTCAACCAATATAATAACCAGCACATGGCGGGCCGACCAGTTTCGTTTATCTTCTATAAAATGCAGCTGCCCATCGTAACAACGCGCCACCAGAGCGTCATACATAGTTTGAGATTGCCGGTATGATTTAATAAACATGGATAAGACTAATTGGCTTAAGGATGTAAAACCGGTGCGCGTGTTTTTATAACCCAGCCGGGAAGATTGGGCGGTATAGATTTGCCCTGCCGCTTCCAGCAGTATAAATATCAACCGGTACATTAAGGTAATTAATTCCACCACCAGTGCGGGCACGCACAGTTTCTTCAGCAGACCCACCATTTCCGTCATGGGCGTGGTAAGCGATAAAAAATACAGGCAGGATACCGCTCCCAGCGAGCGGAAAAATAAATTTGCCGCAGTATCCAGTCCCACATTGGTTACGCCCACGGCATAATCGCCCAGATAGATGGCCCAAAGAAACTGTTGCGATTCACAAGTTACGGAAACCGCCACTGCAGTTACGCCAATAATGAGAAACGCGCCCGGCAGCATGAGCAGCTTGCCATAAAACCGCCAGGGTATTCCGGCTAAAAACATCACTGCCCCGGCCATCAAAAAAATGACAGCCAGGGAAGTGTACAATGAAGGCATTGCCAGACAAATCGTAATGGTTAAGGCGAAAAAAATGCCTTTTTCAGCGGGATGTACCGACAAAAGCCTGTTGTTGTATGCATAATGATCAATTAGCAACATAGAAGTTTATTCCTTATCGGAATTTTTTTTGCCTTTCATATAGCCCAGATAATAACATATAAAACCAGCCCCCAACGCTCCCTGCAGAGCGAATAACAGACTTTCGATTTCTCCGCTGGGTGGTTCCCAGATGGCGGAAAACCATGGTTGATAGTTGGGGTTGATTTCTATAATAACTTCCTCCGCTTGTCCGTCGGCTCCGCCGAATTCAGCGCCGTTAACCATTACCAGGGGCACTATGGCCAGAGCCACTACCAAAGCAAGTAACAGTAAATTATTACGCAGCAGATTGCTTTTCACGCTAACGCACCTCCCTCTGCAAGTGCTCCGGGATAACGGCCAGCTCCACCAGTTCGTTTTGGTTATAATTATACAGCAAATTAAAGACTAATACAGTCAATAATCCTTCACTGACCGCCAGGGGAATTTGCGTAACAGCAAAAATAGCTGCGAACTTGTTAAACGAAGCCATTATTCCCCCGGTGGCATCCGGTATGGCCAAGGCCAGCTGCAGCGAGGTGGTAATGTAAGTAAGCAAATCACCCAGCGCCGCGCCCGAAAAGACAGCCAGCCATAACGGGGTACCCAGTCGCCGACACAGTTTATAAACACCATAGGCCACAAACGGTCCGACTACGGCCATGGAAAAAGCATTTGCACCCAGAGTGGTAATACCGCCGTGGGCCAGCAGCAACGCCTGAAACAGAAGCACAATGCTGCCCAACACCGCCATAGCGGCCGGTCCGAACAGTATAGCACCCAGGCCAACACCGGTGGGATGCGAGCAGCTGCCCGTCACCGAGGGCAGTTTAAGAGCGCTCAGAGCAAAGGCAAAAGCCCCGGCAAAGGCGATAAGCATTTTCATTTTTGGATTTAATCCAACTGTTTTGTTAATTGAAATCAGACCCAGAATAAAAAACGGCAAGGTTAACAAATACCACACTCCACACCACAATGAAGGCAAATAACCTTCCATTATATGCATGGCATAAGCATTTTCCGGTACAGCTATCACCAACAGCATAATATATAAAAACGCAAGACCAGTGTATGACTTATTCAATAATAACACCTTCCTCTGCACTTTCTAAGAAGTATAAATCCTTCTATAATCCGTTTGGAATCCGTTTGGCAAATACTTGCCGGCATCTCCCCGCCGCTGTAGTCCGATCGGAAGTAAACAATAGGGGCTGTTAAAACGCAATCGAGTTTTGGCCTGCTTTATACAGCCATTCATCAGTTATGCAGCGGCAGCTGCCGGTTAATTATCCGCACGGCTTCCTCCCAGTTATATTCGTTGCCTGCGATAACGCTCCGGCGTTTGACAATTACAACCGGTATCTTTAAGTCAAGGGCGGCATCAATTTTGGTATCGATACCGCCGGCCCGGCCGCTGTCCTTGCTTACCACCACCGCGGCCCGGTACATTTTAAACAATGCCTTATTAATTTGCTTAGAAAAGGGACCTTGCATGGCTATAATGTCCCTGGTGTTAATTCCCATGTCCTGACATTTTTTAATAACCCGGTGTTCGGGAAGTACTCTTACCACCAGACGAATACCATGGGTATCCTGTAATGATATAAAGTGCTCCAAATTATGACTACCCGTCGTTAGAAAAACTGTTTTTCCCAAATCAGCGGCTTTTTCAGCGGCCTCGGACATGGAGTACACCGGATGAATAAGCTCATGGTGAGTCAAATTAATTTCTTCTCTGCCGATGCGCAGGTACATAATATCCATTGCTCTGCATTGCTGAGCCAGCTCGTTTTCCTCCGTTACGGCAAAAGGATGCCTTGCGTCGACAACGGCCCGTACGCCCAACCGTTCCAACCAGGCAGCCGCTTTGTCCGGTAAATCGCTTTCCACCAGGGAGGCCCCGTATTCCACAGCCAGTTCCCTGCCATAATCCATAGAGGCTATGGCGCCGACTTGGTAACCCTGCCCCGCCAATTTTTTAGTAATCATTCTGCCATCTCTTGTTCCCTGCAAAACCAGAATCACCCAAAACCACTCCCAGTGCACAAAAGCCCCCTTATTTTAGCGGGGGGCTTGAAGTAATTATAGAGGCCGCAAGCAAACCGCAGCTCAACCACCCCCTGATATAACTGTCAGCGGTGCGCTTGAACAGGCCTGGCTTGCTGTTTTGGGTATGCGGCCCCAAGTACTTTTCGGGTTACCATGCCTACACAGCAAAAAATGCAACCAAATTTAAGCTGTGCGTTTCTCGAACGACAGCACCTGTTGATCATTTCAAAACCAAACTGATTCTACGGGCAAATACAATTTATACGCATAAATGAGCATATAAAAAAGCCTTAACTCCCAATCAGAGGCTAAGGCTTATCTTTACACTACCGCATTAAATCCGCTATGCCGCGGCTGCAAAGTATTCACACCAACCCTCTCCTTGGGAGGTTAACCATGTGTGAACTCGGGTAGGTCTCCTGACTTATGGCTCATTGCCCGCCTTTAGCCTTCCCGGTTACGCCGGTGGCAATTAAAAGGAGGCTCGCCATTTACAGTGGCCGGACCGTCCAGGATTTTCACCTGATTCCCTATTATCCCTATAAAAGCTGTATCAACTTACACAGTTTTAGGGCACCCGAGTAGTTCCAAGTATTAAATTACTCAATTGATATTAACACATTTAAGATATGTTGTCCATAGTTAGTAAGCCTGCCGCAATTACTGAAGCAGTATGGACAATAATCCCAATGGGTTACTTAGAAGCAGAACATCCGTGGCATCAAAGCTTAAAGTTATATCCTTTTGGACATTTAATGGCACAACCTCCAAAGTAACAGTGGCCTGTGCGGTGGTACCCTGAATAGATATATCCCGCACATTGTGCAGCTTAATATTTCCTTTAAGTTTATCAATCAACTTTTCCGCCACGGGCGCGGCAGCCCCCACATATTTTTGGACTGTTTCCATATTGCCGTCGTTAATACCGTTAATCAGTTCAGTAACCGCGTTACTGACATCATCTTCGGTAAGCACCGTGGCATTTTCGGTATAATCTTTAGCTGATGAGCATCCTGCCACAAATAAAGAAATAATCAGCAGCAATAACAATAGGCGTTTCATAATTACCCGATTCAAGGAAACCGCCGTATTCAGCTATATTGTATTGATAGTGAAATACAGCTTGGTTGCCTTCTAACGGGCCTTCACCCCTTTCGGTTTAAACTTATTTTTTTCAGTAACCTCGTTAGTCCTCAACGTTATTTTAATTTAAGATGATCCTCAATCCGCATTGAATAAGGCAACCAGCTTTTTCATACCCTTCAGAAGCCGCGGGCCTGTGCGACAGAGAAAGTGGCAGGGAATAGTATGCACCCGCCTTGCTTTTACAGCCGGGACTTGCGCCAGGAGAGGGTTTTCCATTATACTTGCAGCGTCCCGGTCGCAAGGGCGAAAGGCCAAATTGCAGCCCGGACATCTTTTACGCGGTGGTTCTTCCGGGGAGCGGCCACAGGATAGTATAATGTCCGGATCATAGCTGCTAACATCGGACCAAGCGATAGGAACATATGAAATTTCCTCAACAAAGGGCATTAAGGACGCTCCTGCCAGCTGCAAAGCATCGTATTGGCAGGAAGCGGGGCCGGGGGTCATTAATTTACGGTTGCCCATGACAAAAACCACTTTGGGGCGAGGGTGTTTTAATGCTTTTTCTTTAATTTGCTGAAGTTCACTTTTAAGATTATCCAATGCTTGAATCCCGGCCTTGCCTGCTTGGGTGTGTTGAACCAGTTTTTCTATGCCAATGAACAGTTCGCCGACTGTTTGAGGTTCGAAAACGAATACCCTGAGCCCTGCCCGGCGTAATTCCTCCGTACAGCTCTTATGGATAGTTCCGCCGGCCAGTACCAAATCGGGCTGCGTAGATATTATCCCGGCCACATCCGGATCGGCAAAGGTGCCCATCCGGGGTTTGGACAATGCTTGGGCCGGATAATCGCAGTGAACGGTAACCCCTGCTATTTGTTGTCCCAGTCCCAGGGCAAATAGTATTTCCGTGTGTGACGGAACAAGCGAGATAATGCGCATGCCAATAGCCTCCGATTCTAAAAGACATCACGTGCCGCTTGCGCGGCACCATCAGAGGATGCAAATTGCATCTCAGTTTATATTTCTTGCAAATGTAAGCTTTATCCTGCCATTAGGCGAACAAAGTCGCGAATGATTTGGCGTAGTCCGGCGGCATCGCGGCACGGCTTGTCCCACGGGACGCCGCTGTTGCTTGGATGGGCGTTGGCTCGGCTTATATTTACTAAAGCATTATCCTGTGATAATATACAGGCAGCCTTTAGGCAGTTGGCGCGGTTATTTAAAAACGATAAAGATTTCCGGTCGCAGACACCCGGATTATCAAAACAAGGAGGCGGTTTTTTTGCGCTTATTCCCTATTTTAATGGCTTTGTTTGTTACTATCTTACTGGTTTCAAACACTGTGGCGGTAAAAATAACTCATGTTGGACCTTTTTATTTCGACGGCGCAACGATTCTATTTCCAATAGCCTATATATTCGGAGATGTACTCACCGAAGTTTATGGGTATAAACGAAGCAGGGTTGTTGTATGGACCGGGTTTTTCGCTTGCATAATTATGTCACTGGTTTACTGTCTGGTCGGTATACTGCCGGCTGCCGCTGATTGGCAGCAACAAAATGCTTACATGGCAATTTTAGGCCAGACACCAAGGATAGTAGTGGCAAGTTTGGTTGCCTACCTTTGCGGCGAATTTATTAATGCCTATATACTTTCTAAAATGAAAATCGCCACCAAAGGAAGATTCCTTTGGACCAGGACTATTGGCTCGACAATGGTGGGCCAGGGGGTAGACACAGTTTTATTCGTTGCTATAGCATTTACAGGCGTCATATCGTCCAATCTTTTGTTGTACATGATAGTGTCAAATTACGTATTTAAAACGGTCTTTGAGATTTTGGCCACTCCCTTAACGTATGCTGCCGTTGGATTTGTTAAAAAAGCTGAATCCGTTGATTATTACGACGTAGATACTGATTTCAATCCCTTCAAAGTTACCTTTAAAGACATGGTCTAAAATAACCCGGTAAGCAAAAAAAGTTTTTGGGTCCCCTGTTTAGTGCAAGGAGTCAAGCAACCCTTGCACTAAACAGGGGACTTAATTCTGATCACATGTCTCCTTTTAATAAGCTGATCTGTTCTATATTCCACATCTTTTCAAAATACACTTAAATTTAACTGCCATTTTTTTTAATGTGTTAAAAAAAATCATAAATTGATGTAACAATTTGCTATGGTCTGATACTAATAACCGAGAGCGTTTTTGATATGGCCACACCTCTATGCTACCGGCCTGATTTTCATATTAAAGATAAAAAATTCCAGCATAAGCATATCAGTATAGAATGGTTTGATGATGATAAACATAGCGGGAGGTATAGACCGTGCCCGAATTGAGAGAGCTGTCGGAACAAGGCGATTGTTCCAAGCAATTAGTAGATTTTCTATACAACATAGGTTATAGGTTAACCGGCAGTCACCAACAAACCGAGGAATTGGTTAAGGATGTATTTAACGTACCCAATAAAGACGCGGCATTCAGCTTAAATATAGATACAGCCTTGCGCAGCATGTGTATAAGCTATATAAAAAAAGTTGATGATCAACATCAACACAGCACAATGCTAAAAGGTAATAGTAAAAATAAAATACAAGTTGCTCTTTTGACACTGTCGCCTTTACAAAGGTTGGTATTAGTTTTGCGAGAAATCGTAAGAATAAATTACTCTGAGATAGCGGAGATAACCGGCATGGATAAAACAACTGTAACCCGGTTGCTCAGTTCGGGACGGTGGACTTTGCGGAAGCATTTAGCTCCGCCTCCGGGTCAAAGCACGCTAACTGAGAAATATAATATAGCCAAGTAAGCTTTGTTGTCCGCTTGCCATATATAAACCCCAAGAACTGTCTGCATAGAAAAAAGATAGCTCTTGGGGTTATGCCTTATGCTGCGGCTGCGAAATAGGTACTAAATGATGGTGGTCTTGGCTCTGCAACCAGATAGCTGTCAATTTACTTTACAGGCGTTAAGCGTTGACAAGATATGAAAACTCTATTATGCCTTTAAAAGTGTTGTCCTCATAAAAGGGTATAATCACCTTGTAATGCATCTTTGAACCTTTTTTAAATGAATAATTAAATGGTTCGCGCCTGCCGGCGGAAAATTCATTCAATATTGTGGTTATCTTTTCTTTTGAGTTTTTATTTTTATGACATCCCAATATGCTTTTTCCCAGAAGCTGTTCTGTGTTCTTATATTTTTGGGCTGCTTTTTTGTTGATGTGTAATAAATTTAAATTTTTATCAATAACATAAGCATTGATATCAAGTTTGTCAAGAAATGTAAAATCTGTATTAGAAATTTCCTCTCGCACTCCTTTTTTAATAGTTTATTAGCAAGCAAGCTGATGCCGCTTAGAACTTGCCTTTTTCAAATATAATCCCAGGAAAAGCACAGTAAAGAGACCTGTAAGGTTTATTTGTAAACATGGCACTACCAAACAAATACCGGCTGCCAGAAAGATAAGCCTATTCCACCACTTTAATCTGCCGAAACAATAATTTTCCCATACACAGGAAATTGCCAAGACCGAAAAAACAGCAAATAAAATACTTAGTATTATTTGAAAAATATTGCCTTCCAATAAAAGGGCGTTATTATATACAAACGCATATGGAAGTACGATAATTGGAAAAGATACACGCAAAGCCGTAAGCGCCGTTTTCATCAATGGTGACCCCGCTATTCCGCAGGCAACGTAGGCATTGGGAGCCACAGGCGGACTTATCTCTGCAATAACTGAGAAATAGAAAACAAACATGTGCGCGGCGAAAGGCCATACGCCCAATTGTATCAGCGCCGGGACAACCAGTATGGAAAGTACTACATACGCGGCAACCGGGGGAACTCCCATACCAAGTATTATAGAAGCGACCATGGTAAGTATCAAGAGTATGAATAAATTACCACTGGAGAGCTTGATTAAAATTGTAGATATCATCAGACCCAGCCCGGTGAAATTAACTAAACCCACTGCAACACTGGCAACAGAAAGAATGGCTATAACATGGGTGGAACTGATGGCGCCGTCCCGCAGGGCAGCCAGGAACTCGGGCAAGCTCATGCGCGTGGATTTTCTGATGCCCGCCGCAAGCGGTATAGATATACAGGCAAAAAACGACGCCTTGATGATAGTCATATTAAACATTAAACATACAACAAGTACTATCGGCGGAAGAAAATAGTTCCAGCCTTCCTTCACTGTCAATCTGGTATTAGGTAATTGGCTTTTAGGTTTTCCCTTGATGTCTAATTTAATGGAATTGATATCGGTAATTATAAATATACCCAGATAAAAAAGAATGGCAATAATAAAACAACGCGTGATTATTTCAAGATATGGAATTCCCAAAATTGACATAATAACAAACACTGCACTGCCCATAATGGGCGGCATAATTAAACCGCCGGAACCTGCGGCCGCCACAACGGCACCGGCAAAATACGGTGCATAACCCTCTTGTTTCATGGTAGGAATAGTCATATTGCCGGTAGCTGCCGTATTGGCTACGCCGCTGCCTGAAATCATTCCGAACAGAGCGCTGGCGATAATGGCTACTTTAGCAATCCCACCCCTTAAATGTCCGGCTAGACTCAGGGCAAAATCCATAAAAAATTTACCGGCGCCCGATTTATTATAAATAACCCCAAATAACACCAGTAAGTAAATATAGGTTGCGGACAAACCGGTTAGTTCACCGTACAATCCGTCCGTTTTTAACGTCATACTGGAAATGATGCGTTCCACGGGGTAATTCTTGTGGGCAAATATACCCGGCATTACCTCTCCGCATACCGCGAAAAGAAATATCAGCACACACATAACCGGCAAAATTGAACCAATAACCCGTCTGGCTCCTTCGAGAGTCAATACAAGTATAACAGCACCCAGAATAAAATCTTTCAGGTCAAGTTTTAAGCCTGTCGTACCCAAACGTTGATCCCAGGTTAAGAGAAAATAAATTGAGATAAACAGATACGTCAATCCAAAAATGACACCTGTTATTGAAATCTTTTTACCGTCTTTTGTTCCCTTAAAATTATAAATCAGGAATATTAAAAGGTATCCCAGCATCAGGTGTATAGTACGCTGATCCATCGCTTCCAGCTGAAAATAACCGGTGCAAAGTTGGAATATTGAGAGTATTAATGCCAGCGATACAATAATTTTCTCCTGAATAGTGCTGCCAAAAACCGCTTTGCACCCGGTTATAGATGCTTTTAGTTTTTCCATGAATATTACTCCCACCCTTTAGTATATACAAACTAGTTCTATATAGGATATATGGATAACTAAACATAGTTACCCATATACCCTTATATATTAACTACTTTTCGGACCAGACTCCTTTTTCCTTATAAAATTTAACAGCTCCGGGGTGAAATTCAACCGGGTCTGATTCCGCTCCGTTTAATGCCTGCTCTAAATTCCATAGCGCGGCCTGCGGGTGAATTTGGTCTCTTTCTTCCGGATGTTCATAAATAGCCTTCATAAACTTGTACACAACATCTTCCGGAAGGTCTTTACTGCAAATCATTCTCTGGTTAGCCGTATAGATCTGTGTATCTTTATCAAGGTCGGAATAGGTTCCCGCCGGCATGGTTATGCCCTGTAAATAAGGCTGCACGGCCTGGATTCTTTCAATTTCTTCGCTTGTCACCTCAAGAAATCTAACATCATGGGTAGAACACAAATCCATTACGCTGGAAAGAGGGAATCCCGCAAAAACAACCCCCGCGTCAATGGTCCCTTCCTTTAAACCTCTGATAATTTCACCGAAATCGTAATACAATGGGGTGTATTCCCCAGGTTTGATACCCCATCCGGCTTCCAGGGTTTTGATTGACGCCAGTATTAATGTAGCGCTTCCCTGCGGCCCGACCCCCACTCGTTTGCCCCGGAGATCTTCAAAGCTTTCAATTCCGGAATTCTTTAGCGTAATCCAGTGTGCATCACTCCGGTGACCCACAGCCACTAAAGCTGCATTGCTAAGGTCAAGGTTTTCTTCTTCAGCCAGAAACTCCAGAGTTCCTCCACAGATCAGTCCCATGTCCATTTCTCCATTAGCTACTAGCCTTGCATTTTCAAAGGCGGCTGCCGTTGACTGAGCATTTATTTGGATTTCCGGGTAATATTTGCTTACCATATTTGCAAATCCGGCACCGATATAGTAATAAGTACCCGAGCTGCTGCCTGTACCCATGGACAAGAAGTGCTTATCCTGTTTTTCAGCTCCCCCGTCATTGGAATCGGAATCACCGCCGGAAGAACACCCGGACAGACATATAACTAACAATATAGCTAGTAATGATGGCAAAATACCTTTAAACTTAATTTTCAAACTAAATACCTCCTAAAAATCAATTTAATGAACCTCTCTCTGCCATTGGAGTATATTTCGTGGTTTTTTTCTCCACCTCCCCAATCAGACGGAATAGTGCAATGCAACAAATACCAGTCACTGTGGGCAAATGCTACTCACCAAATATTCGGCCAAATATTTCTCCCGCGTTATCAATGTTTTCCAGACTTAAGATCGTATCTATCAATCTGTCGACTTGATCTTTAGAATACTGTTTAATCCCGGCCGCCGCACATTTTTTAAATTTATCAATACATTCATCCCAGCTTAAAGGATTTTCCGGGTGTCCTTTCAAAACATCAATCCTATGCTTGAGCACCTCTCCATTATTAAGGTATACATTTATTGTGGCAGGTTTTAAATCTCTTGCATCAATGGTATCGTCTACCAGAACGTTGATTTTCTTCGCCATCATCTTTCTTTCCCGGTCTCGAATAACCGATTCGCTAAAATCATCAATAAACGGTTTCCCTTTGGCAAGTGCAACACTCACAGTGTAAGGTATACTGAACTGTGCATCTACCTGCGGGTTCTGACGGACCTCAAACGGCTGACCCACCATTTCCCGGCACATCTTGGCAACAAACACTTCCACCCTGTCAACTTCTTTAAATGAAAATTGAGACTTTTCTTTTATCGCCAGTGCGGCATCAATGGAAGAGTGAGTCATACGGCAGGACGGGTATGGCTTAATGCTTAATTTCATGCCAAAAAAATCCTCCCCCAAACCTGCCAGACATTTTTGCCTGTCATAATATCCACGTTCATATAAGTTAAAAAAGCCAAATTTACCCTCTAAAACGTTGCGTGCACCGGTAATTCCGATTTCAGCCAGTAAAGACGATAAGACTCCGGCCTTAGTGGAAAATGCGGGCTGCAACCTTTTGCTGAGTCCGCCGTCCAGCAAACACTGGGCGTTTCCCGATGTCTGACTGTAAGCAACACCAAATGCGTTGCGCGTTTTTTCCTCTGATAAATTTAATATTTTCGCGGCAGCAGCGGCAGCCCCGAAAGAACCGCAGGTTGCCGTGCGAATCCAGCTCAATGGGGTATTGATGGCCGTACCCAACCGGCAACTCATGTCAACCCCTAATATTACAGCAGTAATTAATTGCCTGCCGCTGGCTTTTCTGGCTTCAGCCAGTGCAAGCGCGGCAGGCCAGGCACTAACGTAACAATGCATTGCCGCATCATCCAATGTATCATCCAAGTCCAAAGCATGACTGACGACGCTGTTTACAAACGCGGCATTCGGGCTGGGCAGCTTATTTCCAAAACCCAGCAGGGTAGCTTCTTCTTTACCGCCAAAAGATGCAAAAAGAGCGTGAACCTCTGCGCTTCCGGGTGCTTTTGTGCCGGCAAGACCGCAGCCAAGGGTATCCAAAATGAATTTTTTTGTGGTGTCCACAACCGTCGATGAAAAGTCCTTATATCCCAATTTTGCATATACCGAGCTAATATCATTGATCATATCCTGCATGTTGAGCCCACATCCTTTTCCTATCTATAGCCTTCCAAAATGCCGGGGTTTAAAATATTATTGGGGTCAAAGAGAGCCTTTATTCTTTTAACTAATTGGTAAGATATATTACCATATCTTTGAATAAAGAAAGGTGTTCTCTTGGCAAATTGCCCCCATTCCCCGCCGCAGGTACGGTATTTTAAATTAATTTCTGCTTCACGTTGAAACAGTTCTTCCGTTGCTTTGGCAAGCTTTTGATCGTCCCAATCCGCCGGAAGCAGATATGAAGCATGGATGGCTAGGGCACCTATGTGTCCGAAAAGAAGTGTGGGCATTTCCTGTAGAACGGAAAGACCTTCATTAAAATTTTCCGCATCCCGTATAACATGAACCAGCTCGGCGAGGTTGCCCGATAATTCAGAAGTAATCAGCTTACCTTTTTGAACTTGCATAATGTAAGACCCAATCACCTCCCGGGTGCCCCATAGTTTGTCCCATTCATCCATATCGGTTACCCGGTAAGCTTCTATAGTCCGTTCCTTATTAAAAGATTTGACTTGTTCATCGACTCTATACTCCGCCTCTCGTACCGTTAAGCCTTCTGCAACCGTTAACAGAACCGGACCCGGGGGGGGTTCCATTCCCTTAACCTGAAAGCCTATATCGGCAATGGTCTTAGACATGAATTCCATAAATATAGGGGCCGGACGCTTTTCCAAATACATCCGCTGAACTCCCTTGGCAAGCGCCTCTAAATCTTCGAAAACAGCCACTCCGTAAGCTCTGGGCAGTAACGGCAACAGTCTCATTCTAATCTTAACAATAACCCCTAAAAGGCCGTCTCCGCCGACAAAAAATTTGGTTAAATCAGTACCGGCCGGTCTTCTTAATCCCACCGTGCCCGTCTCTATGATTTCACCCGTGGGTAGAACCACATCCAATCCGTGCACATAATCACCCGGCTTGCCCGTATACGGGTCTGTCAGGTGCCCGCTGGTATTATTGGATATCAGCCCTCCCATACTGGCAATAACCTGGCTGCCCGGGTACACGGGCAGATAGTAGCCCTTTGTTTTTAATGCGTCAGCCATATCCTTGCAGCGTACACCAGGCTCACACTCAAAATATCCGCCTTCTTCAATAATCTCAAATGAATTCATTCTTTTTGTATTTAAGACGATACCCGGTGTATGAGGCCTTGAAGGGCCGTTAAGCTGGGTGCCCGAGCATCTAACAAATACAGGTATCTTTTTGCCGTTAGCATATTTAAGTATCTCCGATATTTCTTCTTTATTATTGGGCAACACTACTACGTGAGGGATATTGCTTTCTAACACATGATAAGGCATGGGATCAAGAGCACTTTTTATCCTTTCAAAAATACTGTCCGAAACATAAGGTTCACCGACTATTTTGGCAAGGTCATTTTTTATTTCCCCGGCCTGAATGCTTTGAACCATAACACTCACTCCCCATCTATTATTTTGCTGTCGTATTCATTATATTTCCAGGGCTTCACTAAAAAGCTCCGCTATATCCATGACTTTCAGATTTTCCTCTTGTCCCATATCCTTAACAGCATTTAGGAGCATGGTATGGCACCATGGACAAGCCACAGCCAGCACATCAGCGCCTGTTGCCAGAGCCTGTTCAACTCGGATATTAGCCAGACGCTTTTCCTCTTTTATCTCCGCCCACATTCTGCCTCCTCCGCCACCACAGCAGAGGCTCATTTTTCGGTTTTCTTTCATTTCTGCCAGCTTGACCCCCGGAATGGCCGAGATTAACTCTCTTGGCTCTTCATAAATGCCATTGTGCTTACCCAGATAACACGGGTCATGATAAGTTACAACATAATTCAGTGATTTTTGAAACTTAATACTATTTTGAGTTGCCAATTTATGAAGAAATTGAGTGTAATGCAACACCTCAATATTCTCAAGACCCCGGTACTCATTAATAAAGGTGTTGTAACAATGAGGCGAAGCAGCTACAAGTTTTTTGGCTCCACACTGCAAAAAATTTTGCGCATTTTTTTGTGATATTTCATCAAATAGAAATTCATCGCCCAAACGATTGGCTGCACAACCGCAGCATGTTTCATTTTCCAGAATTCCGAAATCTATACGCGCACTGCTTAGTATTTTAACCAGACTCTTGGCCACATTGTGCATATCCGGGTCGTATGATGTGCTGCAACCAACATAGTACAGAACCTTCGAACTTTGTTCAGGTATTCTCTTAATTTTAAGATCACCTACCCAGTTCAGCCTGTCCTCCGGATTAAAATTGTAGGGGTTACCGTTTCTGTATATAGCTTTTAAAGCGTTGCGCTGATACGGCATGGGGGCAAGATTCTTATCGACCAGCAGCTTGCGCCCGTTTTCTATTATCTCCAGCAAGGGAATGCCCGCACTTAATTCCTCGCAGGCCATGACACAAGAATTGCAAGTGGTACATGAAAATAAAATATCCACTATATCCTTATTAGTTTCCTCTCCCTCTAGATCCCATTTCAGGTAATAGTAAATAGACTGGATAATCCCCGAAGGCCCATTAACCATAAAACCTTCCATCGAATTGTACAGCGGGCATCGCGAGTAACAATAGTTGCAGTTTCGACATCTGAAAGTAGATTTAGATATCTCTTCTTCCAACCGTTCCGCGTACCCCTCGTAATCCAACATCGTTTTTCCCCCTTATGCTGTCATTTACCGTTAAGTTGTTGTTTACGATAAAATTAACTTCGCATACTTGAATGAACTAACCATGTGGTCAATAGACTTTTTAGCTGCCAAAAATTTTTTACCTTTAACAATTCCATTTACTATGTTCTCATGCTCTTCAACAGCTGTTTTCGGCCTGTCGGGTATTGACCAGATGGAAATGCGCATAATTGATGAATAAACTCTTAATTTTTCCAGCATTTGCAGCAACATATCATTTTCGCTAGCATTGGCCAGTTTGGCATGAAAGTCATTGTTCAGCTGTGCCAAAAGCTTATAGTCTTTATCTTCTATTGCTTTTTTAGAAAGGAATATATTACTAATTAAGTATTCTTTTAACTGGTCATCTGCATTTCTGGTTACCAAATAAGCACATAAAGCCTCTAAAACCGACCTGACCTGGTAGTAGTTGATAATTTCCCGGATGTCAAACCTTCTTACTATCATCCCCTTGTATGGTTCTCTAACCAGAAAACCCTCTATTTCAAAGTGTTTTAACGCTTCCCTTACCGGTGTTCTGCTAAGATTCAGCCTTTCCGCAATATCCTGCTCGATTAAACGATCTCCCGATTTATAGAACCCCGATATTATCGATTTTTTAATTTCCGTACAGGCAATCTCATATGCAGTAACTTTTTTATCTTTTTCGTCCATATTTAACCTCACTGTTAAATTATTACTAACATTGTATACAATTTTGCATACAATGGCAATAAAAAACAAAAAAAAAGACAAGGCCCTTCGGTTATTTAAAGGTCTTGTCTTACGAGTTGAAGCAACGACTTCCAACACTTGGTACCGACTAAACGGCACTGCATAATCATTTTGGCAGCTCTTATTTTAACCAAGCGTTATTTTTAGGCAAATAAAACAGAGCAAACCCTTAAAATTTCGCAAGTTTGGAAAAGTTTTTTTATTTTCCCGCCTGCTATACTGTAGATGTGAGGTGGCAAAACATGAGTTATAAAAGGGATATGGAACGGTGCCGCGATTATATTGAAACTCATATCCGCGAGGACATCACTCCGCGCGGATTGGCTAAGCTTCTGGGCTACTCTTTTTATCATTTCTGTCATGTGTTTCGCATCTGCAACGATATGCCTGTTGGCGTATATCTGCGGCGCAGGCGTTTGCAGCGGGCCCTGGATACGCTCGGCCAAGGAGCCCGGATCACCGACATTGCCTTGGACTTCGGTTTTGAAACGCCGTCGGGTTTTGCCAAGGCGTTTCAAAAGGAATTCGGCATGAGTGCAAGCGCATACAGAAAAATGCTGCTTCAGCAAAATGAATTTGATACGAAAGGCGGAATGGTTATGAACGTTCAATTTAAAAGGAAAGATGGTTTTAAAGCAGTGGGTTACTCTATTGCCCCGGAAGATCGGAAAGTAGCCAAGGAAGCTAAATTATCCGATTTAGGCGCCTACTGGCTTTATGCCGATTTTTCTTCCGTTAGCCAGGAAGAATACGCCGGACTGGCCAAAAGCGAAGATGCCGATCAAATCGGCATGTGGTTCCAGCCTGAACAGGAAAACGACGATCTGCGCTATTTTTTGGGACTCGTGGTGGAAGACTTTGCTTATGTTCCCCGGGGAATGGCGCCTCTTGAAATTCCTGCGGCCGATTATGCCGTATTTACCACCGATCCGGCGGATCTGGCCAATGACAAGCCTGCTTTCGGCAAAGAGATTCAGAAGACCTGGAAATACATTTTCGAAGAATGGTTTGAGCAAAGCGGATATGCCTTTGACCAGGATAAATCTGCTTTTGAATTTTATTGCAGCGCAAACGGAAACATAGATTCTACAAACGCCGTAGCCGAGATTTACATTCCTATAAAGAAGTTGTGATGATATTACCTACACCCATTGTTTCCAGGTCGTCGTCGCGTAGCCGCCACAATATAAACAGGCTTTGGGGGTTGTTCTTTTTATCTTAAGGCCTTCTGTAAGCCGTCAGCCAAAAGGGCGGGGACGCGAGTCCCCGCCCTTTTATTGCTCCAGGATAGATTTAGAAGTCAAAATGTGGTGTATAATCGGTGGTGTAGAACCAGTTAATGATCGTGTTGTCGGTGGTCAGCTGATAATCGGCCGCGCCCACCCCGGGGACCTTGCAGGTGGGTGTATATACATCGTCCATATACATCCAGCCGGAAAGGTAGCCGCCGTCAAATTCGGCCAGTCCGTTCAGCTCGGCAAGATAAGCTCCGCCGTAGGAAATGGTGGTAGGATCACTGAAGTATCCTTCTTCCTCCGCCCAATCCGCAAAGTCGACCATGATTTTCATCACCGTGGTGCCGGGATCCACATAAAACCCATCAGTGTCAAAGTATGCTTCCGTCGCTGCGTTGATCTCTTCGCACTGGTCAATGATTTCGCCGGTGTAATATGTTTCGTCATTCTCTATTTCGTCAAGGACAATGTCGTAGTATACTTTAATTTGTTCCGGCAGCCTGGCGCTGACATGATAGTCCCGGCTGGCGCCGCCGTTGGTGACCGTCATGACATTCAGGTTTTGATCCAGGTCAAAGGTATAGCTGCCGCTCACGCACCCGGATGCCGAAGCGCCACCGGCCAGGGTCATGGTGCCGGGAACGGCTGAGAGGTTGGTGCCCGAAGGCAGTGGTTTATTGCCTCTGACGTAGTACTTGATAATCGTCCACTTAAAGTCTTCCTGCTCATACCAGGGATTGCCTGCAAATCTGTCGGTACTGGTCCCCTCAACGGCCGCGTCAACACTCGGGCTGGTGGTGAACACCACGTTTTCAACCTTTAACGGGTCCGAGGGTGAAACGCTGACGGTAGTGCCGTTGGGAAGGTCGGCCGCCAGGACATATTCCGTGTCGCCGATTTTAACGTCATAGGCTTCGTTCAGCAGGTTCACATTGCTGGCGGTGCGGGTCGTGGTGCCGTCTCCGATGAAGGTCAGGGTGTTTGAGCTGACCGTGGTGCTCGCGCTCTTCAGATTGATCACAATGTTAGCACCCTGCAAGTCATATTCCGTGTCCAAATCGGCCCGGATAAACTTGGTGGGGCCGTTGTCGTCTTCTTGGAATACGGCGGCTTTACCGCCGATACTAATAGACATGACTTCAGAGATCGTAACCGGCGTGCTGGATTCCGGCTTGTCCACGTCGGCGAACGCCGGAACGGCGCCCAGAGACAGCGCAAAAACAAGCGCCAGGAAAATAACTAGACTTCTTTTTGTAATGGTCTTTCTCACTTCAAAACCCCCTTTTATTTTACTCAACTAATTGCATTGGCCTGCCGCGAAAACCGACCCCGCTTAATTTTCCGGTTTCCGGAAACCACCTCCTTTGCGGGCCCTTGCGGGTTATTCCCGGTTTATCTTTTGAGCTTCAACAAAAAACTCCTCGGCATTAAGCCAAGGAGAAAATAAATTTTATTTCCTAACCTACTCAATGTCCCGTGAGTACAACGGCAGTCTTACCAAGCAGGTCTCCTGACTCGGGCTCAACGCCGGCCTGAACCTTCCCGGGTAATCCCCAGTGGCATCTTTTCAGGCAAGCTCCCCCTTACAGTGGCGGGTCCGCGCCGGATTTGCACCGGCTTCCCTTTTCAGTTTTGCATAATGCAAAACCACTTAGTAAGCAGATATTCAATTATCATATTTCCTGTCTTTTCCTGCTTTTACAGTAACATGTTTTTTTTCTGTTTTCAACAATATTCGTTCGTTATATTTCTGTCTTTTTTGCTAATATTCCTATTTTTATTTCATGTGCCGTGTTTTGTCTGTTTTCTTCGCACAATCATTGGTTCCGCTTATACCTTCTGTATCTTCCCGCTCCGCCGGACAGGATAACTGCCAGGACGACGGCTCCTATGGCAACGGTCAGCCAGGGGTTGGTGGCTACGGTCTTTTTAACAATTTCAAATACGGCCGTTTCTTTTTGATCTGTTCTTTGATCCGCTGCTTGATCTGTTTGGGGAGTTTCCTTGTCGCTGCTTTCCTTTTCGTTAGCCGGAGTTATGTCACCGGCGGCGGTATTTTGAGCAGCGTTTACCGGTGCGGGGGGGGCGGCTCCCAGATTGGCGCTCTGCCCGGGCTCAACGCCCGGCGCGGGTGCGGCGGAACCATCCGGCCAGACGCCGCCGGAAGCGGTTCTGACCCCGGTTTGGACCTTGTCGGCAAAGAGCGAGCCCCAGTCGTTGCCGTCGTCGGGGTGCAGGACCACCAGGTCTTCGCGGCAGTCCGAATAGCCGTAATAGATATGTTTATTGTCAATCCCCCGGATAAAATCAATTTGCCGGCTTGCAAAGGGGTTGTATTTTTCCGAGATGCCGGTTTCCTGCCCCAGCAGGTAACCCTGCAGTTCCACCGTCCGCAGACCGGTGCAGCCGCTGAAATCATACATACCCAAAGCCTGTAGGCTGGCGGGAAGTTTAACGGATTCCAACGCGGTGCAGCCGGCAAAGGTGTAGCCGCCGGTTCTGGTGATCCCTTCGGCCAAAGTGACGTCCTTAAGATTCACGCAGTCCCTGAACAAGCCCGTGCCAAGGGTGTAGTCCAGGCTGCCGGACTTGATAGTGGCGGACTCCAGGTCCCGGCAATCGTTAAAGGCGTAATCCTGGAGCCTGGTTACGCTTTTGGGGACGACGATCTCCCGGATCAGGGTGGAGGAAAAGGCGTTTCTGCCGATATTCTCAAGCCCTTCCGCCAGGGTGACTTCCCTGACGCCGATGCAGCCTGAAAAGGCGGCGGCGCCGACGGTTTGCACGGTTTCAGGAATCGTGACGGCAATAATATCCGGATTATCGGCAAAGGCGCTATTTTTAATCGCCGTCACCTTGTACCCGGCAATGGTTTCCGGTATTTGCAGCCAATGCATCCGCTCTTTGCCGATGCCGTCCCGGAAGCCGTTGATAATGGCCGTCCCGTCTCTCTGCACGCTCCAGTCAAACACCGTCTCCGGACCGGTTACGTTGACCTCCGCCGTTCCGGTGTAAACCCTTCCGTTATAAGTCAGGGAGGCGGTAATGTCGCTGACCCCCGCTTGAAGCGCGGTCACCCTGCCGGTATCGTCCACGGCGGCCAGACTGTTGTCGGAAGAACTCCAGACAACCGGTCCGGCGTCCGCCGGCAGCCCGGCTTTGACCACGGAGACGGGCTCCGATACGCTGCCGGCTTCCAGATGGGCAAAGGACTCGGGGGGGTGGAGGATCAGCCGGGGATGGTCCTTTTCCGCCTCTTCGTCCAGGGTATAGTAGAACACCTTGTAGGTAAAGGAGATCCGGGTAGTGGCCCCCGAGCCGTCCGCAAAATCCGCAAAAGAGTCCCCCCAGCCCCGGGCGCCCCGGAGCGCGTAGATTTTCAGGTTCTCCGCCACGGCCAGGGGCAAGCCGCTGAAGGAGTCGTTTTCCCTGGTCCAGACGTCATTGGAAACACTGGTGCCGAAGCCGTTGCCTCTGAGCGGCATATTGCCTTCAAAATAGACGGCTTGCAGCCCGGCGCAGCCCGCAAACACGGCGCTGCCCAAATTTTGCAGAGTATAGGGAAAGGTTATACTCTCCAGGCTGGCACAGCCGCCGAAGCTGCCTTTGATTTGCCGCAATTGGGCCGGCAACGTGATTTGCGTGAAGGCGCAGTTGCTGAAGGCGGCGTCTTCAATTACGGTAATTCCGTCCCCCAGGGTAATATCCCGCAAGCGCGCGCAATCCCGGAAGGTCCCGTAGGGCAGTGTCTCCAAACGGGTGGCGGACAAATCTATTTTTTCCAGCCCGGAGCCCTGGAAAGTTTGCCGGCCCAGCGCGGCCAAGCTGTGCGGCAGAGCGATTGTTTTCAGGCTTGCCGTGTACGCAAAAGCCTCGTCCCCGATGCTTTCCAGCCCTTCGTTCAATACCGTCTCCTGCAGCCCGGTACAGCCGCTGAAAGCCTGCTCGCCGATGGTTTTTACGCCGGGGCCCAGGGCAACGAACCGGAGCCCGCTGTTGCAAAAAGCCCCGGCGCCGATTGCCGTCACCGTCTCCGGCACTGTAAAGCTATCTTTGTCAACGGCGCCCGCCGCAACCAGGGCGGTCATATCTTTGCTGTAGATACTCCCGTCCCGGGCGGTGTAATGGGGGTTTGCCGCGGCCACGGTAAAGCGGAGGCTGGGGCAGTTGGTGAAAATGTTGGGGTTAAAGCTTGCCAGCCCGGCCGGGATATTGATCTCCCGCAGGGAGGAACAGTTATAAAAAGCGTTTTCGCCTATCGCCGTCAGCCCTTCGGGCAGTTCAATCCGGGTCAGCGCCGCGCAGTTGGCAAACCCGGAGCCGCCGATGGATTGCAAGGTGCCCGGCAGACTGACTTCCGTCAGTTTGCCGCAAGAGCCGAAGGCTCTGGTTGCGATGTTGGTCACCGGTTTGTCTTCGATATGGTCCGGAATATCGATTCGCGCCGCCGCCGGGTCACACCCGACAATGGTGACGCCGGCCGCCCCCACCTTATATTGCAGCCGGGCCAAGCCGCCGCCGTCTTCGGCCCGGGCGGGCACAGGCGGGGAAAAGGGACCCGGAAAGGCGGCGAGGAAGACTACTGCCCAAAAAACCGGCAGTAATCTCACCGCAAAGGCTAATCTTTTTTCTTTTTTCGCTATGTTTGCCTTGCCCCGCATTTACATATCCCCCATATGCCTCTTGTAACGGCGGTAGCCCGCGGTACCCATAATGCCCAGAAGCACGGCGGACAGCAGTGCCATGGTCAGCGGATTATTGCGCACCGCGTCTTTGACGATTTCAAATACGGTTAATTGCGCGTCCTCGTCTTCTTTCTTTATTTCCTCTTCTCCCCCGCCGGCACTCGGAGATCCGCCCGCCGGCGAGCCGCCTTCGTCAATTTCCTGTTCCGCCGTATTTGCTGCCACGGTGGTTTCATCGGCCTGCCGGGCGATGACCAGGGAATCCGTGATATCCGCGCCGTCCGTTGCCGGCGCTCCCGACTGGCTCGATACGGTCTCATCCGAGTCGCCGCTCTGGCCGGCGCTGCTTCCGTCGCCTATGTCACCGCCTTCGCCTGTGCCCGTACCGTCATCTATGCCGGTGCCGTCGCCTATGCCGGTGCCGTCGCCTATGCCGTCTCCATCACCGTCGCCTATGCCGTCGCTATCGCCATCGCCCGTGCCGTCGCCGTCACCGTCGCCTATGCCGCCCTTGTCCGGATCTTCGGTGTCATCGTCATCGTCGTCATCATCATCGTTGTTGTCCTCTTCTTCTTTCTCCTCTTCCGTAGCGAATACAGCTTTAACGACAGCGTCGCCGCTAAGTTCGAATTGCCCGGCGTCGGTGATATCTTCTTCTTCTCCATTCTGGTGGACAACCATAATTTTTTCAAGCGTATAGGTATACGTTACCCCGTCTTTGGTTTCAGAAGGAGGTGGGGTTGCCGATACTTTAACCGTTGACCCCGCCGCGGCGTAAAGCGGTGTTACAGCGTCGCCCTGATTGTATTTCTCCCGGTCCTGGTTGGTGAATTTAACCGTACTTAATATATTAGTTAAGATAAACGGTGGTGTTATTATTCGGTGATAAGTGGGCGAGCCCAACTCCGGATAACCCTTCTCATCGTTCTGGGTCCACGTTTTCGGCGCTTCCGCCGTGCCTTCGTTGCCGGTGTCCAGGCGCCAGGCGACTTCGCCGCTGGCGAATTGGCCGGGTTCCATACGTTTGGAGGAGGCTGAGTCCGATTTATCGTCATTGGGGTCCGTCAGTTCGCCATCCTCGGCGGCGCTATGGAGGCCCGCTCCCTCCGGGTTTTCGCCGGTATCCGCCGTCCGGAGACCATAATAGTTGTTAGCGTTGTCTTCGTTTATCCGATTGCTTATGCCGTAGACCTCATCGCCGGTGATGGATTCTCCGTACCAGTAGCAGTTGATAATTTTTGCGTATTGAGTTGTACTATTTATCAAGCCATTGGCTGCGCTCGTGCCGCTGATATTGCCGGTACTGTAGCAATTGAGCAAAGCAATTCCATCATCTACGTTTAAGTTATTGTTGCAATCTCCGATCAGCCCCGAGGCCTGTCCGCCGACGGCCGCAACATCCCCCGTGCTGAAGCATTTTGTAGATGTCCCTTGCAAAAAACCGAATAATCCGCCGACTCGATCTTTGCCGGTGATATTACCAATGTTATATGACTCTTCTGAATCAGTAGCTACCTCTCCACCCAAACCGCCGACATTTCTGGCCTCCTCCGCTGTGATATCGCCGGTATTGCGGCTCTTATTCCGAATCTTGATTTTATTAGCTGACGTACTATAGCCAACCAAGCCGCCGATATTGGTGATATTGCTTCCGGTTCCTGCCGTAACCGTAATATTGCCCGCGTTTTCACATTCGGTAATTTCTAACACGCCTTTGCTGTTACCGACAATCCCGCCGACCCCTTGAACATTATCTGTCGAGCTTGGCGTCAGTATTAAATGGGCGTTATTCATGCATTTCTCAAGATACATATGGTTATTACCATATGGTATACCGCCGACAATTCCGCCCACGCCCTCAATATGTTTATCTGCGCCCGCCTTTACCCGGATCTGGCCGTTGTTTACACAATCCTGAATTTTAATATACATAATCTTAGGTGAATGATTTCCCACAATGCCCCCGACATTCTTGCTTCCCCAAACAGTGCCGTCGTTGGTGCAGTCAAGCACATTGCTTTCGTTATAGCCCACAATACCGCCGATATTTTCCTTGTCGTTCTCGCTGAAGTCCACGTGGGAGACTACGCCGGAAATGGTTCCGTAATTGTACCGGGCCGCCGCGCCTGTGTTGTCTGCGGTGACGTCAAGGCTGCCGGTGAGATTGAGGTTCTTGAGCTCCGCATTTTCGCCGACGTAACCGAACAGGGGGGCGCCGTTCAGGGCAACGGTATACCCATTGCCTTCAAAAGCCCCCTGAAATGCCGAAGCGGACGTGGGACCGATGACCGTCCAAGCGTCGGGAAGCTCCAGATCGCCGCCGAGAGCAAAGAACTTATCTGCATAGCTTTCGCCGGCCGCCACTCTGGCCCGGAGTTCTTCCAGAACATTGGCGCTGCCGATGACAAACGGGTTGTCTGCGGAATTGCCGCCGGCCAAATTATTTGTTGCCGTCCAATGGGCATACAGGGTCAGGTCGTCGGTGACAGCGGTGTCAAAATCCCAGGCGGTCCCGCCGCTCCTTTGCGTAAACCACCCGTCAAAGGCATAGGAGACGATCTCGCCGCCGTCGCGGGACGGGTCGGCGGGCTCGGCAACGGTGCCGCCGGTATTGATGATCTGCTCATAGGTGCTGTCCCCTTCCATTTTTCCGCCGTTGGCGTCAAAGGTGACGATCACTTGGCCCTCTTCCTTCCAATGGGCGTAAAGCGTAAGCGGTCCGGTGACGGATAGCGTAAAGTTATATTTTTCCCCGCCGCCGGCCTTGGTGTACCAGCCTATAAACACCATGTTCTCACGGACCGGAGGAGCGGGTGGCGGAGCCACCGTCTCTCCCGCGTCTACGGTTGTCTCATACGTATTTGCGGGCGGGGAGGCATCAAAATGGCCGCCGTTGGCGTTAAAGATGACCGGATGGGTTGTGCCTGCCTGGCCGGCTACGAATTCCGCCGAAATCTCAATATCATCATCCGGCATGGCAAAGGTGAAAACATTACCTGTTCTGGCGCAGTCAACCTCGTAATGGCCGGCCCGGACCCGAACCTCCCGCAGCATGTACCCGGATTCCGGGGCTGCCGTTACCGAGACCGGATCGCCGGCGTTGAAATAGGCGTAGTCGGGGCTGAGCGCAAGGCTGCCGTAAGCCGCCTGCCGGACTGTCGCCTTGTAGACCACGGGGTTGGCTTCATCGGCCGGGACCGGATATCCTTCGGTATCTTCTCCCGTTGTCCGGCGGTACTGACTCCAGAGCCCTTTGCGCAGGGATTCGGCGCCGCCGTCCAGCAAGTAGGCCACTTCGCCGCCGATAAAGGCCTTTTTGTCTTTGGCAACAGCGTATGCGCTGTCTACGGGAGTTTCCGTGTAGCCCTTGCTTAAATAATAGCAGTTGGTGTTGTTGGCATAGTTATAGTTATTATTAGTAGTGTCGTCTTCATCCGTCATCCCGCCGGTAATGGCCCCCATTCTAAGCGAATCGCCGGAACAAGACCCCAGGCTGTAGCAATAGCGGACCGCTGCCCGGTCCGTACTGTTTTCGCCGGAAATACCGCCTGCAAATGTAAATGAGTCTGTGTTAAACACGGTTATTTGACCCAGATTGTAGGAATGGCTGATTGCGCCACCGTTGACTCCGGCGATGCCCCCTACCTGGCTGTGTGCCGTGACGGCGCCCGTGTTGCCGCAGCGGGTTATGGTTCCCGAAAGATCACCGGCGATGCCGCCGGCCCTACTTTTAGTCGTGCTGACAGTTCCCTGGTTCCGGCAATCGCTTATTTTACTGTTTGCCGAGGTTTCTCCGGCAATGCCGCCGGTACTCACTCCGCTGCCGGTGCCGATGTCGGATACCGGGCCGGTGTTGGCGCAGCCTGTTATTTCGTTGCCGCTGCCCGTCAGCTCCCCTGCGATACCGCCGACACCGCCGACACTGCTGCTGGACGACGAGCCGCTGACTGCGGCGTTGTTTGTGCAGCCGGTTATTGCTGTTTCCTGGGCACAGCCTGCTATACCGCCGATGTACTCCGAGCCGCTGACTGCGGCGTTGCTTGTGCAGCCGGTTATTGCTGTTTCCTGGGCACAGCCTGCTATGCCGCCGATGTACTCCGAGCCGCCGACTGCTGCCGCGTTTGCGCAATCGGTGAATATCGCGCCGTCCGCATAGCCGACGAGGCCGCCCACGTTATTTTTCCCCTTGACCCTGCTGTCGTCCGCGTCGTTTGCCATCCGGCAGGCGGTAACCGCGGTGTTTTTGGCATAGCCGATAAGGCCGCCGATGTAATCGCCGCTGCTCTTGATGTTGCCGGTGACGGTCAGGTTTTTGATTTCCCCGCCGCTGGTATAGCCGAACAGCCCCTGGTAATCATCAATCGTGTCCAGCGCCAGGCCCGAGACAGCATAGTCATGGCCGTCGAACACCCCGCTGAAAGGATTGTCGGGGGTTCCCACCGGCACAAAAGCGGAGGTGATTGCAATATTTGCGTCCAGATGAATCGTCTTGCTGGCAAAGCTGACGGCGCCGCCGGCGATTGGCGTTTCGTCCAGCCGCTTGCCGCACACCAGTTCGGTGAGCCCGATCAGCTCCTCATAGGTGTCAATAGTGAATTCAGCCGCGTCCGGGTCCGCCGTGTGCCAGGCAATATCGCCGGGCGGCGGCGCGAAGAATGAATAGTGAAGGGTGATGTCGTCGCTGGCCGGCGCTTCCGGCATGGTTATCGTATAGCTGACGGACCCGTCTTCCCCGTCTGTTATATTGACGATCCCCTCGGGCGAGAAGATAAGCCGGCATTCGTCGTAACCGCTGTTGAAGGTGACGTCCAGGGGGACCACGGAGCTTACTGTTGCCGTACTGGCGGGCAGGTAGGTGTATGCATGGCCGTCGTCGTCGGTAAATATCTTGTACGGACTGCCCGCCGCGGGCGGGGTAAAACGTACGGAGCCCGCCGCCGTTGTGCTGCCGGCTTGTTCCGCCAGCGTCATTTTATAGATCGCTCCCGGCGTATCGGCGCCCTTCAGAACGGGATAATCCTCCCCCTGGGTCCAGGCCTTGTCGCCGCTGCTTTTGCCGGCGTCCAAAAGGTGGGCCACCTCGCCGTACTTGAACGCCTCCGCGTTTTTGCTGGCCGGATTGTCGCTGTCCTCCGCGCAGTAATACGAGTGTAGCGGCTGGAAGAAACCGGGACCGCATAGGCCGTCGGCCTCGGTGTTATAGGAAAAACTATATTGGATAATGCTTTCAGCACACCCGGCAATACCGCCCGCGTTGGCTCCTGAAGTTGCGGCGATACCGCCGAGATTATAGCAGTTTTGAATATCTTCTGTGGCATGACCCGCTATGCCGCCGACATAATTTGCGCCGACGACAGCTTCCGAGTTGCCGCATTTCGTGATGATTATAGAATCCATGCTGCTGAATTTACCTGCAATACCCCCCACGTAATTTTGGGTGCCTGTTACAGCGCCCTTATTTGTGCACCCTATAATGGATTTGCCACAAGAGCCTGCAATACCCCCCACATATTGTTCTTCAGTAGTTCCGCTGCAACTGACCGTTCCCGTGTTGACAGAGTTTTGCATCTGTCCTCCACTATGCCCTATAATGCCGCCAATATATTGATTGCTGCCGGCAATATAACCTGCATTCGCGCAGTCTTCAGTTTTACCCTTTGTACCGCCTGAAATGCCTCCGATATAGCTTGCGCCGTCGATCGCTCCTTCATTATCGCTGCTGCTTACGGTCGATGTGGTATAGCCGGTGATGCCGCCGATATAATTTTTATTGCTGCTAACGGGGCCGGCGTTTGTGCAGCCTGTAATGGCCCCAGAGGTATAGCCGGCTATACCGCCCACATACTGGTCGAGTGTAATGCCGCTGCCGGTAATCACCCCCGGGTTGCGATTGGCGCAATCGGTAATTGTGCTGGTTGCGCTGCCTGCTATACCGCCGATATAAACGGGTCCCGTCACCGCGCCTTCATTGGCGCAGCTGCTGAGCGCCCCCGCCGCTTTGCCGGTAATGCCGCCGGCATAACCGGCAGCGGCGGCAACGGCGCCGACATTGGCGCAGCTGTTGAGCGCGCCCGTGGCGTTGCCGGCGATGCCGCCGGCGTTGCTGCCGTTCCCGCTAACTATGCCGTTATTGACGGAGCTGTTGATGGCGCCCGTGGCGTTGCCGGCGATGCCGCCGGTGTTGTCCCCGTTTCCGTTAACTGTGCCGTTATTGACGCAGTTGTTAATGGCGCCCGTGGCGCTGCCGGCAATGCCGCCGGTGCTGCCGCCGCCGGTTACTGTTGCCGGCTGGCCGGCGCTGCCGAATGTGCAATTGGTTAAGGCTGTGCCGGAGGCGCTGCCGGCGACGCCGCCCACGGAATCCCCATCGCTGTAGACGCTCCCAATCACCACAAGGTCTTTGATCTCGCCGCCGCTGGTATGGCCGAACAGGCCCTGGCCGCCATTGGGGCTGTCCACATAGAGGCCGCTGATGGTATGGTTGTTCCCGGCAAATGTGCCTTTAAAGGGTTTATCCCCGGTACCGATGGCTGTCCAAATTCCGCTTAAGGATATATTGCCGGCCAGTTCCACGGTCTTGCCTGCAAAGGAGTCTTCCAGACCGCCGGCTGTGCCGTTGACCAGGGCCGCCAGGTATTTCAGGTCTTCTGCCGTGGAGAGTATGAATTTACCTTCGGCGTTCCCCGCGCCGCCGTTGTACCAGACTGAGCTTCCCGGACCGCCCGGGCCCGGCGCCAGAAATTCATAAGTTAAATTGACGTCTCTGTTGTTTAGCGCCGCCGTATAGACGCCTTCGCTTTCCGACACTTCCCGGGCCGGCCGGAAGGAGGGGGCATATGCGTTGTAGCCCGGGTTCTTTTGTACGTTTAAGGTGACCGGCAGTCCGGCCGGCAGATAGATGTACGTGGCCCCGCCGGTGCCGCCGGAAAACCGGCAGTGGGCGTACCTTGTGTCGCCGGCGGGCAGGTCCGTGAAGGTTACCGAGCCTGCGCTGCAGGGCGTGGCCGGCTGGGTTAAGGTAAGTTTATAAATTGTACCGGTTCCGAAGACAGGGTAGTTTTCGCCCTGGGTCCAGACATTGCTGCGGGCTCCTTCACCGCCGTCCAGGAACCAGGCCGCTTCGCCGTATAGGAAGGTGTCCTCTGTTCGGCCGTAGGTGCTGTTTTCATCGGCCAAATAGAAGCTGTTGGTAACAACGGGCGAGCCGCCGCCGTATAAGACGGTGTTCCTCTGAATGGGGTGATAGGAGAAGCAGCCGGTGATTTTTGTGTTTTCATCGGCGGCCAGGCCGAGGATGCCGCCCACCGCGGTATCGCCCGTCATAACGGCAAGATTATAGCAGTTGCTGACGATGCCGGAAGAATGCCCGGCAATGCCGCCGGCGTTGATTTCTCCCGCCACCGCCGCGTCGCTGTCGTTGAGGCAGATTTCCACCAGGGCGCTGGAATCGCCTGTAATGCCGCCTGTGTTTGTGGAGCCGGTTACTGCTGCGTGGTTGGTGTTGTTCCGCAGGGTATCCGCGGCATAGCCGGCGATGCCGCCGGTGTTGGTTAAGCCGGTTACCGCCGCGTGGTTGGTGTTGTTTTGCAGGGTATCCGCGGCATAGCCGGCGATACCGCCGACGTTCGCGGTTCCTGTTACGGTGGCCTCTGCGCTGCTGCTGCATTCTTTGACGAGATACGCGCCTGTCCCGGCAAAATAGCCCACAATGCCGCCGGTATTTTCAGCGCCGGAAACAGCGCCGGCGTTCAGGCAATTTTCTATACTGCGGGTTGTGCAGCCGGCGATGCCGCCCGTATCGGAAGACCCTGCGGCGCCGGTGACAATGCCGGTGTTGGAGTTGTCTGAGAGCGTACCTTTCGCATAGCCGACGATGCCGCCGGTATATTGCCCGCCGCCGGTGACGCTCCCCTTGTTTTCATTTCCGCTGCCGGCTCCGCTGGCGCTTCCGGCGATGCCGGCGATGCCGCCCACATCATCGCCCGCCCCTTCGACAGTCCCCTTGTTCACGCTGTCGTTGACAGCGCCACCGGCGTTGCCGACGATGCCGCCCACATCATCGCCCGTCCCGGTGACGGTTCCCTCATTACTATTACTATTGCCGGTTACTGTCGCGGAGCTTGAGCTGTAACCGGCGATCCCGCCCACGTTGCTGCTTCCTGCCACACTTCCCGCATTCGTGGCTGCTGTAACAGAAGTACCGGAAAAGAGATATCCGGCAATCCCGCCCGTGTTATTGCCTGCTCCTCGCACCGTACCGGTGTTGACGGCATTGGTGACAGTACTGTATCTTATATAACCGGCTATCCCGCCGATATAGGTGCTTGAATCTACTCCGAAAAGGTTTCCGCTGTTGGTGCAATTATCAAATGTGCCGTTGGCGCTGGAAGTTCCGTATGCGTAACCTACGATACCGCCGATATAGCGCCCGCTGCCGCAAACCTGGCCGTTAACGGTCAGGTTCTTGATTGCGGCTCCGCTGGTACGGCCGAATAATCCCTGGTAGTCCTGGCTTACCGGGTTCAATGCGCTGCCCAGTTCGTAATCAATGGTATTATTTTGGCCGTCAAAGGTTCCCTTAAACTGGTTGGCGCTGCCGGCTGAATAATCGCCGATTGGCGTCCAACTGCCGGTAACCGTGATATTCCCCTGCAGATTAACCGTCTCGCCGGCAAAGTCATCCCGGAGCGGATTCCCGCTCCCGTCCGTGGCCGTGCCGTTGACTAATTGGGCCAGGCCCAGGAGGTCGGCTT
Organism: Desulfoscipio sp. XC116; assembly: GCF_039851975.1. Lineage (GTDB taxonomy): Bacteria > Bacillota > Desulfotomaculia > Desulfotomaculales > Desulfallaceae > Sporotomaculum. The sequence goes on from NZ_CP156660.1 coordinate 1,944,579, forward strand.
CCGTCTCAATGGTATAGGGGCCGGTTTGCCCAACATACCAGTCCACGCTGCTTGCGGCCGGCTGTGAAAATTTATACTCCAGGTTAATATTGCCGCCGTTAATCTTTACTTCATATTTTCCGTCCTTCTCGGTAACCGCTCCGGCCGGTGTAAAGATCAATTGGTACTCGTCATACCCGGCGGCGCGCCGGACATTTAGTTCCAGGGAGGTGCCGTCCGGCACATACGTGTACTTTTGTCCATCCGGCCCGTCAAACAGTTTATAGTCGCTGTCCGCCGGCAAATCGGCAAAGGTTACCGTCCCCTGGTCGTAGGGCGCTGCCGGCTGACCCAGAAGCAGCCTGTAATAGGAGTCCTTGCCGTCGTCGCTCAGAACCGGGTAATCCGCGCCCTGGGTCCAAATATTTCTATGTTCTTCCGTGCCTCCGTCCAGCAGGCAGGCGACCTCGCCGTATTGGAAGGCTTCCGCCGTCCGGCCATATGCGCTGTTTTCCGCGGCCAGAAAATAGCTGTTGGTTATAGCCGCCCCGCCGCCGCACAAGGGGGTGGCGTCGCCGGAGACGTAAGAGAAGCAGTACTGAAGCTTGGCGTTCGCCTCGGCTTGCCCGATTATACTGCCTGCGGCGCTTGCGCCTTCGACCGGTCCGAAATTGCTGCAGTTTAGAACACTATTGCCGGTTTTCTTGCCAACGATGCCGCCGACATTGGCCTGTCCTTCAATAGTCCCGGAGTTGCTGCTTTTTTCAATATTTCCCCCTGTTTGGCCGACGATGCCGCCGACATTATCCGTACCCGTCACAGCCGCGTTATTTACGCAACCGGTGAGGTTTCCCCCCCCAACATAGCCCGCTATCCCGCCGACATAGCTGCCGCCGTATACCGTCCCCGCCACTGTCAGGTTTTTAATTTGCGCGTATGCACAGCCGAACAGCCCCTGATTATCGCCGGCGGGCGCGTCGGCGCTGCCGATGGTCAACCCGCTGATCGTTTTATTATTTCCGTCAAAGTTCCCTCTGAAGTTGATCGTGTCCTTTATGCCGATGGGCGTCCATGCTTCCCCCGACACATCAATCGTAGCGCCGTCGGGATCCAGGGTAATGGTCTTACCGGAGAAGTTCACGGGGTCAAGCTTTTTCCCTGCCCCGTCAACCGCCGTGCCGTTGACCAGTTCGGCCAGGTAGCGCAGCTCTCCCGCGGTGGCTATGGTAAAAGCCGCGTTCCCGGGATTGTTAAGATACCAAGCTCCGTAGACCGCCGTTGCCGTGGAAAGACCCTCAATCCCTGCCAGGCCTCCTCCGTATACGCTGTCGCCCACGGAGTCGCCTCCTTCATCTCCGTATACGTCGCCGCCCACGGTGTCGCCGCCGTCTCCGTAGACGCTGCCGTTCACACTGCCGCCGACGGCAAAACCATGCGCATACACCGGCATAATGATCTGTGGCAGCAGCAGGTTGATACACAGGATAATGCTTAAGATAAACTTTAACCTTCGCCTTTTCATTCTCTTTCTTTTCTCCTCTTTGATGATTTATTTGCCCCATGGCTTGTCCGGTTAACGCGCAACTTTCTTTTTCTTTGGGGATCAAGTTCGCTTTTAAAAAAAACATCGTTCAAAAAAGAGCAATACCTTCGTGTTCGGTCAGCAGCAGCCAAAATATGTAATCAGTTCCATTAAAAAAAGCCCCTCCGGTTAAGGGGGCCATAGCAATCTGTGCATTTCCATACCTCCTCATTTTCCGTGAGTTATTTCGGCAGGCTTCAATAAGCAGGTCTCCTGGCTTGGGTTCACCGCCGGCCTGAACCTTCCCGGGTAATCAAAACCCCAGTGGCATCTTTTCAGGCGGACTCTCCCTCACAGTGGCGGAACCGCGCCGGATTTGCACCGGCTTCCCTTTTCAATCTTGCTTTACGCAAAAATCACTTATTGAAAAATAATTATACAATTTTTAATATTTTTAGCTTATCATTGTGGGAATGTTTTTCAATACATAAACAATAAGTTAATGAAATTACTTGGAAATGATGTACATCTTGCCGGTTTTGGAATCCTGATACACCATGCCTTTGGATTCAAAGCCTTTCGCAAAGGTTCCGTCTTTGACCGCCTCTTCCAGTCCATTAACCTCCTTCAGATCTTCCTGTGAGATTACTTCCATTCCCTTGGTTAAATCTATACCCCAGTAAAGGACGATTGACAGCATCAGCCCGCAGGCAAATACCAGCATGGCATCCACCAGATTGACGATGCCGTCCAGGGGATTGATCTCTTCTCTGTGCAATCGTGATCTGCGCCTGCCGCTTAAGGCGCTATTTCTGATCATCCGGCGCCACCTCCTCCAGGACGCACTCCATAACCAATTCAAAATTGGTCAGGTAATCATCGTACCAGCGCTTGCGGATGTTTGAAATGACATAACTGACGGCGGCGGAGCTGACCCCTGCAATGGCGGTATCAAATGCCACGGAGAGGGATGCCGACAAAGTGGCCGTGTCGCCTTCGCCCAGGGCTACGATGCCGGGTCCCAGCGGGATCAAAGTGCCAAGCAGACCGAACATGGGTCCCAGCTTGGCCGCCAGGTCCGTGAGTGCCGTTGTCCTTTCGTACTTGTCCTCCTCTGTCGCCAGGAGCCTCTGCGCCATGGCAATTAAAAATGTCCGGGGCATCGGGCTTGACTCTATCAGCAGGTACAGGGCTTCTTTTTGCCGGCGAATAAGTCCGCTGTTTTCTATAATCTCTCGCAGATGCGCCGGACCACCTTTATGAATGTCCTTGATCATGGCAAGGACATCCATTCTTGCCTTGCGTCTTTCGGTAAACAGTTCCATCAGCAGGTCGCCCAGCTGCCATACGGAAATTACTATAAGTGAAAGCAGCACAATCAGGCAGGGCACCAAGAGTCCCTGGCCGATCAAGTGCAGAATGTCGCTTAACGAAAAGTTCATTTTGTCTCCCCTCTAATAGTAAGCCTCACAAGTAGTAAGCCTTACAAATCTGCTGCATTTTTAAAAAGAAGGCTGGGAAACCAAACCAGGCCTGTTTTATCATTTTCCCCCGGGCTTTCTTTAGGTCCCCCGCATTCCATTCAGCCGAAAGCGGGGAATCCGGTATAGCCGTTGTTGCGTCAAAATCATAGGCCCTGGTTCCTTCCGCTTTTCTGTAACACCCGGCAGAACTGTGCCGGGTATCTCCCTCGGCATCCCTTACAGGATCGATTGCCGGTGTGCCGCCTCTTTTAACCGTGCCGTTTTCCGCCACCTTCCTGGTGCTCGCGGTCTCTATTGCGCCCGCAAACGCCATTAATTCCTGTTCTTTTCTTTACGGTTTTCCACCCCTCTTTCTGTCTCATCGCCCAAGGTTGTTCGGGAACTATTTTGTTATATACATGAAAAAAACCCCCGCCTTTCACATGAAAGAACAGGGACTCGATTCTACCACAACATTTTCCCTGTGCTAATTCTTTCCGCGGAAGAATCGTTGCACAACTACTCAGGCAGGTTTCCTGACTTATGGATCAGCATTTTCTTCTTTTATTCATTCCCGCCCGCGTTACCTCGCAGTGGCTTGTCCTGAAGAAAATTACCCATTTACAGTGGCCGGACCGTCCGGGATTCACACCCGGTTCCCCCGTTTTCGGGCTCTCCGAAACACCGGAATAGTTATTTATTTAATTGATTGATTGCCATATTAACGGCAAATGTGTTGTCTTCCAAATCTATTGATTATAATAAATATTAAAGCATTTTCACATTTTTTTGTAAAATTAGCTATTTGCACTATTATCTTGCTTATTTGCATCTTTTTTATGTTTGTTTTATTTATTTTTATGAAAATCGGGTCTCTTTTTAGGAAATCGGAGTATCTGTAAAAAAGTTTGTTAAAAATTTTTTACAGAAAAACATTGAGGCTTGAATCCCAGCCCCGGATATTCACTTATATAAACGAAAATATAAAACGAAGGAGTGAATTTTTCATGCCAAGACATATAATTTATCGCAATGAAGCCGCAAAGAAGCTCTTGGTATCCATTCTTCCGAAAAGCAGTTTTAAACGATTGCCTTTTTTGCGATAAGTGAGAAAAAATTTTTTTCGGCTTACCGGACCATTACTTTTTCCGGATTTTGTGTTAAAATTGCTTGATAAAACTTTACTGTTGCCGCTCGGATTCAGTAAGTAATTCACTGGCCGGGATGCCGAAGAATTGCTCCAACCTGCGCTGTAATTTCCCTGAAGGATTAGAGCGACAGTTTACGATATAACTAATCATTTGTCTTGACACACTAACTGCCTTACCCACTTCTGTTGGTGAGATCCCTGGATATATACCGGTGATGTGCGAAAAAATGAACAAATTCGGGCTCCGGGAACGTACCCGGAAACGTATTGTACCTTTAGGTGAAAGGAGCGAATACTCATGGACAACGACAAATTTCAAGACTTAGTGCTTCAGCAATTTCAAATCATCACAGGCGAACTCCAGTCCCTAAAAGAAGGCCAGGTTCGTATGGAATTCCGTATTGGTAACCTTGAAGAAGGCCAGGCCCATATGGAATCCCGTATGGACAAGCTTGAGAAGTCCCAGGACATACTGGCAACAGAAGTCATGGCCATAAAATCCAAGACAAACGAAATTGACACCAAATTAACCAAGCTCTCTGTGCGCGTCGAAAATGAAATCGAACCCAAAATCAACACCCTCTTTGAAGGCCACAAGCAGCACACTGAACAACTAACCCGCATAGAAACCCAGGTTAGCCAGCACGAAGAATTTATTTTAAAACGAATTAAGTGAAAAGCTGCCTAAGCCAGCCGTTAAATCCCCTTTGTGATTTGTCCGGCTTGCATCCGAACAGCTCCGGAAAACCCTGAAAATTAAGGGGCAGTTATAGAATTTTACTGTCTTACCCCGGAAAATAAAAAAATCCGTAAGGCTTTAATATTTCCAGCCTTACGGATTTTTTTAAAGTTATTAACTGGTCGGAGCGACACGACTTGAACGTGCGGCCTCTACCACCCCAAGGTAGCGCTCTAGCCAAACTGAGCTACGCCCCGCCGATATCTTTTATTCGGTTGCAATAGCTATTATATATTTAGGTTACTTAAAAGTCAAGAAATTTTGTTTTCCTAATCGTGGCTATTCAACATTTTTTATTGTACAAGCACGCTGCGAGCTTAACAATCATAAAATATATAACCTATTGCATAAAAGGGGGAATGTGTGTTGCCCGGATTCTGGACCCTAGCGGTGGCGTCGGTAATCCAAGGGATCATGTTGCTTGTCTCATATGTGGCGCAGAATAGTTTTCCCAAGCCACTAACAGAGGAGGAGGAACAACTTTACCTGGAGAAATTGGCGCTGGGGGATGAAAACGCTAAGGAAGTGTTAATTGAACGCAATCTCAGATTAGTAGCCCACATTATAAAAAAATTCGAGAACAGTGGTGATGACTTTGACGATTTAATTTCTATTGGTACTATTGGCTTAATCAAAGCAGTGAATACATTTAATGTCGAAAAATCTGCACGATTGGCCACTTATGCTTCCAGGTGTATTGAAAATGAGATATTAATGTATATGCGCTCTAAGAAGAAAAAACGCTCGGAAATGTCTTTGTACGAGCCGATCGGCACGGATAAGGAAGGTAATGAAATACATTTCCTGGATGTACTTAGCACAGATGCCGAAGCGGTAGCTGAGATGGTTTCCCGCACTCTGGACAAAGAACAGTTATGGAAAAAGCTAAAAAAACTTCCCCCCCAGGAGAGAAATGTGTTGGTATTGCGCTTCGGCTTGCGTGGTAAAGGTCGCAAAACGCAGAAGGAAATCGCGAAAAAATTGGGTATCTCCCGTTCCTACGTAAGTAGAATAGAAAAGAGGGCCATTGATCGCTTATCGGAGCAATTTATGGCCGAAGCTTAAGTGATATAAAAATGCCGATTTTTAAATAACCATTGACAGACTATGCTTGCACAATCCTATCAAAAAAGGGTCAGCCATCCCTCTATGCTGAGGGAATGCTGACTTTTTCCTTGTCTTTTTATAGGAATATTTGTCTATTTAACGGATAGGATATGGTATACATCTTAAATACTTCATGGACGGAGATGATCCGTTTGCAATACAACATATCACAACCTGAATTAAGAAACCTTATTGTCGGGGCGGATACAAAAATACCTTTAACAAATAATACATATGTAACAGCAGTTAACTTTGATAATGCGGCATCTACCCCACCGTTCTTTCCGGTCGTGCAGGAAATTAGTAATTTTGCCCCCTGGTATTCTTCAGTCCACCGGGGGACAGGTTATAAATCAATTGTATCTACCCGGGTTTATGAAGGCGGCAGGCAGGCTATCAAAGATTTTGTAAAAGCGGACAAAGACAAGGATGCTGTTATCTATACGAGGAATACCACAGAATCCATCAATATGCTGGCTTATTTATTGTGTGAAAATGATAAAAGTCAGGTAATTCTATCTACATGGATGGAACACCTATCCAATGACTTACCCTGGAGAGGTAAATTTACGGTTGATTATGTGGAAACAGATAATTGCGGCAGGCTGCGTTTGGATGACCTGGAAAATAAACTGCAAAAATACAGCGGTAGAGTTAAACTGGTAACGGTTACGGGAGCCTCTAATATTACAGGCTATGTTAACCCTATTCATGAAATAGCTAAGATAGTTCATAAACACGGCGCTAAGGTGCTGATTGACGGCGCACAATTAGTCCCGCATGTAACGGTTGATATGAAGCCATTTAATTCACCGGAACATATAGACTACCTGGTCTTTTCCGCGCATAAAATGTATGCTCCGTTCGGGGTGGGAGTACTTATTGGCCCCCAAGAAATTTTTGCCGAAAAGGAGCCGGTATATAAAGGCGGCGGAGACGTTAAACTCGCAACACACCGGTCTATATATTGGGAAGAACCCCCTGCAAAGAATGAGGCCGGTTCTCCCAATGTTATTGGGGTGGCCGCGTTAACTGCCGCTGTAAAAACCATGCAAAGCATTGGTATGGAACGGATTGAAGCATATGAAAATGCTTTAACCAACTACGCTTTGGATAAATTGAAAAACCTGCCTCATATTGATATATATACCCACAGCCAAATTGACAAAAGAAAAGTAGGTATTATACCTTTTAACATCAGGGGGGTACATCACGAATTAACAGCCAAAATACTTTCCGGTGAAGATGGAATCGCGGTACGAAACGGTCTGTTTTGCGCGCACCCATACGTCTTAAGGTTGTTAAACTTGACTCCTAATGATATAAAGTATTTTGTCAATCATCCTGATGTGCCTTTCCCCGGTCTGGTAAGAGCCAGCTTTGGGCTGTATAACAACAGTCTGGAAGTGGATAGATTTATCACAGCTCTGCAGAAAATTATCGCTAATAAAAGCTATTATACAATGAAATACGGTACCGGCGGATAAATTAAATTGGCACACATTTCACCATATGCCGCCCGTTATATGCCAATTAACTATATGTCAATTAACATTCTTTTCGCCTACTATCCCTTACCATTCCAGCAGTACGTACAGATTTTATCATTGTCTATACCGATTGCGTTAAGCATATCATTTAAGTTTTGGTATTTTAGCGTTGAAAAGTTGAGTATCTTTCTAATGCAATTCACCATACAATTGTATCTTTCATTTGTCGGATCACAATATGCTGCAAATGAATGCGGTTCTTTTCCTTCAAGTTCAATAATAGCTTGTCGTGCTACAAGGTCCATTTCCGAGCGTGAAGTTGAAAAATTTAAGTATTTACAGCCAAACACAAGGGGCGGGCAAGCCGATCGGATATGAACTTCGTGTGCGTTGAATTTATACAGCAGATCCGCTGTTTTTCGCAACTGTGTGCCGCGAACAATCGAATCATCACAGAAGAGCAGGCGTTTACCGGAAACCAGTTCGGGTATAGGCATCAGTTTCATTCTTGCGACAAGATTCCTTATAGTTTGATCCTGGGGCATAAAACTTCTGGCCCAGGTTGGGGTATATTTTATAAAAGGACGTCCTAAAGATATTTTGGATTGGTTTGAATAACCGATGGCATGTCCAACGCCAGAGTCAGGTATTCCGGCAACCATATCGATTTCCACATTGTCGTTTTTAGCCAGGGTTGCACCATTTCTATAGCGCATAACCTCCACGTTCATTCCCTCGTATGTAGAGGAAGGGTAACCGTAATAGACCCATAGAAAAGCACAAATTTTCATTTTATCCCCGGGGGGAGCAATCTTCTCAATTCCATCCGGTGTCAAAAAAATAATTTCCCCCGGGCCAAGTTCGTATTTGAAGCTATATCCCAGGTTTGTAAAAATACCGGATTCAAAGGAAACGCAGTATCCAGCTTCCTTTTCACCTACTACCAGGGGTGTCCTGCCAAGTTTATCTCTGGAAGCATAAATTCCCTGCGGTGTTAAAATCAATATCGAGCATGATCCCTCAATCAGTTCCTGCGCTTTTAATAAACCGTTCTTGAAGGAGTTTTCTTGATCAATAATTACAGACACAAGTTCAGTAGGATAGATAGCGCCCCTATTTGTTTCTAAAAAATGGGCATGTTGATTAGCAAATGTTTTATCGACTATTTCATATAAGTTATTGATTCTTCCCACTGTACTGATGGCATACTGACCAAGGTGTGAACGCACGGTCAAAGGCTGAGGTTCTGTATCGCTTATGCATCCTATACCCATATTGCCTTTTAAATTCGACAGCTCAGATTCAAACTTTGCTCTGAACTGAGTATTTTCGATGTTATGAATAGCTCTATTAAAACTTTTTCCGCTCCACACCGCTATCCCGCCCATACTGGTTCCCAGATGTGAATGATAATCTGTACCAAAATAGACGTCACTGATACAATCATCTTTTGAAACAACACCTAAAAATCCACCCAAGCAGCTACACTCCTTAAAAAATAGTTTGACAGGCTAATATTAGTGTATTCTTGGCCCAATATCAATAGAAAAACAAAAAATATTATAACTATTCATGAGCGCAGCGCTAAGCTTAAAAAGTTCTCGGTACTTTCAATAATAAAAAAACACCCCTGAAGGGTGTTTATCTTAGAAATTTTATGGTTATATCAGGCATATATTTTTGTAATGCAGCAAATGGTTCGGCTGTAAATTTCTGTTCGTCGTTTAACATCTCTTCCAATGCTCTTTTTTCTACAATCGCGTATGGTTTAATAACACCCATAGGATGGTGAATTTCCGATGCAGCCATACCAATTTGAACATCCCCAATATCTAAACCATTTAATATGAAAGTGTATTCACCTATAACCGTCCCGTTTTCCGTTACCTGCATCCCTACCTTATTTCTTTTGTCTAAAAAACAGTTATTTAGCATGCCGAAAATATGTGGGTGTTTTTGAATAAGAGAATCTAAAATTCTTTTACGCATAGGAACTAATTTTTCCTTAATTAAAGTATCAAGTTCACTCATAAGAACCCTCCTTTGATAAACTGACTAAGATATAGTTCCAACAATACTTGCCAATTATGCAATGGAATATGTTCCAATTAAACCAATTTACCATAAAGCCATATCGTTTATACAAATAAACCAAAAAAATTACAGAAAAGTATTGACTATTACTGCTACAGTTGGTAACATTTACTTGCATTCAGATATTTTGTCGAATGTTGATATATTTAAAATTGAGGAGGGGAAAGTATGTTGAAATCAACAGGCATTGTAAGAAGAGTGGACGAGCTTGGCCGGGTGGTTATTCCAATTGAACTGCGCCGTACCATGGGCATTGATGTAAAAGATGCTCTGGAAATATACGTCGATAGTGAAAAGATTATACTTAAAAAATACGAACCTGCCTGCGTGTTTTGCGGTGACGCTGCCGACGTGCATCATTACCGTGGTAAATTGGTTTGCCGCAGCTGTGCCAAGGACATGTTTGAAAACGCCAAAGCTATTTAATTAAATTCGTTCTGGTTATTGACAATCAATTAAATAAATTGATAAACTAACATAGTACAATAATAACCAAATAAATAAGTGCTCTTATCCGGAGTGGTGGAGGGACTGGCCCCGTGAAGCCCGGCAACCAGCTTTCAGTTTAAATGAAAGTATGGTGCTAATTCCTGCAGAAGTGAAGCTTCTGGCAGATAAGAGGTGCAGATGTTATGCAAACCTCTTCTATGCTTGGAAGAGGTTTACATTTTGTCACCGGCGGAGCACAAAAATGTGGAGGTGTGTTGCGTAAAATGGCAGTGGAAAAAACTTTCCAGGAGATCAACGAACGGATTAAAAAAGGCCAGGCCGTAGTGGTAACCGCTGAGGAACTGGTCAATATGGTTAGAGAAAAAGGAGTAACACGTGTTACATCCGAAGTAGATGTGGTGACAACAGGAACATTCGGCCCTATGTGCTCTTCCGGCGCCTTCTTAAGCTTGGGTCATTCCAAGCCGCGTATTAAAATGCATAAGGTTTGGCTGAACGATGTGCCGGCCTACACTGGCATTGCAGCTGTTGATGCCTTTATCGGGGCCACCGAGGTACCCGAAGATGATCCTTTAAACAGCGTACACCCCGGTGAATTTCGATATGGCGGAGGTCATGTCATCCAAGACCTGGTAGCCCGCAAGAAGGTGCGGCTTAAGGCTACCGGCTATGGCACGGATTGTTATCCCCGCAGAGAGATTGAAACTGAAATTACCATTGACGATATTAATGAAGCTATACTCTTTAACCCGCGCAATGCTTACCAGAACTATAATTGCGCCGTCAACTTAAGCTCCCGGACCATCTATACTTATCTGGGCATGCTTAAAGCCAACCTGGCCAACGCGCACTACTCTACCTCAGGACAGCTCAGCCCTCTTTTGAAAGACCCTGCGTTTAAAACTATCGGAGTGGGCACGCGCATTTTCCTGGGCGGTGGCACTGGTTACGTGGTCTGGAACGGCACTCAGCACTTTCCGGGAGTCAATCGGGACGATAAAGGTCAAAGCTACGGCCATGCCGGCGCCACCCTGTCCGTATTGGGTGATTTAAAGCAAATGAGCCCGCGCTGGCTGGTGGGTACCAGCATGCTTGGTTACGGCGCCACATTAACGGTAGGCATAGGTATACCCATACCGCTGCTTAATGAGGAAATCTGCCGTTACGCGGCGGCCGGAGACGATGAATTATACGCTCCCATTATGGATTACAGCGATGCGTTTCCTAATCTTATTTCGTCCAACCTGGGCTACGTCAGCTATGCTGAACTGAAGAGCGGTAAAATAACGGTTAACGGCAAAGAAATACCTACAGCGCCGATGTCCAGCTACCCGCGGGCCCGGGAAATAGCAGATACGTTAAAACAGTGGATTCAAAAAGGCGACTTTTTACTGGGTGAACCGGTACAGCTATTGCCTAATGCGGATGCGGAAATCCCGGTCAATACCTTGAAGGGTTAATTTTTGCGCAAAAAGGAGCGTGTGGAAATGTCCTCAAAAAAAGTGGTGCTGCGTTTCGGCGCCGATATTGCGGATCAACCTATCATATATAAGCTGGTAAAAGATTACGATTTGGTTATAAATATACTAAAAGCCAATGTGAACCCCCAGAAAGAGGGAACTTTGGTTATGGATATAACAGGTGCGAACACGGAGCAAGGTATTGAATATCTGCGTCAGTTGGGTGTACAGGTGCAGTCGCTAACGGAACAAATTATTCAAAACGAGGAAAAATGCGTGAGCTGCGGCGCCTGCACCGATATTTGCCCATCCGGAGCCCTGTACATGGAAAGGCCCGATATGGTGGTGCGATTCAACAGCGACCGTTGTGTAGTTTGCCATTTATGTGTAAAAGCATGTCCCATGAAAGCTATGGAGGTTCGTTTTTGAAAGAATACACGGAACGATCTTACAGGCTGCTGCATCGGCAGCAGGACCTGGTGTTTTTTCAAATCACCGTTAAAGAAACAGACTTGGATGTAGGCGTTTCCCGTGCTAAGCTTACTGCGGGGCTGGTGGAAGGCGCGGAACAGGAAATAATCAGAGTACGCTCACAGCTGGAAAAATACATTGCAACAGACCAAACTTTTTTGCGCACGTTAAAACCGTATTTACCCGGTCCGGACGCCCCCGAGATCGCCCGGGTTATGGCCAGGGCCGCTTCCACCGCCGGCACCGGCCCCATGTCCGCAGTGGCGGGCGCTATCGCACAGCACGTAGGAGTGTACTTGGCCAAGCGCTGCCGGGAAGTGATAGTTGAAAACGGCGGTGATATTTATCTGCGTTCCGAATGTACGCGTAAGATTGGTATTTTTGCCGGAACTTCACCGTTTACCAATCGATTGGCCATAGAAATTGAGCCCCACCGCACGCCGCTGGGTATTTGTACTTCTTCAGGCACCGTCGGTCATTCTTTGAGCATGGGTAAAGCAGATGCGATGGTAATAATGGCGCCCTCGGCGGTACTGGCCGATGCCGTGGCCACGGCCGCAGGCAATCTGGTGCAAAACGAAAATGATTTGCAGAAAGCTGTGGAATTTGCTATGAGCATTAATTCAGTTACCGGTGCACTGGCCATAAAGAACGACCGGCTGGCAGTTGCCGGTGCCGTTAAGTTGACACCTGTATGAAATACCGGGCATCATATACCGTCCTGAAACTGCTGAAAACCGAACCGCATTTCGGGGTAAGCGTCCCGCTTTTTCTGAAGAACTATTTTTCTCCCTTGATCTATTTTTCTCCAATTAAGAAAGACCGCCCGGATACCATACATGTGCGTTCCGGACGGTCCTTTTTTAATCTTGATTATTGCATTGCTGCCGGCGTCTTTATGCAAGTGCTAATTAACCTTTTTATTATGTCCTTCCCATTCTTTGGCCCGCAGCTTATACTTCATGATTTTACCGGTGGATGTTTTGGGCAGTTCTCCAAATTCAATTTCCTTAGGCACTTTGAACCGGGCTATCCTTTCCCGGCAAAATTCCAAAATTTCCTCTACGGTGGGACTGGCACCTTCTTTTAAGGTAACAAAAGCTTTGGGCACCTCACCCCATTTTTCGTGGGGTACGGCTACTACCGCCACTTCCAGCACATCCGGATGTTGATAAATGGCATTTTCAACTTCTACTGTGGAAATATTTTCACCACCACTGATGATAATATCCTTCATGCGGTCTTTAATCTCCACATAACCGTTGGGATGGGTGACAGCCAAGTCGCCGCTGTGAAACCAGCCGCCACGGAAAGCATGTTTCGTGTCCTCGGGTGAATTATAATAGCCGGCCATCACATTATTACCCCGCATGACTATTTCACCAATAGTTACCCCATCATGAGGCACCGGTTCCATAGTGTCTGAATTTACAACATCCATATAAACAGCAACAATATAAGGGACGCCTTGTCTGGCTTTAATTACCGCCCGTTCCTCCAGGCCCAAATCATCCCACTGGGTCTGCCAGGCACACACGCTGTGCGGTCCGTAAACTTCAGTCAGGCCATAAGTCTGTATTACGGTACAACCGACGGATTCCATATTTTTAATAACGGTAGGCGAGGGCGGAGCGCCGGCGGTCATTATATTAAGATGTCTTTTCATGTGTATATCACCGATGCCCTTGTAGTTGGACATGCCGATAAGTACAATTGGCGCGGCGCAAAGATGCGACACTTCATGCTCCTGGATTTGCTTATATATTTCCTCCGGCACTACTTTTCTTAAACACACATGGGTACCTCCTATGGCAGTGATACCCCAGGTAAAGCACCAGCCGTTGCAGTGAAACATGGGCAAAGTCCAAAGGTAGGTGGTGGAAAAATCGCACTGGAACTCCAATAACTCTCCCAATGCGTTTAAATATACCCCCCGGTGGGTATACAAAACTCCTTTGGGCTTGCCCGTGGTGCCGCTGGTATAATTCAGAGTTATAGGCTGCAGTTCATCATCCACGCCAAAGAAAAACTCCGCGGGTTCCACGGATATGAACTCTTCGTAGTCGGGACCGTCAAAAGCCTTGGGCTGTACATCACAAATATTGACGATTTTTATATCTTCTATTTCGCCCAGTATAGGTTTAATAACACCGGCAAATTCGGTATCAATAAACAGCATTTTACTTCCCGAGTGCTTTAGAATATAAGCAACCTCCTGGGAAGCCAAGCGAATATTTACGCTCACCAGTACTCCGCCGACCAAGGGAACCGCGTAATGCGCTTCCAAAAGGGGCGGCAGGTTCGGGCAAAGAAAGGCCACCTTATCCCCTTTTTCTATCCCCTGTTGTTGCAGGGCAGTGGCAAAACGCTGCACCCGGTCTTTAAATTCAGCATATGTGAACTTCTGGTTATTATATATAACTGCTGTTTTCTCAGGATATACAAAAGCGCTTCTTTCCAGAAAGCCTAACGGTGATAAAGGCTCATAATTAGTTTCTCTCATAGTACAAATCCTCCTTATATTAAATGCATTATTGCTGGCGATGCTGCCAGAGTCCGACAATAACAAATTCAGTGTTTTTTATTGGTAAGCTAATTGGATACATTAAAATAAATCCAGGCACATTTGTTAATAATAAATTGCAACAATTATGCCACAATTCTAAATTAATTGAAACTTAATGTACTATTTTAAAATCCAGCAAGATAAAAGAGCAATATCAAGTCAGTAAAAGCATTATGTAATAAAACATTTTACAAACTTTGCCCTGATAACTCAAAAGAGATGAGCACTTTAAGGCCATAGTGTATATTAATGCATACAATTAATGTACACTATTGTGGTCACAAATTTTAATCTTAATTCTTTATAATATCAATGATCTTTTTGCCACTTCCGCCATGAGCGCATAGCCCTTGTCGTTAAGATGACACTCATCATAGAAGTACTGTCCATCACCCCGGTCTGTTCCCGGTATGCATAGCGGTGTATAATAATCAATCAGCATAATAGATTCGCTAACCGCGTAATTTCGCAGCCAATTCCTGTAACGGGCCAGCCAGTTATTCATCTTCTCCATGCCAAATGGTATAAAGGCGCCCTTCTCTTCGGGGTCGGGACAGAGGGGTGTGGCCAGACCCAACACAGGTACAATACCATGCTTCCTGCTTAGCTCTATCATCTTGCGCACATTATGCTGTACTGAGACTAAATCCAACTGCAGCCAGGCATCATTGGCGCCGCCCAGTATGTGCACATGCGTTGCATTTGATGCCGCGACATACCGTTCATAACGATGCAGCATATCCAAAGTTGTATCACCGTTAACGCCGCGATTAACTAAATTTAATCCCGAACGTCGTTGCAGGTGCCCTACCCAGGAAAACTCGGGACCCAGGGGATAGCCAAAGGTGATGCTGTCGCCAAGGCAAATAATAGTAGTGGTCATACTTTTCTGCTCCTTAAGTTATGGATATGTTTGGTAGTTATTTTGACAGCCAGATAAGTCAAAACCAATACCAGCGCCGCCACGGGTGCCCGGTCATTAAAATAACCGGCTATAGCGGGCCAATTATGGCCAAATAACATACCCACCGATATATTGAAAGAAACCCAAATTACAGAGAATATTGAGTTGTACAATAAAAACCTGGTTGGCTTAAGCCCACTGACTCCGGCCATATAGGGAGTTAGGTTGCTCATCATGGGTACAAATCTGCCTATGATAATAAACACAGCCGCCGACTGCTCCATCCAGCGGCGGGCCTTCTCCCATTTGTTAAAATTTACGCGCAGAAATTTGCCGTAGCGGTGCAGCACGGGTTCCCCCATGTATTGTCCAATATAAAACGCCGCTAAAGCACCCATATTAAAGGCCAGCACCGCCACTAAAAACACGCTGTAAAAGTTAAGCCGGTTCTGGTTGACCAAAAAACCGGCAAACATTATCATTAACCCACCGGGAAAGGGCAGACCCAGCGCCTCAATAATCAAACCGGCCCATAGCCCCCCCAAACCCAGTGTGTCTACATAGTTGGCCAGGAAATCTTGCACGTAAAAATCGCCTCCTTGCATTTATAGCATAACCTGCAACAAGGCGGTTATTTCAAGAAATCACATAATGTTGCCACAGCCGCAAAAAACGTTCAGTCAAAGAGGTATTGTATTAGCCGTAACAGCTATACTGGCACCGAAAAAAACTATGCTCGGTCGTCACCGGTATGGGGTCGGCAGTTTTGGGGAGTATTTCATCAAATTCCAGGACTTTCGCTTCTATATGTGGGAAGCTGTTATTTTTACTTCAGGTGGGGTATAATCCCCAGCTGAAGTCCCGATGTTCAGCTTTAGCTGAACGAATTCACTACAGAACTTTGGCCGTGCCTTTATACACCAGGCCGCGTTGACCGTCCACGGTGACCACTTCACCATCGGGAATTATCCTGGTGGCTTCCTCTACCCCTACGATGACCGGAATGCCAAATTCCAGGCCCACAATGGCCGCATGAGAGGTTAACCCACCGGTTTCCGTAATCAGCGCGGCCGCTCTTTCAATAGCCGGGATAAAATCACGGTCGGTGTCATGGGTTACCAGTACGCTGCCATCTTCCATCTTTTCTTCAGCCTCCCGGGCTGTATTGGCCACACACACTTTACCGGTCACCGAACGCTTGATGATACCGATGCCCCGGGCCAGAATATCACCTACGGTATGTACTTTAATAAGGTTGGTGGTGCCACGCACTCCCACCGGCACACCCGCGGTGATTACAATTAAATCCCCGGCCTGAATTAACCCGGCGGCCAACGAAACTTCCACAGCCGCGGATATCATGCTGTCGGTATCCTCCGTACGCCCCACCAGCAGAGGCTGCACCCCCCAAACAAGCGCCATTTTGCGCAGCACCGTTCTTTTGGGGGTCACGGCAATGATAGGAGCCTGCGGTCTGTACTTGCTGACCATTTTGGCGGTATAGCCCGACTCTGTGGAAGTAATGATGGCCGCCGCTCCCAGATCCAGGGCTGTGGACACGGTAGAATGGCTGATGGCGTCCGTAACGGTTTTAGACAGCACCCGGCGCTTATTCTTAAGCAGTTCATCAAATTTAATAGCCGATTCGGCCCGGGCGGCAATGCGGGCCATTGTCTCCACTGCCTCCACCGGATATTTGCCCGCGGCGGTCTCGCCGGACAGCATCACCGCATCGGTGCCATCCAGTATGGCATTAGCCACATCGCTGGCCTCAGCCCTGGTGGGGCGTGGGTTCCTAATCATTGATTCCAGCATCTGGGTGGCTGTAATCACCGGCTTGCCCACCTGCTTGCATTTTTCGATGATGGTTTTTTGAATCAGCGGCACTTCCTCCGGAGGTATCTCTACCCCCAGATCGCCCCGGGCCACCATAATGCCGTCTGAGACCTCAATAATTTCGTCAAGGTTGTTCACGGCTTCCCGGTTCTCGATTTTGGAAATTATGTCCATATGCCCGCCGTTATCCTCAATGATTTTGCGGATAGTGAGTACATCATTGGCCCGGCGCACAAAAGAGGCGGCTACAAAATCAAAGCTGTTCTCAATGCCAAAAATAATGTCCCTCTCATCCTGTTCAGTGATAGCCGGCATTTTTACGTAAACGCCGGGCACATTGACCCCTTTTTGGCTGGTAATTTCACCGCCGTTCTCCACGGTACAATCAATTTCATCTCCGGCTATGTTATCAACTCGCAGGGCAATCAGTCCGTCGGATATGAGCACCCGGTCATTCGGTTTAACATCCTTGGGCAGTCCCCGGTAGCTCACCGGCAGTATCCGCTCATTACCCTTAATTGCCTCGGTGGTCAGGGAAACCGTATCGCCTGTGTTAAGCCGTACAAAATCTTTTTCCAGATAACCCAGCCGTATTTCCGGCCCCTTCGTATCCAGCAATGTAGCGATATTCTTGCCTACATTGCCGGCCGCCAGGCGGACCGCGGCCAGCCGGCGGGCATGATCATTATGGGTGCCGTGGGAGAAATTCAGCCTGGCCACATTCATACCGGACAGTATTAATTTTTCCAATGTTTCCGCTTTCTCACTTGCCGGTCCGATAGTGCATACTATCTTGGTGCGCCGCAATATAATCCCTCCTATATGGACAATATATTCGCCAGGTTATATATCTCGAGATCAATAGGCCTTTTGCCTTTGAATGCGGCATCCAACGAGCAAGCCACTATTTTTCCGCCCGCCATACCCACCATATGTTTGCGGCAGCCCTCCATGAGCATCTCTACCGCTTTAGCGCCCATCCGGCTGGCCAATATGCGGTCAAATGCCGTAGGGGTACCGCCTCGCTGCAAGTGGCCTAAAATAGTCACCTTGGTTTCCAGCCCGGTTTTTTCCCTGATCTGTTTGCCCACGTCAAGACCGCTGGCAGCGCCTTCCGCCACAATGATAATACTGTGTAATTTGCCTCGTTTGTAGCCGCGAATTAATTTATCACACACTTCGTCTATACTGTGTCGCAGCTCCGGTATCAGTATGGATTCCGCGCCCCCGGCCAAGCCGGCCATTAAAGCGATATACCCGCTTTCACGGCCCATTACCTCGAGAATAAACGTTCTTTCATGAGAAGTGGCGGTGTCGCGAATTTTATTGATCGCTTCCACTACGGTATTGATGGCGGTATCAAATCCTATGGAATACTCGGTTCCGGTGATATCATTATCTATGGTCCCCGGCACGCCGATTGCCGGCAAGTTATATTCACTATTAAATATATCCGCCCCTTTAAAGGAACCGTCACCGCCGATAATCACCAAACCCTGTATACCAAAGCGCTGTACATTGGCAAATGCTTTGGCTCTGCCCTCGGGAGTTTTGAATTCCTCCGACCGGGCAGTACGCAATATGGTACCGCCCCGGTGAATAACATCCGCCACCGAGCCTAAATTCATCGGCCCCATATCGGCTTCAATAAAACCGCTGAAGCCCCTTTGTATACCGATTACCTCCAGACCGTGATAAATAGCCTTTCTGACCACGGCCCGGATAGCGGCGTTCATGCCGGGGGAGTCACCCCCGCTGGTTAATACTGCGATACGCTGCACAGCTGCTCCTCCTTTATGCGGCTTACGCTAAACGGCTTCTTGATAATATTGATTTATTATATTAACAATAATACTTTTTACTATCACAACTTAAATATGCAGCCAGTTTTTCGCCAATATTGCGCAAAGTACATTTTGTACGCCTTATGGCAGGCATATTAAAAAAATATCCAGAGCATTACCCTGGATATTTTGCGGACTTTAATAATTTAAGCTTGGCCGGTGCTTAAATTACCGTGCTTGGTCATTATTTCGGCCCGTCCGCGTATCTTAATAGCCGAAGTATGCTGAGTAAACTGAGCAATCATTATTTCGCCCTTATCCAGCTTTTCGGAATGGTGGAACTTTGTATCACGCCCGCGGGTAAGTCCAATGATAGTTACCCCGTTTTCCAGGGCTTTAATAACAATGTATTCACCGGTTGTCTCATTATATTCACTCATGTTTTCACCTCATAGAAATTACCTTATTCTAGCAGTCATAATAACACAGCCTAATCAGTTTGACAAGCTAGTTTACCCGCTTGGCCTCTCTTAAGGTTATCCTGACTTACCGGCGTATTCTTTATTTTTACCCTTTCCGGACCCAGAAAACCGGTAAGCTGCCGCACCACGTCTGAATCCAGGTTAACCCAAAAGCGGCGGTCCGCCAGCGCCAGTTTTTTATCCCGGGGAAAGTACAGGTAGACCGGGCATTCACCGGGATGGGAGCATAAAACCATCTGCACCCTGGTGATAGCCTCTATAGAAACTTCCGTAAAATTAATATAAAGCTCGCCATATTTGCGTAAAGCCATGGCTTCCAGCACATTGACAATGACCTTGACCTCTTCACCGCTAACACTGGTTACCCCCCTGGCCAAAACCGGATTATCTACTTTAAGCAATGAGACACATTGCTGATAACAGCGTGGAAAAATCACCAACTCCACCACGCCCGACAAATCCTCCAGGTTGGCAAAGGCCATGTTATCTCCCTTTTTGGTGGTTATTCTTTTCACCGCATTGAGCATGCCCCCCACCACCACTTCGGTGCGGTCCTCAAGTTCCGCCAGGGTTATCGTTTGGTGCGTAGTGTGCCTGATAATTGTTTCCCGGTACTGCGACAGCGGGTGCCCGCTGACATAAAGGCCCAGCGCCTCCTTTTCCATGACCAGCAAATCTCCCTGGTCAAACTCTTGTATACTGGGCATATCCAATGAAATTGTGTTTTTTACATCGTCTCCCCAGAAGTCCAGCAATGACCGCTGACCGTTTTGACGATCCTGCTGGCTGAGCTGTGCCAGTCCCAGCCCGGAATCAATAGATGCCACCATTTGTGAGCGATAGTGACCCAGAGAATCCAGCGCGCCGCTTTTGATGAGGTTTTCTATCACCCGGCGGTTGATCAGTCGGGTATCCACTCGCTGACAAAAGTCCGCAAATGATGTATAGGGGCCGCCGCCTTCCTTGATATCAATAATGCACTTAACAGCGTTTAAACCTACATTTTTAATAGCGGCCATACCAAATCTTATATTTTCGCCCGCTACCGTAAAGTTAACGCCGCTAATGTTTACGTCCGGCGGCAGTACGTCAATGCCCATGCGACGGCATTCCTCAATATAAAAAGAAACCTTATCCGTATTATCCCGCACCGATGTTAAAAGCGCCGCCATAAACTCTACCGGGTAGTTGGCTTTTAAATAAGCCGTCTGGTAGGCAACCAGCGCGTAAGCCGCCGAATGGCTTTTATTAAAGCCGTATCCGGCAAAATACTCGATTAAGTCAAATACCTGACCGGCAATATCAGCGTCCACATTATTCTTTTGCGCGCCTTCGGTAAATTGAACCCGCAGCCCGGCCAGTATTTCCGGCTTTTTCTTACCCATCGCCCGGCGCATGAGGTCGGCCTCACCCAGAGTAAATCCCCCCAGGTCACTGGCAATACGCATAACCTGTTCCTGATAAAGAATTACTCCGTAGGTGTCTTTTAATATGGGCTCCAGTAAGGGGTGCAGGTACTCCACTTTCTTCTCACCGTGCCGACCTTTAATAAAGTCCTCCACCATACCGCTGCCCAGCGGCCCGGGCCTGTACAAGGCTACCAGGGGGACTATATCCTCGAATTCCTCGGGCCTTAATTCTTTCAGTATAGCCCGCATGCCGCTGCTTTCCAGTTGGAAGACCCCCACCCCGTCGCCCCGGCAGAGCAACTCAAATGCCGGCTGGTCATCAAGGGGTATTTCACTAATGTTTATTTTTACCCCGCGGTTTTGATCAATCATGTGTACCGCGTCGGCAATCACCGTCAAGGTGCGCAGCCCCAGGAAGTCCATCTTCAGCAGCCCCAGTTCCTCAACCGGATCCTTGGCAAACTGGGTGGTCAGCGGGCCGTCCGCGGCCTTATACAGCGGCAAGTAATGCGTCAGGGGATCGCGGGTGATCACAACCCCCGCGGCGTGGGTGGAAGCATGCCGGGGCATGCCCTCCAGCAAAGCGGCCATATCGATTAACTTGTGTACTTGGGCGTTCTCCCGGTATATCTGGCTCAATTCGGGGGAGTCCCGCAAAGCTTTTTCAATAGTAATTTTTAGGTCGTTGGGCACCAACTTGGCAATGCGGTCCACATCGCCGTATGCCATGCCCATTGTTCGCCCCACATCGCGGATGGCCGCCTTGGCAGCCATCGTACCGAAGGTGGCGATCTGGGACACCCGGTCCGAGCCGTATTTTCTGGCCACATATTCAATGACCTCGCCACGCCTTTCAAAGCAGAAGTCTATATCTATATCCGGCATGGAAACCCTCTCGGGATTTAAAAACCGCTCGAACAATAAATCATACTTCAGCGGATCAAGCTCGGTGATGCCCAGTACATAAGCCACCACGCTGCCCGCAGCCGAACCGCGGCCCGGCCCCACCGGAAT
Organism: Desulfoscipio sp. XC116; assembly: GCF_039851975.1. Lineage (GTDB taxonomy): Bacteria > Bacillota > Desulfotomaculia > Desulfotomaculales > Desulfallaceae > Sporotomaculum. The sequence continues at coordinate 1,966,499 of NZ_CP156660.1, forward strand.
GCCTTGTTGCCTGGCATAGTCAATAAAGTCCCAAACAATTAGAAAATAAGCTGAAAAGCCCATTTGCTTAATTACGCCCAGTTCATAATCCAATCTTTTGAGCACGGTATCATTTATACCGCCGTAGCGCCATTCAGTACCTTTAAGGCACAGTTCCCGCAGGTAAGAGTCCAGCGTATGCCCGTCGGGCACCTTATATTCGGGCAGATGCAGTTTGCCGAATTTCAGTTCCACATTGCAGCGGTCGGCAATACGCACGGTATTTTCCATAGCCTCACTAAGCTCACCGAACAATCCGGCCATTTCCCGTTCACTTTTCAGGTACAACTCTTGGGACTGAAATTTCATGCGTCCGGGGTCGTCCAGGGTCCTGCCGGTTTGAATACACAGCAGAACATCCTGCATTTCAGCGTGCTCCCGCAAGACATAATGCACGTCATTGGTGACTACCAGAGGTATACCGGTTTTTTGGTGCAGCTGCAGCAGTCCCCGGTTGGCGATTTTTTGCTCGGCAAAACCATGGTCCTGCAGCTCCAGATAATAATTGCCTTGACCAAATATATCCACATAATCAGCTGCGCTTTGCGCCGCCTGCGCCGGGTTATCCTTTATGATATGAGAGGCTACTTCACCGGCAATACAGCCGCTTAAAGCAATTAACCCCTGACTGTGAGCCGCCAAAAGCTCTTTATCCACCCGAGGCTTGTAATAGAAGCCTTCGGTAAAAGCCAGGGAAACCAGTTTAAATAAATTTTTCAGCCCGGTGTTATTTTCCGCCAGCAACACCAGGTGGTGCAGATTATCGTCCACCCGGGGCGTGCGGTCATGCCTGGTACGCGGCGCCACGTACACCTCACAGCCAATGACCGGCTTAATATTTTGTTTTTTGCAGGTTTTGTAAAAATCTACCACGCCATACATAACTCCGTGGTCGGTAATGGCCAGTGAAGGCATGCCCATTTGGACAGCGGTTTTAACCGCATCCTTAATCCTGGCGGCCCCGTCCAGCAGGCTGTATTCGGTGTGTACATGCAAGTGGACAAACACTCTAAAAACCCCCGTTAAAATTGGTTAGCGATAGTTGGTTAGTTAAAAATTCCCCTTGCTCTCAAGGGGAATTTTATCTTAAAATTATCAGTTGCACAATATTTTTATAGCCCTATTTGATACTGTTTAATCTTTTTATACAGCCAGGCACGTGAGATACCCAACAGTTTGGCAGCCTGCAGCTTGTTGCCGCCGGTTTTATCCAGTGCTTCCAGCAGCGCCTCCCGTTCCACATTCTCCAATAAAGCCGGCAATGCTTTTTCCGCCAGCGACTGCCGACAAGTTGCTTTTTCTTTTAATAAATAATGAGGCAAGTGCGTCAACTCGATGATTTTTCCATCTACCAGGTTAAAAGCCCGTTCAATAATATTTTCCATCTCCCGCACATTACCAGGCCAGTGATAACCGATAAAAATATCGGTAACTTCTTCACTGCAACCAGTGATTTGGAGGTTAAACGAGTGGTTGAACTTATAAATAAAATGATTTACCAGACCGCTTATATCTTCTTTTCTCTCGCGCAGCGCCGGTATGTTTATGTTTACGACATTAAGCCTATAGTATAAATCCTGCCTGAATTTACCGCCGGCAATCATTTCCGCCAGATCCCTGTTTGTGGCGGCAATTATCCGCACATCCACCTTTTTGACACTTCTGCCGCCCAGTCGCTCAATTTCCTTTTCCTGCAGCACCCTGAGCATTTTCGCCTGCATAGTCAGGGGCATATCCCCTATCTCATCAAGAAAAATTGTACCACCGTGAGCCAGTTCAAATTTACCGATTTGACCGCCTTTTCTAGCGCCGGTAAAAGCGCCCTCCTGGTAGCCAAACAGTTCAGATTCCAATAGATTCTCCGGTACCGCGGCACAATTAACTTTGATAAAAGGCCCTTTACCGCGTGGTGAATGACCATGCAGAGCGTGGGCAAAGAGCTCTTTTCCGGTACCGCTTTCTCCCGTAATAAGTACCGTTGACGGCCCTCTTGCCACTCGCCGCACAATATCCTTGAGCTGATTAATGGATTTACCGGTACCGATAATATCGTTCAATGTATAATGCACACCGGAGCATTTTGCATTTGCTTGAACCGGTATATTCCGGTTGGCTAAAGCAGCCAATTTATCGAGATCATGATAAACCACCTTACTAATAGCGCCTTCTACTTTACCGTTACTGACCACCGGGTAACGACTGATCAGCACATTTTTGTTTCCGATACGCATGATCTGGCTTTGCTGAGAACGACCGTTAATCTTCATTAAATGAGTTTTAGCCTCAGGTATTATTTCAGTTATATGTTTATTTAAAATGCTCATTGGATCTTTGTTCAACAACCTTGCCAGAGCATCATTGACAAAGTTGATATAACCTTCGTTATTAATGGAGATATACCCCTCATTGGTATTATCAAATATTGATTCCAAAGCGTTTTTCTGACCGGTTACTTGTTTAAGTTCCTCAGCCAGGTGGTGCAGTTCGGTAATTTCCTGAATTACCCCAATGGCCCCCACAATGCAATTATCACGTATCATAGGAGTGCGGTTGGCTACATAAATAGCATTGCCCAGCACAAATTTTCTGCCGATGTGAGCTTGGCCGGTTTTTAAAACTTTAATTAGCCCGGTATAAGGAATAATCTCCGATACCAACCTCCCTACAGCTTGATCGGCAGTTAATGCGAACAATTTTTCACAAGCATGATTGAATATAGTAATCCTGCCACGGTGATCCACTGCTATAACCGGATTGGCCATGCTGTTAAAAACATAGCTGTCATCCTGTGTCGATATATGTTTTTTTACACTGTTGACCATAGCCATAAAATCACCTCCTTGCTTGACAAGTGTTTGATAATTTAAAATATTCAACGAAGAAAGTTAAATTCCTGCCTATATTCAATAAATAAAAAAATTTCCCCCCTTAAGGGTGTTTATGGTTCTCATGAACATGGTGTTTATGGGAGCCATGTTCATGGCGGGTATTAGCAATTTGCACTAAATTATCAATACCGGTCTCGTTCTTTAACAACTCCTGGTCATCCTTGTTTTTTAATAATACATTTAAAGTTTTAGTAACACTATCATTGTCCAAGGTCTGTACATCCAGAGCGGATAATGCCCTGGCCCAATCAATGGTTTCAGCGATGGAAGGTTTTTTGCGTAAATTCATGTTGGCTCTGATATAATTAGCTGCATTGGCAATTTGTTCAGCTATTTTTATACCGGCCTCGGGTACTTTAACCTGCAATATGCGTGATTCTTTTTCAATGGATGGAAAATCAATATATAGGTAAATACAGCGTCTTTTTAGACCGTCCGAAAGCTCTCTTTCACCGTTGCTGGTAAGCACCACAATGGGAATGTGATTGGCCAATACAGTGCCCAGTTCGGGTATGGAAACTTGGAAGTCGGATAGAACCTCAAACAAAAAGGCCTCAAATTCCGCCTCCACCTTATCTACCTCATCAATGAGCAAAACATTTTTTTCACTGGCCCGGATAGCCCGGAGCAAAGGGCGTTCCAATAGATATTCCTCACTAAATAAATTACGCTCCAACTGTTCACCCGGTGCACCGTCCCGGGAAATTTGAATTTTAATCAGCTGACGCTGGTAATTCCACTCATATAGCGCCTTATTTTCATCCAGTCCTTCGTAGCACTGCAAACGTATTAAATTAGTATCAAATATAGCGGCCAGTACCTTGGCAATTTCAGTTTTGCCCACGCCGGGTGCGCCCTCAACCAGCAGCGGCTTGTTCAAGGTTAAGGCCAGGTAGACGGTTACCACTACCTCTTCTTCGCAAATATATCCTTCACGTTCCAATGCCTCACGTAATTCCGGAATGGTAATTGACATAAAAGACCCTCCAAATCTTAATTTTATGTTAGTCTTCATTTATAAATATAGCTGTACCATTTGTCCCAACCGATCAAATTTTACGGTCGCCGGCAATCCGCTTAAGTCCGGGAAAACCGTTTTGGCGCAGAGCCTCAAAGAGCACCACTGCCACCGAGTTGGAAAGGTTTAAAGACCGGGCCTCGGTAATCATGGGAATGCGAATGCAATTATCCTTAAAACGTCGGATAACATTCTCCGGCAATCCGGCAGTTTCCTTGCCGAATACCAAAAAGTCATCCGGTCCGTATTGCACATCAGTATACACCCGCCCGGCCCGGGTGGTGGCCAGATGCAAGTGACCGCCGGGATATGCTTTCAAAAACTCGGTAAAATTATCATGATAATGTATAGTTAACAAGTGCCAGTAGTCAAGACCGGCTCTCTTTAAATACCTGTCGTCAACTGAAAAACCCAGCGGCTTTACCAGATGCAGCTCTGCACCGGTAACGGCGCAAGTGCGAGCCACGTTACCTGTGTTGGCCGGTATCTCGGGTTCCACCAGTACCAAATGCATAATTCATCAGTTCTCCTTGTCCAGGGTATGAGTCTGTTTTTTAGTCTTAAGACAATAGCCGGCCACTACACAGTCGGCACAGTGCGGAGTTCGTGCCGTACAAACAGACCGCCCGAAATGAATAATTCGGTGATGCCAAACGCCACGCTCATTTGCAGGTATCAGGTCCAGTAAATCCTTTTCCACCCGGCGGGGCGTGTTGCCATAAGAAAGACCCATCCTGCGGGCCACTCTGTAAACATGTGTATCCACAGGAAATGTCGGTTTACCAAAGGCCAGGTTCAGTACTACATTGGCAGTTTTACGGCCTACCCCGGGCAAGGCCTGCAGATCATTAAAGTTATTCGGGACTTTTCCCCCGTACCTTTCCGTCAGTATCTTGCACGTCTTAATTATATGTAAACTTTTATTACGATACAGGCCGCATCCTTTTATATCGTCAGCCAACTGTTGTTGGGGCAAAACCGCAAAATCCCGCGGTGTCTTATATTTTTCAAACAAATCGGCCGTGGTCCTGTTTACCTGTTTGTCGGTACACTGAGCGGACAGAATAACCGCTATCAACAATTCAAAGGAATTATTAAAATGCAAGGTAGGTTCTACATGCGGCAAATGCTCTGCCAGCAATTTTAAAATTTTTTTTTATCTTCCATAAAATATTCACTCCCGGTAATTATATAAATACTTTTATTTTTCTCGTATTTAATGAATATACCTGCCTAGTAAAATATTTTTTTTAGCTATAATCACCGAAGGTTGTGGCAATAATAAAAAAGGCTTTGAGGATAAAACAATTATACCGCATAAATGCTAAATTATTATAATTACCGCTGGTTTTTATTCGCCTTACTATAATTTCATAACAAGGAGGGCATTGCATGATCGCTACTTTTACCTGGGTCTTGGGAGCCGCACTGATATTGTCGCTCCTGGCCGTTTTTTTATGGTCGGCCCACAATAAACAAAAAAGATCTGTGCCTCGGCACATGCCATCGGCAGTCCGGGAAGAATTTGCCGAAGAGCTGGCTGTTCCCGTTAGTTTTCCGCCCCAGCCGGCAGCTAAACCTCAAATGCCCGAGATACCCTGGCATTACGGCCTGGATCGCATGGTGCTCATGGTGCGCGATCCTAACTGGATTTTTGCCTATTGGGAAATATCGGCCACCAAACAGCAAGAGTTTAGTGATCAGTACGGATCTGAAGCCTGGAAAAATTCCCGGTCTGTTTTACGTGTATACGATATAACGGGCGTTGATAGTTTTAACGGTGCCAATGCCAACGATTTTACCGATATTTCCATTAATGATTACGTGGATAGCTGGCATATAAACGTAGCGCGTCCTAATTCAACTTTTTGTGTGGACCTGGGCAGACTTTTCCCCGACGGTACGTTTATTACCCTCCTGCGCTCAAATATAGTGCAAACACCCGGTGCGGCAGTTTCCAACTTGCTGGATGAGGAATGGATGTGGATTGAAGGCATTTACCGCACCTTTACCCGCCTGTACATGGGCAGTTCTCCCATGCTAGCGGAAGAAGCCGGCAGAGGCATGGGCCTGATCCCCCTGGGCATAAGTTCACCCGGTCCGGGCAATAGGAAAAATTAGCATAAAAAACACGGAATAAGTCTATTATAACTGCCCGGGTATCATAAAGAACGGCACCGATAATACAATGTAATCTCAAGAATAATATCGCAGATAAAGGAGAGTAAATTTTGGCTAAAGGATACCTGTGTTTTGTACTACATGCGCATTTACCGTTTGTTAGGCATCCGGAACATGAGCATTTTTTGGAAGAAAGATGGCTTTATGAGGCCATAACGGAAACATATGTGCCATTAATTGATATTTTTGATGAACTTGTTGAAGACAACATACCTTTTCGCATCACTATTTCCCTGTCGCCACCGCTTTTAACCATGCTGGCGGACGGACTTTTGCAGGAAAGATATTTAAGACATCTAAATAAACTAATCGAACTGGCGGAAAAAGAAACATGGCGCACCAGGGAAACGGCCTTTCATCCCACCGCGCTAATGTACAGAGATAGGCTTTATCGCACCAGACACCTTTTTGCTGAAAAATATCACTGCAATATTATAAGCGCATTTAAAAAACTGCAGGATTGCGGGCGCCTGGAAGTGATCACCTGCGCCGGAACACATGGTTTTTTACCGCTGCTAATAAACCAGCCCGCGGCGGTGCGTGCCCAAATTGGCGTAGCTGTTGATCTTTATGCCGGGCACTTTGGTCACAGACCACCGGGCATTTGGCTGCCGGAATGCGCTTACACATATGGCGTGGATGATATATTAAAGGAATTCGATATAAAGTACTTTTTCACGGATACTCACGGAGTGTTATTTGCTTCGCATCGTCCCAAATACGGTATTTACGCGCCAATTTTTTGCCCCACCGGGGTAGCCGTTTTCGGCCGGGACATTGAATCATCCAAACAGGTTTGGAGCTCCAACGAAGGGTATCCGGGCGATTTCGATTATCGTGAATACTACCGCGATATAGGACATGATTTACCATACGATTATATTCACCCGTATATTCACCCTGACGGTATTAGAGTTAACACCGGTATCAAATATTTTCGTGTAACAAGTAAAGAGGGCGACAAGGAACCTTATTGCCGGGATAATGCCCTGCGCAAAGCTCAAACCCACGCCGGCAATTTCCTGTTTAACCGGGAGCACCAGATAGCGCACCTAAATTCACTTATGGACCGGGAACCGATTATTATTGCACCCTACGACGCGGAATTGTTTGGTCATTGGTGGTTTGAAGGACCGGATTGGCTAAAAAATGTGCTGCGCAAAATATATTATGATTTCCCTAATATTGAAACGGCCACACCTCTGGATTACTTAAAAAAATATTCTTGCAATCAGGTAGCCCGCCCCTGTCCATCCACCTGGGGTAACAATGGGTACAATGAAGTATGGCTGAGCAGAGAAAACGATTGGATTTATCGTCACCTGCATGTTATAGCCGAAAAAATGAGCGAGTTGGCGGAAAACAATCCTTACGCCGACGGTATCAGGCATAGAGCTCTTAAACAGGCGGCCAGGGAATTGTTGCTGGCTCAGAGCAGCGATTGGGCATTTATTATGTACACGGGCACTATGGTGGAATACGCTATAAGACGCACCAAACAGCATGTACATAATTTTTTGCGGCTATACGAACAAATTAAAAGTAATAACATAGACGAAGGCTTGCTGAGTGATCTGGAATATAAAAATAATATTTTCCCGGATATTAATTTGCATTATTTTAAGAAAGTGTCGGAACATATAGGTTCCGCCGCCGGTTAATAATGATTAAAATGTGTACAGTGTAAATAAAGATTTACAAGCTTTCCAACCCCCTGGACGGGGGTTGTTTTTTCAACTTTTATTTTGCAGAATACATTGAATATTTATTTTAGTGTAAACTATGCGATAATTTATTATCAGAATTGAATACTTGACAAAACAGGCCATATAACCGCTTGGGGAGTTAGAATTGCTTTTCAAGGGTTATATTAACCATTTATTGTTTCTTATAGTATCTGACATGTTTTTTGCAAATAAAAAATATTAATTAATTGGCAATAAAATATAAGACAAACAGCCGGGAGGTGATATCCCCCCAAAAGTGCTTGAGTATATTTGTTAATTCCATATTATTAAGGAGGTTATTTAATGTCTCACGGACACGCACCGGCCAATCCGGGACCCGCGGGCCTGGTGGCCCTGGCAATGGCTTGTTTCACATTTTACGCTGTGCATACCGGTAAAGTAGAAGGTTCAGCGATACCTCTATTGGGTATCTGGCTCATTGGCGGTTTTGTCGTGCAGGTTATTGTGGGCGTCATGGAACTAAACCACGGTAATATTGTGGGTGGCAACATCTTCACTTTTTTCTCGGCCTTTTTTATGCTGGTAACAGGTCTGGAACTAATATTTAAGTATTTTGCAGGAATATACGGCTGGGCGGTTGATGCTCGCATTGACGGCTGGGCCTGGCTGGCGCTTTCCATAGCGTTGATAACCTGGACACCCGGGTATTTTAAGTCACCGCTTAGCTTGCTGGCGGTGGTGCTGGCCCTTGATATAGCCGTTCCCGTAGTGGCTTTCATGGATATGGGGGTACTGGGTCACGAATGGCATGTCATATCCGGTAATTTTCTCGGCTTAGCCGGTGTATTCGGCCTTTATACCGCCTGGGGCGTGGTGCTGAACACAACATATGGCAGGAGTGTTATTCCCCTGGGTGCACCGATTATTAAGCCCACTCCGATTAGCGTGAGTAAAGTTAGCTGAGTTTACTCTGGGTCACACATTGTAAAAAAAGGGGCGTGCGCCCCTTTTTTACTCTCAGCCCGTTTTATTAACCGGACCGACAATTTGATTGATCTTATCAATATAAAAATCGGCCAGCGATTCCGCTATTTCCATAGTAGTACCCTCACTGAACACCCGGCACACCGGCTCTTCCGGATCCGGCAGTACCAGTGCCCAGCCGTTTGGATGGTAAACCTTTACCCCATCCAATAATTCCAAATTTTCCTGAGATCCAATATCCTCAATTAAACTGCGGATAACCGTTCCTTTGGTCGCCCAAGGCACGCCGGCTTTTTTGTCTTCCATAAAAAACACCGGAATTTCATCGATCAAACCGGCCAGATCAGTTTTATTAATTGATAAATACTCGGTTAATTTTATTACTGTGGCCAGCGCGTCAAAATGCAGCAATGCTTGTGATATTTGCGATGTATGCTTCGGTTCGGACAGGCTATCCTGGTATACCAGTTTTTCATAAAAATCCTGCACCGCTGTTTTAGTGCGCACTACCCTGGCACCGAATTTATCAGCCAATAAATCCACGGATCGAGGAGCTGTTACCGGCACCACCACCGCCTCACCCTTATAATGCAATACCAGCAAGGCGGTCAAAGACACCAAAAGGTTATCCTGCACTGTACGCCCGCGGTTATCGATGAGTACCAGATGATCAGCCCCGGAGTCCATAATCATTCCCATGGACAACCCTCGCTCGGTAACCGCGGCTGCCACCTTACCGGTCATTTCCCTGTATTGGGACCAATTAAGCGGCCATTTGACCGGCCCTTCCAGGCTAAGCCGTTCCAGAGTTATGTTTAATTCCCGGCATAACGGCTTTAAAAATTTACCTGAGCAATCGGGATCAAATATAGCTGCAATAGTCAGCCCCATCGCCCGGATAGAGTTTATGTCGATATTTTGCAACAAGAACTGAACATAACTTTCCGGTATTTCGGGAGCAAGCCGGGACTCCGTTATCTGAGCAAATCCCGCCCGTTTAAAATCTTCCCGGGTCAGCAAATTCTCCACTTTGCGCTCCAAGCTTCTGGATATATGACCGCCCCTGTCATTGGTAAAAACTATATTAACTGCTCCGGCTTGCCTGGGGGATATTCTTACATGCATCCCCCCGTCACACTTTAGCCGGCGCACCCCAAAACGATGCATGGGGGTAATACCCTCGGGCAATTGATATACCTGTGCCCCTGCCGACTGTAAACCACAGTTTAAGGCATCCCTGATCATTTTGGAGGGTGGGTAAACATCACTGCTTATACATACAAGCGGCGCCGTGCCCAGAGCGCCCGCAAAAGCTGCCGCTATACGGGAGGCAAATTCCGGGGTTATTTCCACATTGACAATACCCGATACCCCCTCCAATCCAAAAACATGTCTGGGCGCACGGCTGCCCCAAACCATACTTTCCCTCACCACCGTACCGGTCTCCACTGTTTTATGCGGCCATAGCTTAATATCGGGATTAATCACACATCTTTCTTTAATTATCGTATTACTGCCGATAACCGCCCCTTCATAGACACTGCTTCCGGATTGTACCTGCGCTCCGCTGCCCAACACCGCGCCTCGCAGGTTAACCCCGGGAGCAATGAATACATTATTCCAAAGCACACTCCTCTTGATGGAAGCGCCGTCCTGGATCATGCATCCCTTACCGATCACGGTATACCGGTCTATGGTCACTCCTTTGCCTATTACGGTACCGTCACCAAGCAGCACCGGTCCATTTATTACAGCAGTGTCATCAATATGGGCATCCCGGCCGACAAACACCCCGGGCTTTATCTCCTTCTCGGGCAGCGTCAGTCCGACAGCGCCGGAAAGAAAATCGTAATGAGCTTGTAAATACTGCCTTAAATCACCAATGTCACACCAGTAGCCGTCCAGTACCACCCCAAACAGCGGCTTGCCCGCATTTAGAAGCAAAGGAAACAAATCTTTGCTAAAGTCAAATTTTTGGCCCGACGGTACATAATCCAGCACTTCGGGTTCCAAAATGTAAATACCGGTATTTACGGTATCGCTAAATACCTCACCCCAGCTGGGCTTTTCCAAGAACTGGTTGATGTGCCCTCCAGCACCGGTTATGACCACGCCATATTCCAACGGGCAAGTTACTTTAGTCAATACCAGCGTGGCTAAAGCACCTTTACTCTTATGGAAAGCCATAGCCTCGGTAAGATTAAAATCAGTTAATGCATCGCCGCTTATTACCAAAAATGTTTGATCTAAAAACTTTTCGGCGTTTTTTACACTGCCCGCTGTGCCCAGGGGAGTCTCTTCAATAAAATACTTCAAATTAATACTGTAATCACTGCCATTGCCATAATAACTGCTGATAGCCTCCGGCATATACTGTAGGGTAACTCCGATATCAGTGAAATTATGTTTTCGTAAAAGTTCGATAATACTGGTCATAATCGGTCGGTTCAGCACCGGTACCATTGGTTTGGGAATGCCGCAGGTAAGCGGTCGTAAGCGAGATCCCTCGCCACCCGCCATGATAATGGCTTTCAATATAACATCCCTCCAAAAAATGATCTTGGGCCGGCAGAGGTTAGTTCTTGCCCAGCACCTTGGAAAAACGACCGAACAGGCCACCCTGGCGGACATGCCAGTTGCTGCTGCGGTGCTCATCCCACACCTTTTGATAAACAAGCAATGTTTTAGCCGCTATATCCTGCCAGCTAAAATGCCGCAAAACCTTTCGATAAGCGTTTTGCCGGAGCTGTTTAGCCTGCCGGGGATGCAGCAGCATACTAATAATCATATCGGCCAGGGAACGGGGATTACCAGGGTATGCTTTTAAGCCATCCACGTTATGTATAACAATTTCACTTAGACCACCGGTATCGGAGACCACTACCGGTATGTGAGCCGCCATTGCCTCCAGGGCTACAATGCCGAAAGGTTCATACAAGCTGGGAAAAACAGCCACATCCGACCAGCTGTAGAGTGAATTGCGCGTGTAATCATCAATATAACCGGTAAAATAGATGCTCTGGGCTATGCCCATGCGGGAGGCCTGATCCTGCAGCTCCTGCATATAAGGGCCTTTTCCCGCAATTACAAATTTAGTATTCGGCACCCGGGCCAGTATCATGGGCACGGCATCAATTAATACCTGCACACCTTTTTCACGCACCAACCGCCCTACATAGAAAACTATTTTCTCGTCGGGGGAGGCATAGTCGTTGCGAGAACTTTTATCATTTTTATGCGCGAAATTATTCGGATCTACGCCATTGGGAATAATCTTTAATTTATCATCGGGAATTTGAAATACATACTTCATCTCCCCTTCCATATAGTGACTGCAGCAGATCACCTGCCAGGCCTCATAACAAAGCCACCATTCCACATCACTGATGTGTCGCTGAGTGTCGTTGTGCAATCCATAATTTCTGCCGTATTCCGTGGCATGGATAGTTGCCACCAGCGGTATGTGAAAGGCATGTTTTAAAGCCCTGACAGCATAGGCCACTATCCAATCATGGCCGTGTATTACATTAAAGCCCTCGTTTTCACTCAGTACCGGAATGGCTTTTTCCAACATTGCCACGTTCAACTGGGCTACCCAGGTGGTAAAGTCGGGGGATGAAACATTATAAGGTATCACCCGGTACACCTGAATACCATTCACCCTTTCCATTTCGGGCAGACCCGGTTCACCCATAGTGAATAGGTGTATTTCAACACCGATATTAGAAAGGGCATTGGTCAGATCATACACATGTTGCGCCAATCCACCCACGCTTTTGGGGGGGTATTCCCAGGAAAACATAGCTACACGCATTAATAAAATGGTCCTCCTTGTCAGGATTAATATGCTCTGAATAGACAGCATTTATATAATATGTAAGAGACAGCTAAATTATTAAAAAAGTTTGCATTAATATTAAATTAAAGCACTAAGTCCAGCATATTATCCTTAATTGTCTTATATGACGAAAATGCACATAAAAATACAACAACACCTGCCGCCGGCAACAGGTGTTATCTATAGAACGCCGCTGTAACGTTGGTTATGGCAGTATGGCTTAATGCTTTCTTCCGTTATGGATTTCAAAACTCCAATTAATGCCGTTATTATTGTCCCAGTTGCCGCAGCCATCATGAAAACAGAAATTAAACCGGCTATTGTCCGGCATTTCCAGGGTTTTTACCCATCCCCAACCTGTTTTCGACATGCAATGGGTTTGGATATTTCGCCAATCCCGAGAGTTGCCATAACCGACATGCAAATATACCCGGGCGGCTCCGCCGGCCGCCAGCAACCCGTCATACAACACGGTAATCTCTTCGCCGCTGGTAATAGGGGTGGGATCAACCACTACTCCTCCCGGATAACGTGCTTGGTGCATAGCCTTGAGTTTATATTCTCCCGAACCGAAGTTGGTGGGATTAGCCATAAATATCGCCTCCGTTTGGTATATTTAAATTTAAAGTTAAAATTATTATCCTTCACCGTATTCATTTTTATGCACCCCAAACACGGGTGTATATGGCAGTGGCAGACATGCAAATAAAGCGATATGGCTAACTTATTAATACTAACGAACATAAAACAGAAAAAGCGTTTGGCATCCCCAACTGTGGGTTGCTAAACGCTCTTTATCAAGCCAGTTACAAACCTATACCTTATCTTAATCACATTGCTGATAAAGAATAACGCCTGTTAATCGTACTCATCATTATTTAAGCATATTATATTTATCAAGCTCCAGGACCTCCCATTCTTACAAGCGGGAGATCCTATTTTTGCTTCAAGTAGGGTAGAATCTCCATCTGAAATCCCGATGTTCAGCTTTAGCCGAACGAGTTTACCGGCAAGGCTGATCAAATATTTAGTCCCTCTTAATCCCCCCAAAGTAATCCTCATAAATATACATCAGTTCCTTGTCAAACAAGGGACGCTTCATGGAAACCGTGTAAGAACGGATCTTTGGCAGCAATTCCTCAGCCTGATGCTCAGTTAAACGAATGCCGTATTCCGCATATTTTGCTTTAAGGGCCGCGGTACCCGAGTGTTTACCCACCATAATTTGCCTTTCCAAGCCTACTTCTTCGGGCAGGAACGGCTCATAGGTTTTGGGGTTTTTCAGCGCTCCGTCAGCATGGATACCCGACTCGTGGGCAAACATATTGGATCCGACAATAGCCTTCCAGGCCGGCAGTTCACGGCCTGAAGCACGTGATACATATTCCGCTACTTCCCGGAACATCTCTGTTTTGAAACCAAGATCAATTTTAAACAAATGTTTCAGGGCCATAACCACTTCTTCCAGCGCCGAGTTACCGGCCCGCTCACCCAAACCGATTACGGTAACGCCAATCCACTTGGCACCGGCCATTACACCGGCCAGAGCATTGGCGGTAGCCATACCGAAATCATTGTGAGTATGCATTTCAACGTCAATTTTCACATTCTCGACTATCTGTTTGATGTTGTCGTAAGTAGTAAACGGCTCTAATATGCCCACGGTATCACAATAACGCAAACGGTTGGCGCCGGCTTCCTTGGCGGCCAGGGCGAACTGAGTCAGAAATCCCATGTCACTGCGGGAAGCGTCCTCAGCATTAACAGAAATATACATGCCTTCTTTTTTGGCAAATTCCACAGCGGCAACCATATGTTCCAATACCCATTCCCGGCTGGTTCTGAGTTTATGTTTGATATGGATATCGGAAGTAGAAATAGAAATGGCCACCGCATCCACACCACATTCGATAGATGCTTCAATGTCCTTGATTACCGGGCGATTCCAGCCCATAATACTGGCCTTAAGTCCCGAACGACATATTTTGCTGATGGCTTTCTTTTCGTCGCCGCCCATAACGGGTACACCCGCTTCTATTTGGTGCACACCCATTTCATCCAAAAATTTAGCGATTCTCACCTTTTCCCGGTTGGCGAATACTACACCGGCGGTTTGTTCACCATCCCGCAAAGTTGTGTCAACAATTAAAATGTCCTTATTTGGCAGAGTTGGTCTCTCAATCATTTAATTATCTTCCTTTCCTTCCAGGTTACTTATTATATAAGCTTATTTAGCATAAGTATGTATGCCAAAATTTAAATACAATTATAATTTTATCATATTCCTTCCAAAGTGAAAAGGTTTAGTAACGTATAATGCTGTATACATGGCATATGTCCAAAATGCAAATAATGCATAAAATAAAATAATTTGAGCAGGGTATGCCCTGCTCGTGAATTTGCCGAATTCCAAGACGCCTACTTCTATGAGTGGGAGATTATATTTTACTTCAGGTGGGGTAGAATCTCCATCTGAAGCCCCGATGTTCAGCTTTAGCTGGACGAGTTTACTGATCCAGCTTCTCCTTTAGCAGTTTATTAACTACTCCCGGGTTGGCTTTACCTTTGGTAGATTTCATCACCTGGCCCACTAAAAATCCGATGGCCTTTTCTTTGCCGGCCCGATAATCTTCTGCTGATTTGGGGTTGGCGGCAATTACTTCCTCTACCACTTTGTCGATCAGTCCCGTATCACTGATTTGCACCAGCCCTTTTTCCTCCACCACTTTATCGGGGTCTTTTCCGGTGTTGAACATCTCCTCAAAGACAGTTTTGGCAATTTTCCCGCTGATAGTACCCTTATCCAACAGCTGCAGCATTTTGGCCAGTTTACCCGGACTAATACGTATATCGCCTATTTCCCGGCCGCTGGCATTCATCATTTTGGCCAGATCCCCCATCACCCAGTTGCTGACCAGTTTGGGGTTGGCAAAAAGCCTTACACACTCTTCATAATAATCCGCCAGCTCACGAGTGGCTGTCAGTACCGCGGCATCGTACTCCGGCAATCCATGGGCGTTCACAAAACGTTTCCTGCGTTCATCGGGCAATTCGGGCAAGCCGGCTGCTATATCATCAACCCACTTGCGGTCAATAACCAGCGGCGGCAAATCGGGATCGGGGAAGTAACGGTAATCGTGGGCCTCCTCCTTGCTGCGCAAGGACAGCGTTACACCTCCGGCTTCGTCCCAAGTTCTGGTTTCCTGGATCACCTTTGCGCCGTCTTCCACCAATTCTGTTTGTCGTTCGATTTCGTAGGTTATCGCTTTATGCAAAGCTTTGAATGAATTCATATTTTTTAGCTCGGCCTTGGTACCCAGTTCAATCTGTCCCACCGGTCTTACGGATATATTGGCGTCGCAGCGCAGTGAGCCCTCCTGCATTTTACAATCACTAACCCCGGTATACTGGATAATCGCCTTTAATTTTTCCAGGTAGGCTACAGCTTCGTCGGCGCTGGCCATATCGGGTTCGGAAACGATTTCAATCAGCGGCACTCCGGTGCGATTGTAATCCACCAGCGAGAAAGGAGTGGTGGAAATTGTACCCTGGTGCACCAATTTACCGGCGTCCTCCTCCATGTGCACACGGGTAATGCCAATGCGTTTATCAGCTCCGTCTACATTTATTTCCAAATGGCCGTGTTCGGCAATTGGTAAATCATACTGAGATATTTGATAGTTTTTGGGCAAATCGGGGTAATAATAATTTTTACGATCGAACTTAGAAAAAGAAGCAATTTGGCAATTCAGCGCCAGTCCGGCTTTTATAGCATACTCCACCACTTTTTTATTTACTACGGGCAGCACTCCGGGTAACCCCAGGCATACCGGACATACGTGATGGTTGGGATCAGCGCCGAATTCAGTGCTGGAACTACAAAAAATTTTAGTATTGGTTTTTAATTCAACGTGCACTTCCAGGCCGATAACGGCCTCATATTGAGCCAATTGGGTACACCTCCAGGGATTTACTCAGGTAACTTGCAATGATGGTCGGTATTTTGTTCAAAGGCATAGGCAGCCCGCAGTATATCACCTTCGCCGAAGGGCCGGCCCATTAATTGCAGTCCCACAGGCAGTTTGTCGGCCATACCGGCAGGGATGGAAATTGCGGGGATCCCGGCCAGGTTTACCGCCAGTGTGCAGATATCCACCATGTACATCTGCAGCGGATCATCCATCTTTTCACCTCGTTTAAATGCGGTAACGGGAGAAGTGGGGCCCAGCAGCAGGTCAAATTTTTCAAAGGCCCGGTCAAAATCGGCTTTAATCAGGGTACGAACTTTCAAAGCCTGGTTATAATAGGCATCATAGTAGCCTGCGGAAAGGGCATAGGTGCCCAGCATTATTCTCCTTTTTACCTCCGCTCCAAAGCCCTCGCTGCGGGTTTGCATAAACATATCCGCTAAATCCCCGGCGTTTTCGGCCCGGTACCCGTAGCGTACTCCGTCATAGCGAGCCAGGTTGGAACTGGCCTCAGCCGGGGCGATCAGATAATAAGCCGGCAGGGCGTATTCGGTGTGCGGCAGAGTGGTTTCCTCCACCACGGCGCCCAGCCCGGAGTATACATTGATAGCTTTTCTTATAACCTCCTTAACTGCCGGGTCGATGCCTTCGCCCATATATTCGCGGGGCACACCGATTTTCATGCTCTTTATATCTTCTTTGAGAAAAGATGTGTAATCCGGCGTGTCGTAGGGTGCCGAAGTGGAGTCCTTGGGGTCATGCCCGCAAATAACGTTTAAAAGCCAGGCACAGTCGGTAACATCCCTGGCAAAGGGGCCGATCTGGTCCAGCGAGGAGGCGTAAGCCACCAGGCCATAACGGGACACAGCACCATAGGTGGGCTTCATACCCACTACCCCGCAAAATGAGGCCGGCTGGCGAATAGAGCCGCCGGTATCGGAACCCAGAGCCAGCACAGCTTCACCGACCGCCACCGCAGCCGCCGAGCCGCCGCTGGACCCTCCCGGCACCCTGTCGGTATCCCAGGGATTGCAGGTGGCAAAGAAAGCCGAATTTTCACAGGATGAGCCCATAGCAAACTCGTCCAGGTTGGTTTTGCCTATTATCACCGCCCGGGCTTCGTTTAATCGTTCCAGAACGGCAGCGTTATAGGGAGGTATGTAATTATATAAGATTTTAGAAGCACAGGTAGTGCGCACCCCTTGAGTGCACATATTATCCTTTACGGCCACCGGTATACCGGCCAAAGGAGGCAATTCTTCACCCGCGGCTCTGGCCTTGTCCACCGACCGGGCGCTGCTGATCGCCTGGTCTTTGGTTAAAGTAATATAAGCTCGTATTCTATCCTCCACTTGCTCAATGCGGTTAAAAACCGCCCGGGTAATTTCTTCGGCGCTGATTTCCTTGCTAACCAGCATATCATGTAACTGGTGTGCGGTTGAGTAATATAATGGCAATTAATTTCCCTCCAGCCGTTGATCCAAATTCCAACTAAACCAAATGTAAACCAAATACATTAACAAAGTAACGTTTCTTAACCAATACTTTTATATAACCTCACTCAAGATATGTTCGGCCTGTTATACAATCTTGGGCACTTTAAAAAAGTTATCCTGCCGGTCGGGCGCGTTGGTCAGTACTTTATCCACCGGCATATGCTTGTCCGCCTTGTCTTCACGAAAAACGTTCTGCAAAGGCAGCACATGCGCGGTTGGAGGTATGTCGCCTGTATTCAGGTCCTGCAATTTGCGGGCGTGATCCAATATATCGCTCAGCTGCCTGGCATAAAGCTGCTTTTCCTCCGCGTTTAGGTTCAAACGAGCCAGTAATGCCACATGTTCAACGTCTTTTATGCTTATCATGCTACACCTTCCTTATCTCTCAAAAACTGACATTATTATACCAGAGCCCTCTTAAGCGGGCAACCCGGGTTGCTCCGTCCGGCGAACGCCTGCCCGGTATGCCGCCGCTAAAGGACAGGTTTTATCAGAGCCAGAAATTCCTGCTCATCAAGCACCGGCAGATTCAGCTTGACCGCTTTTTCATACTTACTGCCCGGGTTTTCACCCGCCACTACATAATCGGTTTTTTTACTTACCGATGAAGACACTTTACCCCCGGCCTGTTCTACCAATTCTTTTGCCTCGTCCCTTTTCAAGACCGCCAGGGTGCCTGTCAGCACCAGAGTTTTCCCCTTCAGCGGTCCATCTGACAGGCTGGCGGGCGCGGCTTCGGCTGTCATGTTGACACCATACTCCGCCAAGCGTTCAATTAAAGCCCGGTTTTGCGGCTCCCGTGCAAAGTTAATTATGCTTTCGGCAATTTTGGGACCTATTTCCGGTATTGTGATCAGTTCGTCGTAACCGGCATTCATTAGCCTGTCGAGATCACCAAAATGTTCGGCCAGCACACGCGCCGCCCGCTCACCCGCGTGCCGGATACCCAGCGCAAATATCAAGCGGTGCAGCGGGTTTTCTTTACTGGCCGCAATAGCCCGTACCAGGTTTTCGGCCGATTTATCCCCGAAGCGTTCCAACCGCAGCAGCTGTTCCTCGGTCAGGCTGTATAAATCGGACACATCCCTGACCAGCCCGGCCTCTGTTAATTGGGCAACCACGGCCGGACCCAGTCCGGCAATATCCATTGCCCCCCGGGAAGCAAAATGGATCATTCCCTCCAATAATTGAGCCGGGCAAGCCGCGCCGGTGCAGCGGCGGGCGGCCTCGCCGGTGGCTCGCACCACCTCGGCGCCGCAGGCCGGACACGCGGCGGGCATACTGAAAACCTTTTCCCCGCCCGTTCGGCTATCTTTTAATACCTCCACCACTTCAGGTATCACATCGCCCGCTTTATGGATAACCACCCGGTCACCGATACGGATATCTTTTTCTCGAATAATGTCCTCGTTATGTAAAGTGGCCCTGCTGACGGTGGAACCGGCCAGAAAAACCGGGTCCAGTACGGCGGTCGGTGTAATTACCCCTGTGCGCCCCACGCTGACAATGATATCCCGCACTGTAGTTTGAGCCTGCTCGGGGGGGAATTTAAAAGCCATTGCCCAGCGGGGACTTTTCATGGTGAACCCCAAGGCGGACTGCTGGGCCAGTGAATTTACTTTAATCACCAGGCCGTCTATTTGGTAAGGCAAATCCGCCTTTTTATTTTGCCAAATCCGGCAGTAGCTGATTGCCTCGCCGATATCCCGGCAAAGCTGGCAGTGGCTGTTTACACGCAGTCCCAGGCCCTCCAGCCACTTCAGCCCCTCGCTGTGCGATGTCGGCAGTTGATGGCCGCTAAGCTCGGCGGCGCCGATACCGTAAACAAAAATACTTAGATTTCGCCCGGCCGTCACTGCCGGGTCCAGCTGGCGCAGTGAGCCGGCTGCCGCATTGCGCGGATTGGCAAAGAGTGGCTCGCCCATTTCCTCACGCCGCCGATTTAATTCAACAAAAGACTCCTTGGGCATATATACCTCGCCGCGCACTTCCAGCAAGTCCACCGGCTGATGCAGGCGCAGCGGTATACTGCGGATGGTTTTTAGATTGGCGGTAATATCTTCCCCGGTACTGCCGTCCCCCCGGGTAGCCCCGCGCACGAAAATACTGTCCTGATAGGTCAGCGACACCGCCAAACCGTCAATTTTCAGCTCCACCACGTATTGATAAGGCTCACCACCCAGGGAACCGCGCACCCGGCGGTCAAACTCCGCAAGCTCCGCGTCACTGAAAGCGTTAGCCAGGCTGAGCATGGCCACCGGGTGCTGTACCGTGGTAAAGCCCTCCCGCGGTTTACCGCCCACCCGCTGAGTAGGCGAGTCCGGGGTGATCAGTAAAGGGTTTTCCTTTTCCAATTGCTGCAAATCGGCCATTAGCCGGTCGTATTGCGCATCTGTAATGGTGGGCGCATCCAGCACGTAATAATAGTAATTATGCTGTTCTATTTCCCGGCGCAGCCTATCAATCGTCTGGCGAATCTTTTCATGACCGCCGCCCATGCAACCAATCCCCTTTCTAACGTGTAAGCGGTGCGTAGCGGGCTAAAAGTGTCTTAACACCCAGCCCCGGAAATTCTATTTTCAGCTCGGCCTTATCACCTTTGCCCCGCACTTCGATAATCGTGCCCTGCCCCCACTTGCGATGGCAAACCTGTTCTCCGACACAATAAAGCATGCCGCGGGCCGCGGGCCGGTCCGCCTGTCCGGGCTCTCCGGGCGACCCGAAGCCTTTGCCGGCCTGGCCGGGCTCTTTTAGCGAACCAATGCCGGTGGAATCGGCCGGATGTATCTTCTTCGGCGGGTCGCTGTTATTTTGATTATCCAGTGGATCACGTATATCGATCATATCAGCCGGCAATTCCTGCAAAAACCGGGAAGGCTCATTTATTTTAGTATGCCCATACAAGGTGCGCTGCCAGCAATGCGTCAGATATAAGTGCTGCATCGCCCTGGTTATACCCACATAACACAGCCTTCTTTCCTCTTCCAGCTCGTGCCTGTCCTCCATAGAGCGGGAGTGGGGAAAAACGGTTTCCTCCAGGCCGGCTATAAATACTACGGGAAACTCCAGTCCCTTGGCACTGTGCATGGTCATCAATGTAACTTGATCCATGTCCTGCTCATAATTATCCAGGTCGGTAACCAGAGCCAGGGAGGCTAAAAAATCTTCCAGGCCACTGCCTTCGCCCCGCCCGTCATATTCTCCGGTAACCGAATAAAATTCGCGCAGGTTTTCCAGTCGGGTTGTTGATTCCACGGTCCGCTCGTTATCCAGGGCCTGCCAATATCCGGTCGCCTCCAGCACCATTTGCACCAGGCCGGTGATGCTTAACTCCGGCATTCTGTCTTTAATATCACGCATAGTTTGACCAAAAATCCGGGCGGCATTAGCAGCCTTGCCGGTCAGTCCGGCAATAGTGAAGGTGTTTTCCAGCAAGGTTAGCGGCGCTTGTCCGGTTTCATCCGCCAGAGCCAGTATTTTATTCAATGAAGCGGCTCCAATACCCCTTTTGGGCTCGTTAATAACCCGCCGCAAGCTGACCCGGTCATAAGGGTTTACCAAAAGCCGCAAATAAGCCAGCAAATCTTTGATCTCTTTACGCTCATAAAAGCGCAGCCCGCCTACAATTGTGTATGGTATACCGGCAGCCAGAAATTTTTCTTCCAGCACCCGGGACTGGGCGTTGGTACGATATAAAACAGCGAAATCACGATATGGTTTTTTTAACAGGTGATGCCAGCTGTTGATCCTGTCCACTATATAACGCGCTTCGGTATGCTCGTCCCGGGCGGTGAAAACCGTAATGGGATCACCTGAAGAACCGGCGGTCCAGAGTTTTTTTTCTTTACGGTCCCGGTTATGCCGGATTACTGCATTGGCGGATTCCAGTATTGTACGGGTGGAACGGTAATTTTGTTCCAGCACAATAGCGGCGGCGTCCGGATAGTCCCGCTCAAAGCTCATGATATTTTGGATATCCGCCCCACGCCAGCCGTAAATACCCTGGTCCGGATCACCCACCACGCATATGTTGCGGTATTTTTGGGCCAATAAATTAACCAGCACATACTGGGCGTGGTTGGTGTCCTGATATTCATCCACCAGTATATAACGAAATTTTTCCTGATAATAGTTTAGCACCGCCGGATTATTTTGCAGCAGCAGCACAGTTTGCATCAACAAATCGTCAAAATCCAGCGCGTTATTTTGCCGCAGCTTGTCCTGGTATAGTTTATATACCTTGCAGGCAGTTTGGCTGTAATAATCGTATGACTTTTTTTCCATCTCCGCCGGTCCGTAAAGCATGTTCTTCGACTGGGATATGGCCGCCGACATAGCCTGCGGAGGGAATTTCTTATCATCCAGGTTTAACTCTTTAAGACATTCCCTGATAACCGTTTTTTGATCATCAGCATCGTAAATAACAAAATTGGACGTATACCCGGCAAACCCGGACTGCCGCCGTAAAATGCGCAGGCAGGTGGCATGAAAGGTAAACACCCATAAATCATGTACCAGCTCGGGCACTGCGGCCGCAATCCTCTCCCGCATCTCCCGGGCCGCCTTATTGGTAAATGTGATAGCTAAAATATTATAAGGGTCGACACCTTTTTCCAAAAGCAAATAAGCAATTCTGGTGGTGAGTACCCGTGTTTTGCCGCTGCCCGCCCCGGCCAGCACTAAAAGCGGCCCCTCACTGTAAGTAACTGCTCTTTTCTGCGCCTCGTTAAGCGCGGTTAGATCCATAATATCCTCCATTTTTATTTTTTACGAAAGTACGGCAATGCATGTGTGTGAAAGCGGATTGTATCAACGTTACATTAAAATGCCACCTCGCGGTGGCTTGAAGATAGTGATATGTCAACAATTTGAACTTTTATGTCCAATAGATTATCGAAGATTATCGAGCGGCAGCAGTTTTACTGTTTACCTTCTTTGCCGTACACTTTTTCGGGATCAAACAGGGGCTCTCCCTTTACGGTAACTGTACCGTCCTCTGACAATGCGTAATGGAAACAGCTGTAATATCCCTCATGGCAGGCGGCTCCCTTTTGTTCCACCAGCAGAAGCAAAGTATCCCGGTCACAGTCAAAATACATTTCCTTTATTTTTTGTACGTTGCCGGACGATTCCCCCTTGTGCCAGAACTTTTGCCGGCTCCTGCTCCAGAACCAGGTTTCGCCGCTGGAAAGCGTTCTGGCCACCGACTCGCTGTTCATATAAGCCATCATCAGAACTTCCTTGGTTTGTACATCCTGCACAATGGCCGGTATTAATCCGTCGCTGTTATATTTTAGTTCTTCAGGTTTTATTTGCTTTACCTGCACCTTGGCTACACCTCAGTTTTTATCAAATTCCAAGACTTCCACCCTCTATAAGTGGAAGTCTCTATTTTCAGGCGGGGCAAAATCCCCATCTGAAACCCCGATGTTCAGCTTTAGCTGAACGAGTTCATGCGCACGGGCACATTATGTTGCCGCAAATACTGTTTGGCCTCGGCAATGGAGTAGGTGCCAAAATGGAAAATGGATGCCGCCAGAGCCGCGTCAGCCTCGCCAAGCGTGAGTCCGTCCACAATATGGTCCAGATCGCCGACCCCGCCGGAGGCAATTACCGGTATCTGCACAGCCTGTGCGACAGCCCTGGTTAATGGTATATCATAACCGTCTTTAGTACCGTCCCGGTCCATGCTGGTTAACAATATCTCACCGGCCCCCGATTCCTCCATTTGCTTTGCCCAGGATACGGCGTCAATGCCGGTGGGGGTACGGCCTCCATGAATATATACTTCCCATTCATTTGCTCCCGCACGCCGGGCATCTATAGCTACCACAATGCACTGACTGCCGAACCGGGACGCCGCTTCGGCGATCAACCGGGGGTTTTTCACTGCGGCAGTATTTATAGAAACCTTATCGGCACCGGCGGAAAGCATGGCCCGGATATCCTCCAGAGTGCTGATCCCGCCGCCTACCGTATATGGTATAAAAACCTCGGCAGCCGTGCGGTAAACCATGTCCAATACAGTTTTGCGTCCCTCGGAGGAAGCGGTGATATCCAAAAAAACCAGCTCGTCCGCACCCTCCCGGTCGTAAAATGCGGCCAGCTCCACCGGGTCCCCCGCATCTCGCAAATTAACGAAGTTGGTGCCCTTGACCACACGTCCGCCGGTAACATCAAGGCAGGGGATGATTCTTTTCATTAACATGATACAGAATGCTCCCCTTTCGCCAAGGCCAGGGCTTCATCGATATTTACCGTGCCGGCGTACAGCGCCTTACCAACAATGACCCCTTCCACACCCAGAGGGGCCAGTTCATTTAAGGCAACTATATCATCTATAGTCGATACGCCGCCCGAGGCAATTACCTTCATCTTGCTGGATAACGCCAACTTTTTAATAGCTTCTACATTAGGCCCCTTTAAAGTACCGTCACGGGAAATATCAGTGAATACCACCCTGGTGACTCCCATTTGGCTGATTTCACCGGCCAGTTCCAGCGCATCCTTTTCCGCAGTCAGTCCCCATCCTTCAATAGCCACTTTACCATTGCGGGCGTCAATGCCCACCACAATATGTTCGCTGCCGAAACGTGTACAGGCATCCGCTACCAATGCCGGGTTCTGGATGGCCACCGTGCCCAAAATTACCCTGGATACACCCATTTGCAGCAAGCGTTCTACGGTAAGCAAGTCGCGAATGCCGCCGCCTACTTGCACGGGTATATTTAACGCCTTAATAATTTCCTGAATGGTTTCCAGGTTCTTGGGTGATCCGGCAAAGGCGCCGTCCAGGTCAACCAGGTGCAGCAAGCGGGCTCCGCTGCCCTGCCACACCCGGGCTACGGCTGCCGGATCATTGGAATAAATAGTTTCGTGGTCCAGTTTACCCTCCACCAGGCGTACACACTTCCCAGCCCGCAGGTCTATAGCCGGGATAATTAACATTTTTCAACCAACCTCCCAAAATTCTCTAAGATGCGCAGGCCCAGGGCACTGCTTTTTTCCGGGTGAAATTGAATACCGTATACATTGTCCTTGGCGGCTACGGAAGTAAATTCCATGCCATACTCGGTGGATACCGCCGTTAATTCCGGATCGGCAGGCTCCACATAATAGGAATGAACAAAATAAAACGCGGCATGCTCGGGTATGCCCTTAAAAAGCTGACAGGGCTTTTTATATGTAAGTGTGTTCCAGCCCATGTGCGGAATTTTGAGCCCTGGCGGCAAGCGTCGCACCCGGCCGGGAAATATCGCAAGTCCTCTGGTAGTACCCCATTCCTCGCTGTATTCAAACAGCAGCTGCAGTCCCAGGCAAATGCCTAAAAAAGGCTTGCCTGCGGCAATTACATTGTGTATAGCGTCTGCCATGCTATGTGCCGTAAGATTTTGCATGGCATCGGAGAATGCCCCCACGCCGGGCAAAACCACTCCCGAGGCCTTTTCCAGCACCTGCGGGTCAGAGGTAACTTCCACGCTCACGCCCGTTTTTTCAAATCCCTTGGCTACGCTGCGTAAATTACCCATACCGTAATCAATAATGGCAATCAAAAAAGTTTTCCCTCTTTCTTCCCGATTAAAGTACACCTTTAGTGGAAGGCAGTCCTCTATGGGGGTCTTTAATTTCAGCGGCCAGGCGTAAAACACGACCCAGCCCTTTAAAAACAGCTTCTATGATATGATGAGTGTTTCTGCCTGCCAACAGGCGCACATGCAGAGTTAACGCACCATTCACGGCCAGGGCACGTAGGAATTCCTCTACCAGCTCGGTGTCAAAATCCCCCACTTTAGCGGCGGGCAACGGCAGATCAAAGGCCAAATAACCACGCCCGCTAAAATCCAGAGCCACCGCCACCAGGGCTTCATCCATAGGCAGGAGCACGTGTCCGTATCTTTCTATACCACGCTTTTCTCCCAGCGCTTTTTTCAGCGCCTGCCCCAGACAAATACCTATATCCTCCACGGTGTGATGAGCATCCACTTTCAGGTCACCCCGGGCGTGCAATTTAAGCTGCATGCCGCCATGCTTGGCCAGCAGCTCCAGCATGTGATCCAGAAAGCCAACGCCGGTATTGATATCGGAATGTCCCGTATTGTCCAAGGTCATATGCAGAGATATACAAGTTTCCTTTGTTTCCCGGTTGATTTCCGCACTGCGTATATTTTTTGTTTCCATTCAATCTTTCTCCCCCAGTACTGTAATAACCTGCCGCAGTGAACGTAAAAAAATCATATTTTCCTCCGGCCGCCCCACAGATACCCGCAGGTATTGGGCCAGTAACGGGTCTCCAAAGCTGCGCACCAGCACGCCTCCCGCCAGCAAACCGCTAAATACATCCTTCGCCGGGTAAGCGGTTTTGAACATTAAATAATTAGCCTCGGAGGGCAGCGCCTCAACATCGGGCATTTGCTGCATAGCGTTATATAAATCATCCCTCTGCCGGATAATTTCCGACACTTGCCCGGCAAAAATATCCCGGTGCTGCAGTACGGTCAGCGCGGCTAATTGGGAAAAGGTGTTTAAGTTAAACGGCTGCTTTACTTTAAAAAGATAGTTCAGCACCTGTGGACAGGCGAATAAGTAACCGACCCTCAAACCGGCCAGTCCGTAGGCTTTGGAAAAAGTACGCAACAGGACCAGGTTGGGGTATTTATTCAATAGCGGCAGAAAATCCGGACCGCCAAATTCAACGTAGGCCTGATCGACTACCACGGGACACGGGCAATTATCCAACAAGGACTGTACTTGTTCTAATGTGGCGGAATTGCCGGTGGGGTTATTGGGCGAACAGAGCACCACTAAAGCCGCCTTGCGGCCGGCCCGAATAATTTCCGGCACATCCAGGTCAAAATCAAGCCGCCTGGGTATTTCCACTATTTCGGCCCCGGCCACCCGGGCATGAATGCCGTACATAGAAAAGGTAGGCACGGCAATCACCACCCGGTTGCCGGCGCCAAAAGTCAACATCAGGTCTAAAATAAGCTCATCCGAACCGTTGCCCACCATAATGTGGCCGGCCCCAACACCGTGCAAGCGGGCCAATTCCCGTACCAACTGCCGCGCCATAGCATCGGGATACCGGGTAAACGACTGCGGATTCAGCATTTCATTGATGGCCTGTCTTACCTCGCCTGGAAAATCATAAGGGTTTTCATTGGCATTAAGCCTGACTACCTCCGGATAGGTTACCTCTGCATAGGGAACCAGCTCCTTGAGCCCTTCCCGCACCAAAAGACCCGGGTTGAATTGTTTGTGCATCAGCGTCCTTCCCCTTTCCCCGGGCTATTCCGCCGCCGGTTAAAGCTGCTGTCCAGGCTGTCAACATTGCTTTTATCAACATCAGCCGGCTTGTCGGACGGCACCGCTAATCTGCATTGCACGGAGGCCGCATGAGCGTCAAGCCCCTCGGTAGCCGCCAGGGTCATAATATGCTCGCCGTCCCGAGCCAGTGCATGAGGTGAATACCCGATCAAACTGGTCTTTTTCATAAAGGTATCCACGTTGAGGGGGGAGAAAAACCTGGCCGTACCGCCTGTAGGCAGTACATGATTAGGACCGGCAATGTAGTCGCCCACGGGTTCGGGTGAAAAATGTCCCAGGAAAATCGCTCCGGCGCTATTCACCGACCCCAGCCAGCGGTACGGGTCCTCCACCAGCAGTTCCAAGTGTTCCGGAGCGAATGAATTGGCCACCCGTACGGCTTCATCCAAAGTGGCCGTGATAATAATAGCTCCTCTTTCATTAATTGATTTTTCGGCTACTATGCGCCGGTTCAATTTAGCCAACTGTGCACTGAGTTGCTGTCGTACTTTTTCGGCCAGCTCGGCCACCGGCGTCACCAATATCGCTGAGGCCATTTCATCATGCTCAGCCTGGGCCAGCATATCGGCAGCCGCAAATTCCGGCCTGGCCGATGCATCAGCCACAATAAGCACTTCACTGGGACCGGCCAGCATATCAATATCCACCGTTCCAAAAACTTGCCGCTTGGCCGCTGTTACATAAATATTACCCGGACCGGTTATTTTATCTACCCGGGCAATGGTTGGAGTGCCATAGGCCAACGCAGCCACGGCCTGAGCTCCGCCCGCCCGGTATATCTCGGTTACCCCCGCCTCGGCGGCCGCTACCAGTGTATGGGGGTTCACCGCACCGCTGCGGTCGGGCGGTGTAGCCATCACTATTTGCCTTACCCCCGCCACAGCGGCGGGTATCGCGTTCATCAGCACTGAGGATGGATACGACGCCTTACCTCCGGGCACATAGATACCTACCCTGTCAAGAGGTGCAATTATCTGGCCCAGCATGGTACCGTCGGGCTGCGGATCTATCCAGGAATTGCGCAGCTGGCGGCTGTGATAACGATAGATATTTTGGGCGGCCACACGCAGTGCCGTTAAAAAACGATCACTTACTTTCCGGTAGGCAGCCTTTATTTCAGATTCCTTCACTGGCAGGCCGGAAGGCGTCAAATCCGTGGCGTCCAAGCGGTTGGTTATGGCGCATAATTGTTCATCTCCACCGTCCCGAACGGCACTGATAATATCTTTAACAACGTTTTCAACTTTTTCCAGGTCCACGGTTCTATTTTGCAATAGTTCGGACAGGGCCTGATCAGTTGACCTTATTATGCGAATCAAAAAATGTCCCCCTTTAATACATTAAAGCATTGCTACAATAAAATATTAAAGCAGTATCACTTCACTGTCAACACTAATTTTTGCCTTCGCCCGCGGTGTCAGGCTTGTCCAGCCTGTCCAGCACTATTTTATAGCCATCCGCGCCATAATTCAGAGATCTCTTTACTCTGCTGATGGTGGCTGTACTGGCTCCCGTGCGTGAGGCAATTTCACCGTAGGTAAAATTACCCTGCAGCATTCTGGCCACCTCCAGCCGCTGAGCCATAGTTTTTAATTCTGTAACTGTGCATACATCCTCAAAAAATTGATAACACTCGTCCGTATTTTGCAACTGTAATATAGTTTCAAAAAGTTGATCCAACAAGGGATCGCGCAATTTTCCGGTGTAAGCCACCTTTCTATTCCTCCCGGGTTTAAATAATACATATTTAGGTTGTTATTTCAGTTTGCCTAATATGCAGTTCGACAACCCACAAACAAATCCTTTTTTTTGGTAAAGTGCTAAAATTAAAAAAAACGATAAACTCTGCCCCTCTTACACTTCTTGGCATCATCGAGATGCCATCATTGAGCTTAATAATATGGCAGGTGAACCTCCTCCGGGACGAGCCCGGAGGCTTCTTCTCGGAAGTTTCTCATTTCATTGAGAACTGCCCTGGCAAAGCAAGGTCTTATACTCTCTCGTGAGCTACAGCACTGTGTTAGCACAGCCCTGGCCCGGTCCATGGGCATCTACTGCTCATCGTAGATACGTTACGCAGCATTTTTTGCTGTTACCACCTTCGGTCGTATATATTCTACCTTTTCAGGCATTAACCGGCCCTTGGTAAAATTCCCGTTAACCGACTTGGTGTTGCGTTTACGAACATACTCTGCAAGCAAGCGATTTTCCTGAGGAATAAATGGATTGAATTTAGGTCATAATTATGACATAATTAACTCACCGAAAGGAGGCCGATTGTATGCCGCGGATTATTCCCATCAAAGACTTAAAAAAGACGAGCGAGCTTTCCGCCCTTTGCAAAGAGGTTAAAGAGCCGGTGTTTATCACGAAAAACGGCTATGGCGATATGGTGATTATGAGCATGGAAACCTATGAGAAAACCATGTTTTTGAACGACGTCTATCGCAAGCTGGAAGAAGGAGAACGCTCCATCAAAGCGGGCGAGGTCATGGACGGCTTCGATTCTCTGAAAGAGGTCAGGACAAAACATGGGCTATAAGCTGATTGTTTCCAAGGACGCCCACCGGGATGTTGACGAGATCGCCGGATATATCGTCCATGAGCTGAAAAGCCCGCAGGCCGCCTCCGGCTTTCTTGACGATGTGGAAAAAAGCTACCGCTCCCTTGTGGCGAATCCCCGCCTGTTCGCGCTTTGCCAGGATGCAAAGCTCCGGCGGGAAGGATACAGGAAGGTCGTCATTAAAAACTACCTTGTCCTGTACCGGATTGACGAGGAAAAGAAGACCGTGTATGTCGTCCGTGTCGTTTACGGACCGCGCAACTACCCGGATTTATTGTAAGGGACGGCAAAGCGCCGGTATG
This sequence comes from Desulfoscipio sp. XC116, assembly GCF_039851975.1. Taxonomy (GTDB): domain Bacteria; phylum Bacillota; class Desulfotomaculia; order Desulfotomaculales; family Desulfallaceae; genus Sporotomaculum. The sequence continues at coordinate 1,996,788 of NZ_CP156660.1, forward strand.
GATACCGCTTCCATACCGGCGCTTTTTTGCGTCCTACGCGCAGGGCATCATTAGCCATTCCCGGAGCATACATACGCAGGGTTCATTCCCGAAGGGCACAAGATGAAAATGGCACTCGGCGTAGACCGTGCGCTTATCGTCGATGTCCACGCCATACGCCTTGCAGAAATAATAATCCCAATCCCGCATGATACAGCGTGGCCGGACAAGCGCCTCGCGCTGTTCAACCGTGAGGCGCTTGTTGTTTCTCAGCGCCGCCAGCGCCTTGTAAAGCTGTGCCTCTGTTAATTAAATACGTCGGCTACCTGTTTATAGCTTTTTTACCTATATCCTTGCGATAATGCATACCGCTGAACCTCACCCGGGATACGCCCTGATAAGCAAGTTCAATGGCTTCGGGAATACCCGCGGCCCGTGCGGTTATCCCCAGCACCCGGCCGCCCGCGGTAACCACCTGATTACCCTTAAGTGCCGTGCCTGCATGAAAGGCTGCCACGTTGTCAGGCAAGTCGGCCAGCCCGGTGATCACCTCACCTTTGCCGTATGAACCGGGATACCCGCCGGAGGCCAGCACCACACAGACACAGGCACCGTCATGCCAGCGCAGGTTTACCTTATTTAGCTCGCCCGCCAGGAGCGCTTCCATCACATCAACCAGATCGGACTGCAGCATCATCAACAGAGGCTGGGTTTCCGGGTCACCGAAACGGGCATTAAATTCCAGCACCTGCGGGCCTTTATCCGTCATCATCAGCCCGGCGTACAGCACACCCCGGTAGGGACGATCCTCCGCGGCCATACCGCGCACCGTGGGAATCATCACTTTTTCCAGCACTTGCTGCCTGAGCTCCGGGTTTAAAACAGGTGCCGGTGCATAGGCGCCCATGCCGCCGGTATTCGGGCCCATATCGTTGTCATATACTTGTTTATGGTCCTGAGCCGCCGGCATGGGCACTACATGCTCACCATCGGTAAAGGCCAGCATACTTGCCTCCTCGCCCCGCAGACACTCTTCCACCAGCACACGGCGGCCCGCCGCGCCGAATATTTTACTTTCCATGATATCATTTACTGCGGCCAGCGCCGTTTGTTCATCTTCGGCCACAATAACGCCCTTACCGGCTGCCAATCCGTCAGCTTTAACCACACATGGACCGGCAAGCCGCTTAATGTAATCTTTTGCCTGGCGGGCGTTCTCAAAAACGGCATACCGGGCGGTAGGGATAGCATACTTTTGCATTATCTCCTTGGCCAGCACTTTGCTGCCCTCTATTTCCGCCGCTCGCTGCCGGGGTCCGAATACAGGGTAGCCTTCCTTCTCCAGTGCGTCCACCAGACCGGCCACCAGCGGCACCTCCGGCCCCACCACGGTTAGATCAATTTTTTCCCGCCGGACCAGGTCGATAATAGCCGGTATATTATTATCCTTGATATCGACACATTCCGCCAGCTGTGCAATACCGGCGTTACCCGGCGCACAAAATATTTTTTTCACGCGAGGGCTTTGACTTATTTTCCAAGCCAGTGCATGTTCTCTGCCGCCGCCCCCCACAATTAAAACCTTCATTAGAATTCCCCCCCCAAGCTAAGCCATGCCGGCTTTCATCTAGTGCCGGAAGTGACGCATACCCGTAAACACCATGGCTATATCATGCTCATCGGCCACGGCAATGGACGCATCATCACGCACCGAGCCGCCCGGCTGAATAACAGCACTTATACCGGCCGCCACTGCTTCTTCCAGGGTGTCCGAAAATGGGAAAAAGGCATCCGAGGCCAGCACCGCACCCCGGGCCCCGTCACCGGCCTGTCCCAAGGCTATACGGGCTGAAGTCACCCGGTTCATTTGCCCGGCCCCCACGCCCAATACCTTTTTATCTTTAACTACCACAATAGCGTTGGATTTTACGTGTTTTACCACGGCCATAGCGAAAAGCAAATCGTCCATCTCGGCCTGGGAAGGAGCACGCTTAGTAACTACTTTTGTTTTCTCCGTATCCGCCACACCGCGGTCAAAGTCCTGAACCAGCAACCCTCCGTTAACTTTGCGCAAATCAAAACGGTCGGTAGTCGGACCGGTTAGCGGGCCGGCTTTTAAAATGCGCAGGTTTTCTTTTTGTTTTAATATGGCTAATGCATCATCAGCATAATCCGGCGCGATCACCGCTTCCAGAAATATTTTATTCATCTCCCTGGCCGTGTCCGCATCCACCGGAGTATTGAAAGCCACAATACCGCCGTAAGCCGACACCGGGTCACCTTCATAAGCCATAACATAGGCATCCGCCAGCCTGGCCGCGCTGGATACCCCGCACGGGTTGTTATGTTTAACTATTACAGCCGAAGCAGCAGCGTATTCTTTTACCGCCTCAAAAGCGGCATTGATATCCAGTATATTGTTATAGGACAGCTCTTTGCCATGCAGCTGTACAGCATTGGCTACGCAAGCCCCGGTTACTGACGGGTCGCGATAAAACGCGGCCTGCTGGTGGGGATTCTCGCCATAACGAAGTGTTTGCACCAACTCATATTTTTTCTCCCAAACAGCGGGGAATGTCCCGGTCGGCTGGTCGAGACCGGTCAGGTAAGCGGATATGGCAGTGTCGTACGAAGCGGTGTGGGCAAATGCTTCTTTGGCCAGGGCCAGTCGAAACTGCTCGTTAATATCGCCTTTTTGAATAGCATTCAGTACTGCGGAGTACCGCTGCGGGCTGACCACCACCAGCACATACCGGTAGTTCTTAGCCGCTGCACGCACCATTGTGGGACCGCCGATATCGATATTTTCAATGGCCTCTTCCAGGGTTACCCCGGGTTTGGCTACTGTTTCTCTAAAGGGGTAAAGATTAACTACCACCAGGTCGATGGGCGTAATGTTTTGTTCATGCAGCTGTTTTAAATGCCCCTCGGTACGCATGGCCAAAATACCTCCGTGCACGCTGGGGTGCAGGGTTTTGACCCGGCCGTCCAATATTTCCGGAAAACCGGTGACATCAGTTATGTAGGTGACGGGTATACCGGCTCCGCGCAGTGCTTTCGCAGTCCCACCGGTGGAAACTATCTCCACGCCCGCCTGCACCAGTCCCCGGGCAAATTCTTGCAGCCCGGACTTATCGGAAACGCTGATCAACGCTCGTTGCACAGTCATTTTTGTATACCTCCTCAGATTAAACAAGTAATTTCGGAAACGCAAAAGAATGGTCACTGCGAGCGTCAGCGAAGCAATCTTCGACTGTTGCTCTACTTTATCGGGTGAGATCGTCACGTCGCTATCGCCCTTCGCAATGGCGGACTATTTATCAAATTCCAAGACTGCCGCTTCTATAGGTGGGAGTCCCTATTTTTGCTTAAGCCAGTATGCGTACTTTTCTTCCCTCCACCACCAGCTTGTTCGTGCAGTATAGATTAATTGCCTCAGGATATATCCGATGTTCCTGTTCTAAAATACGCGCTGCCAGAGTATCGGCCGTATCATTATCGCTGACAAGCACCACTGCCTGCAATATAATGGGTCCGGTATCCATGCCGTCATCCACAAAGTGCACCGTACAGCCGCTGTATTTAACTCCGTAGTGCCAGGCCTGCTCCTGCCCGTGCAGCCCGGGAAAGGCAGGTAGGAGAGCGGGATGAATATTCATGATCCGCCCGGCATACGCCTCCAGCAGTCCGGGTCCCACCATCCGCATGTAACCGGCCAGGCATACCAGATCGACATTGTGCTCCTGTAAAATCTTTGTAATATGTTTCTCGTACTCCGCCTTATCAATGTAATCATCTGTGTTTAGCGCCACGGCGTCAATGCCGGCATACCGGGCCCTTTCCAGTGCGTAGGCATCGGCGTTATCACTGATGACCACCGTTACGCGGGCCGGTATCCGCCCCGCAGCGCACGCATCCATAATGGACTGCAGATTGGAACCCCGCCCTGAAGCAAGTACACCTAAATTTTTTATATCCATTTGTTCTCCCCTCATAAATAAAGCCAAACTTTTTGCTGCACAATGTTTTCAAACGTGATGGGGATAATGCCCTTATAACGTCAAATGAACCGCACTTCCCTATCGCCTTCGACAACCCGGCCAATCAGACGGGCATCTTCACCATGTGATTCAAGTTCAGCAACAACATTGCCGGCCTGCGCGGCAGGCACCACCAGCACCATGCCGATACCCATATTAAAAACCCGGTACATTTCACCGGTTTCCACGGGACCTTCCCGGGAGATAACTCTAAATATTGCCGGTATCTCCCAAGTGCCGGTGTTTATTTGCACGGCTGTGCCCTGCGGCAATATCCGGGGCAGGTTTTCCACCAAACCGCCGCCGGTAATATGAGCCATTCCTTTAATACCATACTTGTCCAGCAGCGGCAATACAGTAGATACATATATCCTGGTCGGGCAAAGCATCTCCTCACCCACGGTGCGGCCCAGTACCGGGTGCAATTGATCTATTTGATATCCCGCCTTATCCAGCAATACGCGGCGGGCCAGTGAATAACCGTTGCTGTGTAAACCTGACGCTGCCAGACCAACCAGTGCATCGCCCGGTACAATGGCGGCGCCGTCAATGATTTTGTTTTTATCCACTACCCCTACCGCAAAGCCGGCAATATCATATTCTCCGGCCCCGTAAAAATCGGGCATCTCAGCGGTTTCACCGCCGATAAGCGCGCAGCCGGCCTGGCGGCAGCCCTCGGCCACCCCGGACACAATATCCGCCACCTGCTCGGGCTTCAGTTTGCCCACGGCCAGATAGTCCAGGAAAAACAACGGCTGGGCACCAAGGGTAAGTATATCGTTAACACACATGGCCACTGCGTCAATGCCGATGGTATTGTGTTGATTCTTTAAAAAAGCCACCCGCAGTTTGGTGCCTACCCCGTCCGTACCCGAAACCAGCACAGGCTCACGGTATTTTGCGGTATCCAGGGCGAACAGCCCGCCGAATCCCCCGATGCCGGTAAGCACCTCAGGGCGCAGGGTACTGTGTACGGACTTTTTCATCATGGCCACGGCCCGGTTGCCGGCATTAATATCAACACCCGCATCCGCATAGGTAATTGCTATAGGTTTCTGTTTTTTTTCCAACATGCACTCCTCCGACCTAAACTTTCACCGGACTATTGTAAATCCTGCTATAAAGCTTATATTTCAAATTATTCCATGAGCTTTGATAAAACCGGCTGCCCAAGAGCACTGCAACCGGTGACGGGTCACTCCAGGCTGTATTTTCCGGCTTCCTGGGGCTTGATAACTTCCACCGGGTAATTACCGTTAAAACAGGCGGTACAAAATGTATCCCGGGAAGCTCCGAATATATTCAGCAACCCCTCCAGGGAAAGATAATGCAAACCGTCGGCACCGATTTGACGGCGAATATCTTCGGTGGACATCTGAGCGGCAATCAACTCCCGTTCGTCGGAGGTGTCAATGCCGTAATAACATGACCGGGTGATGGGAGGTGAACTGAGACACATGTGCACCTCCCGCACCCCACAATCCCGCAGCATGGCCACAATTTTGCGGCTGGTAGTGCCCCGCACAATAGAGTCGTCCACCATCACCACCCGTTTGCCGGCCAGCACCTCCCGCACCGGATTGAGCTTGATGCGCACCGCTAAATCCCGCATATCCTGCGTAGGCTGAATAAAAGTCCGCCCGATATAGCGGTTCTTCATTAAACCCTCTTCAAAGGGGATGCCCGACCCTTCGGCAAAGCCCCGGGCCGCAGCGGTGCCCGAGTCGGGCACCGGTATAACCATATCGGCATCTATCGGGTATTCCGCAGCCAGCACCCGTCCCATTTCCCGGCGCACCTGGTTAACGTTGAAGCCGTCAATAAAGCTGTCCGGACGGGCAAAATAAATATATTCAAAAATGCAATGGGATCGCCGGCGCGGCTGAAGCACCTGAAACGATTCCAGACCGTTTTCGTCGATAACCACAATTTCTCCCGGCTGCACATCCCGGAGCAGGCCGGCACCCACAGTGCCCAGAGCAGCGGATTCGGAGGCCACCACATAACCATTATCCAGAGCGCCGAGGCACAGGGGCCGGAACCCGTTGGGATCACGCATGGCCACAAGTTTATTCTCCGTAATGATCACCAGTGAATAAGCGCCTTTAATGTCAATCATACATTTAGTCAGGGCATCCTTTAAATCGCCCCGGCTGGAGCGGGCAATGATATTAACGATAACCTCACTGTCGGTTGAGGATTGAAAAATCGCTCCGCTGGCCATTAACTGAGAGCGCAATTCAGTTACATTAGTTAAATTACCGTTATGCGCCAGTGCAAGCATGCCCCCGTCATAGCGAAACAAAAGCGGCTGGGCGTTTACCGCGTGGCTGGCCCCGGTGGTGGAGTAACGCACATGGCCGATGGCTGCATAGCCCTTCAGCTGGTTCAACTGATCCCCGGAAAACACTTCCGGCACCAGCCCCATGCCTTTATACAGCTGCACTTTTTCCCCGTCGGCAGTAGCGATACCCGCACTTTCCTGACCGCGGTGCTGCAGGGCGTAAAGGCCGTAATAGGTCAATCTGGCCACATCACGCCCGGGGGCGAAAATACCGAAAACCCCGCATTCCTCCCTGGGCTTATCAGATAAAATCATACCGTTTGGCAATCCGGGCCGAACCATTTTATCTCCCCCAGATCAATTATATTTCTTAATCATCGCTACTTCGTTAGCCGCCGATACACTTCCTGGTAGGCTTCTTCCACATTGCCCAGATCCCGGCGAAAACGATCCTTGTCCAGTTTTTCCCGCGTATGCTTATCCCAGAATCGGCATGTATCAGGTGATATTTCGTCACCCAGCAGCAGTTCACCTTTATGCAGTCCGAATTCCAGTTTAAAGTCCACCAGCTCAATATCCCGCTCGGCCAGATGATTCCGCAGCACGTCATTAACCTTTAAAGAGATTTCCTTTATTTTGGCCATCTGCTCGGGGGTGGCCAGGTTAATGGCCCGAATATGGTCATCATTAATCAGCGGATCGCCCAGCTCATCGCTTTTATAATAATATTCCACCACCGTATTTCGCATTGGGATGCCTTCTTCCAGCCCCAGGCGTTTAGCCAGACTGCCGGCGGCAATATTGCGCACAACTACCTCCACCAAAATAATCTGCAGTGCCTTAACTGCCATTTCCGTGTCGGATTTTTCCTCTACGAAATGCGAATCAATACCGTTTTGGGCCAGCATGCGGAAAAAGTAAGCTGAAATACGGTTGTTGAGTGAGCCTTTATTGGCAATAGTACCTTTTTTTAAACCGTTTAACGCGGTAGCATCATCCTTGTACTCCACCCAGTAATAGTCGGGGTTATCAGTGCGGTATACTTTTTTAGCCTTGCCTTCATAGAGCTGTTCCAGTTTTTTCATATTCATCTGCCTCCATATTAAATATTTACAGGCCAAACCGCCTATAAACTTCATCCACATGCTTTAAGTGATAGCTATAATCAAATATTTCATCGATTTCTTCCTTGGACAAAATGGCGGCTGCTTCCGCGTCGTCCAGCAACAGCTGACGAAAGTCCTCTCCTGTTTGCCAGCACCGCATGGCGTTGCGCTGCACCAATTCATAAGCTTTCTCCCGGGTGAGGCCGTGTTTTTCCACCAGAGTCAGCAGCACCCGTTGTGAAAAAATCAACCCGTGGGTTTTTTCGAGGTTCTTTTTCATATTCTCAGGGTAAACCAGTAAATTCTCCATGATATTAATAAATTTATACAGCATATAATCAAGGGTGGTAGTGCTGTCAGGAATAATCACCCTTTCCACCGATGAGTGGGAAATATCCCGCTCATGCCACAGGGCCACGTTTTCCATAGCCACCAGGGCGTTACCGCGCAGTAAGCGGGCCTGACCGCTTATGCGTTCCACCGTGATGGGATTGCGTTTATGGGGCATGGCCGATGATCCCTTTTGGCCCTTTTTGAAATGTTCTTCGGCCTCTAAAATATCGGTACGCTGTAGATTTCTGATCTCGGTGGCAAACTTATCCAGAGAGCTGCCGATAACCGCCAGGGTGGTCAGAAATTCAGCATGCCGATCCCTCTGCAATATCTGGGTGGACACCCGGGCCGGCTTTAAGCCCAGCCGGGTACAGACGTGCTGTTCCACCGCGGGATCGATATTGGCATAAGTGCCGACGGCCCCGGATATCTTGCCCGCACTGACAGTGGTAACGGCACTTTCCATGCGCTTGATGTTGCGTTCGGTTTCCGCTACCCACAGCAGCATTTTCAACCCAAAGGTGGTGGGTTCGGCATGGATGCCGTGAGTGCGCCCGATCATAATGGTGCAGCGGTGTTCTTTGGCCTTCTCCAATAAAACATTCCGCAACTCTTGCAAGCGTTTAAGGATTAGTTCTCCGGCTTCTTTAATCTGCAATGCCAGCGCTGTATCCAGCATGTCCGAAGAGGTCATGCCCAGGTGCATATACTTGGAGGCATCCCCCACGTATTCAGCGACGCAGGTAAGAAAAGCAATAACATCGTGATTGGTGACTTCTTCAATTTCGTCAATGCGTGCCACGGTAAAATTAGCTTTCTCTTTGATTTCCCGCAGTGCCTCAACCGGTACCACGCCCATTTCGGACAGCGCCTCACAGGCGCAAATCTCCACCTCCAGCCACTTGCGGTACTTATTTTCCTGGGACCAGATAGCTTTCATTTCCGGTAAAGTATAACGATCGATCAAGCTTTATTTCCTCCCTTTGCATTCAGATATCCTTCTATGCCCAGTTCCTGCAGACAAGTCGATTTCTCTTCCACCTGTCGGGCCATTTTTCTTTTATAAGCAGTTATTTTGTCCCGCACTTCCGGGCAGCCCGAACCAATTATCTGAGCCGCCAGAATACCTGCGTTTTGGGCCCCGTTTATGGCCACCGTAGCTACCGGTATGCCGGGAGGCATTTGTACGGTAGCATACAGAGCGTCCACGCCATTTAGTGCGCCTGATGCAATAGGCACACCGATAACGGGCAGCGAGGTATGCCCGGCGATAACGCCGGCCAGATGAGCCGCACCGCCGGCACCCGCAATAATCACTGCCACGCCCTGATCGGCAGCCTGGCGGGCGTAATCGGCAGTTTTTTCCGGTGCCCTGTGCGCAGACGATATTAATATCTCCCAAGGGATACCAAATTCATCCAGTATATCCGCCGCGCCGCGCATTACCGGCAAATCAGAGTCACTGCCCATTACGATACCTACCAATGGTTTATTCATTTGTCGCCTCCTCGTAGAATATATGTACTTAATTATCATTCCCCACCATGTTGGCAAGTTATCTGTCTCCAAACGACTTCATCAAATTCCAAGACTCCCACTTCTATAAGCGGGAGTTCCTATTTTTATTTCAGGCGGGGTGAAATCCCCATTTGAAGCCCCGATGTCCAGCTTTGGCTGAACGAGTTCATCTTCTGCTCCCAACGATTTGATAACCCTATGGCGGTGAAAAGGGGAATTGATCAATTTGTGCAAGCCTTTGATACATTCTTTTGCCATAGCCACAGCAATAAAAAAAACCCGCCCGAGTAGGTTCTCATCGGAGTGAAACCTACCCGCCTGGGCTTTTATCCCGACCGGTGTAGCTGCCGCGAAACGTACCCGTGGCTGCCTGTACCGCTTGGACCGAGCCACCGTAAAGCGGTGTGGAACCCTAGGTACACTTTCTCTCGTGTTGAATATTATTTAAAATAACTTTCCAAATTAATATTAACCCATGGATATTCCGACAGTCAAGTACAACAAGCTGCAAAAAGAATTAACGTTTGCAGCTGCTTTTTGGCATCCAATTTTAAAGTTTGCTCGGCATTTGATGCATTTATTGTACCGCAATTATATCAATCAGTAAATTGGTTTTTCAATTTTCACCAAGCTCTGCAATCATCTGTTTGATTTTATCCAGGGTTTTGCGTTCCTGTTCCTTCGCTGCTATTATTTTTGCGCCCCCTTCTTATTCAGCCATGCTTCTTTTGACCGCCGGCAGGCTTTTCGGATTTAACGTTTCGCTCTCTTCTAACTTATATATGTCCTTGCTTATAATATAAATATTGATGTTTATGTAGTTAATCTTTTTAACGTTCCTCAATAAAATATAAACGCTAACGTTGATTCATTAAACTATTCCGTTTATAATAAGATATTGGAAGGAGTAGTGGTATGTCTGTATCTGAACAGCTTAAAATACTGTGTGTCAAGCTCGGAATAAGTGTTTCCGAACTCGGACGAATATCGGGGAAAAGCCCGCAAGCTTTCAGCCAGAAAATGAAACGGGAGAGTTTTACGGTCGACGAATTGAAGCAAATTGCCGAGGCCGCCGGTTGTCGATATGAGGGCGCCTTTATTATGCCTTCCGGCGAAAAGGTCACGTACTAAAAGGGGGATTGTTCAATGACTTTATATGATAAAATCGACCGCTACAAGATATCGCTTGATGAGCAACGTCCTTTTGAAGGCCACCTGCTCAATGAAATAAAGGGCTATTACCGTATTGGTCTCACCTGGTCGAGCAATGCCCTGGAAGGGAATACCCTCACCATTAGCGAGACAAAGGTGATACTGGAGGATGGGCTGACTGTTGGCGGTAAACCGCTTAAAGACACATTTGAGGCACTGGGGCATGCGCAAGCGTATGACTTTATGTTCACGCTGCTGGGCAGCCGTCGTATCACCGAGGCTGACGCTCTAACAATGCACCGAATGTTTTATACAGGAATAGATGCCAAAGAAGCCGGCCACTATCGTGATCGTCCTGTCTTCATAACCGCTTCCAAGCATAAAGTGTGCGACGTGAAGCTGATCGGGCAGAAGATGGCGAAACTATTTCAATGGGTCGCCGAGGAGCGGGACAAATATCACCCAGTTAAGTTCGCAGCTCAGTTACACAAGCGATTCGTATTTATTCATCCTTTTATCGACGGCAACGGTCGAATTTCCAGGCTGCTGATGAACACGGCTCTTATTCAGGACGGTTACATGCTGGCTGTGATCCCGCCGGTTTTGCGTCAGGAGTATAACAGCCTGCTGGAGCGAGCCCATAAAGATGACCGACCGTTTACGGATTTTATTGCCGAGCAGGTGTACGAGACGCAGAAAGAGATCATGCGGCTGCTGCACATTCCATTTCCAAAACTATCATAAAACGAGAGCGGGCATTCCTACACCGGAATCCCGCTCTTTATGTATTAAAGCCGTCCCGGGCGGTACGCTTTACCAAAAAACAAGGCCAGAAGGCCAGTGTTCATACTGGTTTCCGGCCTTGCTGTTCTTATTCCCACTCGGCAAATCTATTCAAATACTAAACATATTAGTTTAATATTTAAGGCTTTTTTGTGCGTTATAAGTACCTATTTCCCATATTATCCGGCGCTTGCCGATTTTTTGTTATCAAAGTATTATCAGTGGCAACACATCAATTTGAATTGTCACCCCTCTAATTCCAGTCAATCTCCTTTTATTTCGACCTCTCTTCCAACTCCATAAACCTATCAAAATCACTCTCAAACAACCTGTCCTGCACAATACGGTACTTTTCAAACTCAGTTTCAGCGTGAAGCTTCGCCTTCTCATGGGATATTTTTCCAGCACCTATCAGAATTTCGTTGCCATTGAACTCCAAAAAGCCGTCAAGCCTTTTTGCCCAGTCCTCCATAGACATAGGTATCTGGCGCTCAGCTTGCAACTCCGCATAGTCCAGGTAGATGGATACAATACGTTCAAGATAGTCCATCTCTTTTTCGTTCAGATAATTCTTTGCAACAGAAACATCAGCTTTGACGATTTTTCCGTGAGGCGCGGCCTCCCATGTAGTCAGTCCCATATGCTCTTTTTCTGCGTCGGCCCGCTTAACTATCAACTCGGCTGCCGTATGTCTGTGAACCGCCCAGTGCATTTTATTTTGAACCAACTTAAAGAAATTATGCGTAGTTTTGGCATCCTTATCGTAGTCAAAAGCGGTGGCATAAATGTCGGTTACTTTCTGATAAAATTTACGTTCCGACAAACGAATTTCCCGAATATATTGCAGTTGGCGGTCAAAATATTCATCTGTGAACATATGGCCTTTTTTTAGACGGTCAACGTCCATTGTCCAACCTTGAATTGTGTAATCTTTAACGATTTGACTTGCCCATTTCCGAAAACGGACTGCGCGCTCATTATTAATCTTGAACCCTACTGCAATGATCATTTGAAGATTATAATGGTTGGTATTATAGGTCTTACCGTCAGACGCAGTTATCCGGAATTTCCGGATAACTGTTTCCTCGGCCAATTCTTTGTCCGAAAAGACCTTCTTTATATGTTCATTGATGGTGCGAACATTAACATCATACAACTCCGCCATTAATTTTTGCGTTAACCAGATATTCTCATCCTCATAACGAATTTCAACACCACCCTCGCCGCTTGCGGCAACGAAGGTTAAATACTCGGCGGCACTGCTATGAATGGTAATTTCATTTTTCTTTTTACCGTTTTTCCTATTTGTCACGTTAGATTCCTCCTGTTCATCGAGCTCAACTTCCATCACTATTGCCAAGGACATCAAGTTTGTCCTCGAGTTCTTTTAAGCTATATTCTTTTAAAAAAGCTAAGCCAAAGCGTGTATCTGGTAAGTCCATATGGGTAGGGGCATAACGTATCGTATTCTTCCCTTTATTTTTCTCTACATCTAAGCCACCAAGATCCCTTTGTTGGAAATGTCATAATCGTTTGCGCTATATTTTATCAAACCAAAGCGGTAGTTTTTTAGCCGGTCAATGTTAAAATCAGAAACACTTTTATGGTTCATTTCAATTAAGCCTTTATGGAATATGATTCTAAATCAAAAAACGAGTACGGGCCTCGGAACTGAGGAAAAAAACGTTCATAGACCATACTGATTCCAAGCTTACCATTAAGCATCAATGTTAGCTATTACATCTTCCAGGGTCCACAATCTTTTACCAGAATGTTGAGGTCGTGGTTACATTGCCATAAAAAAATATAAGGAGGGAATGTTGTGAATAAAAAAACTTTAATGGCAATATTATTATTTTTAATTATAGTGACAGCATTTATATGGTCAAACTCTCCTGAAGATTACGGTTCAAGCTTACCACCTATGCTTTCACCAGAAATACCTGTAATTGACGGAGAAATCATCACAAGCAAGGAAGCTAAGTTTGAGGTCACAAGAGGTTATATAATAAAAATAAAAACTAAGAAAAGTTTTAATCAAACCGTTGAGTTCTATAAATCTCAATTTGAAAAGACAGGAACAACCATATCTTTTCATGATGTGATTTCAGAAGAAAAAGTAGCCTCTGCTGAAGCAGCTCAAGGATCTACTATAATTTATCTAGAAATTATAGACAAAAAAGACTATACTTTAGTGATTATGGCAATACATTTATAAAGAAAATTCCCACCACTTGTTAGCAAGAGCTAGCGGCTAGGTATTAACCCATGGATATTCCGACAGTCAAGTACAACAAGCTGCAAAAAGAATTAACGTTTGCAGCTGCTTTTTGGCATCCAATTTTAAAGTTTGCTCGGCATTTGATGCATTTATTGTACCGCAATTATATCAATCAGTAAATTGGTTTTTCAATTTTCACCAAGCTCTGCAATCATCTGTTTGATTTTATCCAGGGTTTTGCGTTCCTGTTCCTTCGCTGCTATTATTTTTGCGCCCCCTTCTTATTCAGCCATGCTTCTTTTGACCGCCGGCAGGCTTTTCGGATTTAACGTTTCGCTCTCTTCTAACTTATATATGTCCTTGCTTATAATATAAATATTGATGTTTATGTAGTTAATCTTTTTAACGTTCCTCAATAAAATATAAACGCTAACGTTGATTCATTAAACTATTCCGTTTATAATAAGATATTGGAAGGAGTAGTGGTATGTCTGTATCTGAACAGCTTAAAATACTGTGTGTCAAGCTCGGAATAAGTGTTTCCGAACTCGGACGAATATCGGGGAAAAGCCCGCAAGCTTTCAGCCAGAAAATGAAACGGGAGAGTTTTACGGTCGACGAATTGAAGCAAATTGCCGAGGCCGCCGGTTGTCGATATGAGGGCGCCTTTATTATGCCTTCCGGCGAAAAGGTCACGTACTAAAAGGGGGATTGTTCAATGACTTTATATGATAAAATCGACCGCTACAAGATATCGCTTGATGAGCAACGTCCTTTTGAAGGCCACCTGCTCAATGAAATAAAGGGCTATTACCGTATTGGTCTCACCTGGTCGAGCAATGCCCTGGAAGGGAATACCCTCACCATTAGCGAGACAAAGGTGATACTGGAGGATGGGCTGACTGTTGGCGGTAAACCGCTTAAAGACACATTTGAGGCACTGGGGCATGCGCAAGCGTATGACTTTATGTTCACGCTGCTGGGCAGCCGTCGTATCACCGAGGCTGACGCTCTAACAATGCACCGAATGTTTTATACAGGAATAGATGCCAAAGAAGCCGGCCACTATCGTGATCGTCCTGTCTTCATAACCGCTTCCAAGCATAAAGTGTGCGACGTGAAGCTGATCGGGCAGAAGATGGCGAAACTATTTCAATGGGTCGCCGAGGAGCGGGACAAATATCACCCAGTTAAGTTCGCAGCTCAGTTACACAAGCGATTCGTATTTATTCATCCTTTTATCGACGGCAACGGTCGAATTTCCAGGCTGCTGATGAACACGGCTCTTATTCAGGACGGTTACATGCTGGCTGTGATCCCGCCGGTTTTGCGTCAGGAGTATAACAGCCTGCTGGAGCGAGCCCATAAAGATGACCGACCGTTTACGGATTTTATTGCCGAGCAGGTGTACGAGACGCAGAAAGAGATCATGCGGCTGCTGCACATTCCATTTCCAAAACTATCATAAAACGAGAGCGGGCATTCCTACACCGGAATCCCGCTCTTTATGTATTAAAGCCGTCCCGGGCGGTACGCTTTACCAAAAAACAAGGCCAGAAGGCCAGTGTTCATACTGGTTTCCGGCCTTTCTGTTGTTATTCCCACTCTATCGTAGCCGGGGGCTTGGAGGTGATGTCGTAGACCACCCGGTTGATGCCCTTGACCTCATTGACAATGCGGTTTGATATGCGTTCCAGCACATCATAGGGTATCTTAGCCCAATCGGCCGTCATACCGTCATGAGAGTGGACGGCTCTGATGGCCACCGTATGAGCATAGGTGCGCTCATCACCCATTACCCCCACACTGTACAGGTTGGGCAGTACGGCAAAATACTGCCAGATTTCACGGTCAAGGCCGGCCCGGGCGATTTCGCCGGTCACAATAGCATCGGCTTCCTGCAGCAGGGCTATCTTTTCGGGCGTGATCTCGCCTAATATACGCACGGCCAGACCGGGCCCGGGGAACGGCTGGCGCCAGACTATACCGGCGGGCATGCCCAATTCCTCACCCACCCGTCGTACCTCGTCCTTAAATAGCCAGCGCAGAGGTTCTATCAATGTCAGGCGCATATCTTCAGGTAACCCGCCCACGTTGTGATGCGACTTAATCACCGCGGCCGTGGCAGTGCCGCTTTCCACCACATCCGGGTACAGGGTGCCCTGCACCAAATAATCTATTTCGCCTACCTTGGCGGCTTCCTCTTCAAACACACGTATAAATTCCCCGCCGATTATTTTGCGCTTGCGCTCCGGATCGGTAACACCCTGTAGTTTATCCAGGAACCGCTTCGAGGCATCCACATAAACCAGGTTGATATTGAAGCCTTCCCGGAAAAATTGTTGCACCGCCTCTGCTTCTCCCTTGCGCAAAAGCCCGTGGTTAACAAATACGCAGGTCAGCTGATTACCGATGGCCCGGTGCACCAATACGGCGGCCACGGATGAGTCCACCCCGCCGCTCAAGGCGCAGAGCACCCGCCGGTCGCCCACCGCCGCCTTTATTTCCGTCACAGTATGTTCAATAAAGGAGCCCATTGTCCAGCTTCCCGTGCAGCCGCAAATATCATATAAGAAACAGTGCAATATATCCTGCCCTCTGGGTGTGTGCACTACTTCCGGGTGAAACTGCACAGCGTACAGTCCGTGTTCTTTATCTGCCATAGCAGCCACCGGGGCCTGTACGGTACGCGCCAGAACACTAAAGCCGGGCGGCGGCGACTTCACCAGATCGCCATGACTCATCCAGCACTGCTCCCGTTCACTCATAGAGCAAAGCAAACCTTCCCCGGTAATAACCTCAAGCTCTGTCTTACCATACTCCTGCCGGTTGGCCCGGTCCACTGCACCACCCAGTTGAAAAGCCATTAACTGCATGCCGTAGCAAATACCCAAAACAGGTATGTTTAGTTCATATATCGCCTTATCCACCACCGGGGCACCTTGCTGGTACACACTGGAAGGCCCGCCCGAAAATATAATACCCCGCGGCTTTTTGGCCTGTATTTCAGCCAGCGGGGTATTAAAAGGCAGCATCTCACAAAAGACATGGCTATCGCGAATGCGCCGGGCAATTAACTGACTGTATTGCCCGCCAAAGTCCAGTACTATTACCATCTCCTGCTCTGGTACAGACATTATTACGTCCCTCCAATTAAATAAACTATTTGTAATGATACCGTGTATTGAAAGTTGAAAGATTGGTACCGTGGTACCGGGTACAGATGTTGAAAGTTGCAAACTTTCCAATGAAATTAAGTACTACTGGTAATACAGTGTAATTTGCTTTTTGAGCAAAGCTTTCGCCGTCTTGATAGGTGCCAGCTAAACGGCACCGTTGTTTAGCTGGTGTACTCTGCTGCGGCACTGTTATTTAGGTAGTGTACTCTACTATGCCAAGGAGCAGCAAATCCTTCGGCAAACTATGCTTTTCCCTGTAGTACTAACCGCTTTGATAAATTTCCTTTTTCAACACACAAATTTCCGGTAAATGGCGGTACTTTTCATTATAATCAAGCCCATAGCCCACCACAAATTCATCGGGTATGACAAAGCCGTTATAATCGACCGGCACATTCACTTCCCGCCTGGAGGGTTTGTCCAGGAGCGTACAAATATGCACACCGGCCGGGTCACGGGCTTTTAAAATCTCCAGCAGGTAGCTTAAAGTAAGGCCGGTATCCACAATATCCTCAATGATAAGCACATGACGCTGTTCCACGCTCTTATCCAAATCCTTCAATATGCGCACTTCGCCCGTTGACTTATTGGAAGCTCCATAGCTGGACACCGCCATGAAGTCAATGCGTACGTCTATGTTCATGTTCCTGATTAAGTCAGCCATGAACACCACGGCTCCCTTTAATATACCCACCATCAAAAGCTCTTTGCCGGCGTAGTCCCTGGAAATGATGCCGCCAAGTTCACGCACTTTTTCATCTATTGTCATCCTGTCGATTAAAACTTTTTCCACATCCGGGTGCAAAATTAACACCTCCCAAAAACAAAATCTGGGTTATTATAACAAAGCTTTAAAAACATTGTCAATATACCGTGCTCTCTGCTACATATCGGGTAAACTTATTTTAATCTGCTTGTCAAAATCCCACATCTGCATATTAATCGCCAACTTATCTTTTTTACCGTGTTTGCCGGTGGCCTCTATATATGCTTTTCTTATAGCCTGTTCACCGGGGTGCACCCAAACCCGGTATCTAAAATCGTCATAACTTAATTCCATTAAGGTATTCTGAACGATAGGCCGAAATTCAAATACCCTGCATTTATCACCTTCAATTTCCTCTGCCGCCAGTTCATTAATTATGGGAATGTCTTTAAAATTAAAATTGCTCAGTGGATTAAATTCAGTGACAAAAAGCTCGGACTCGGCCATTTTATTCCCTTCCAGGTGAATCCAGTTATCGGACCAATAACCTTTTATAAAAGTTTGGTCTCCGATATGAATAAATTCCACCGGCATATCCTGCATGGTACCGGTAATATGCACACTGTCCGGCGCCACCCGTTCGCCTTTAACATCAGAGATTACACCAGCCCCTATTTTAACCAGCATACTAAAACGAAATGAGCCGGTGTTTAGTGTTTTTTCCAACGCTGCGGCAAATAATTCCTCGGGTGGAACAATAATTTTAGCATAATAAGCTCCGGCAGCACGATAAATGCCAAACAGCAATAATACCGCAGCTGCCAGACCCAGCAACAACTTTTTATCTACAACAAGCCAGTGCGGCCTAGTCAAATCAGTTCACTCCTTTATAATTAAAATAGTATTACCTGTAAATTTATACGAAGTTTTCGCTATAAATATTCCTTTTGGCGCGTGGTATCCTGTTTTTTAAATATCAATTATGTTAAAATAGGAATGTTTTAAAAATAAAGAGGGAGCGCCTGATAATTTGGATATACGGGAAATGCAAAATGAAGTGAACCGCTGGATCGGTCAATTTGAAGAAGGTTACTGGCCGCCGCTGGCCATGCTGGCCTGTCTTACCGAGGAAGTCGGAGAGCTGGCCCGGGAAATCAACCACCAATTCGGCACTAAACCTAAAAAGCCGGAGGAACCGGAAGGTGATCTGGCTATGGAACTAGCGGATATATTATTTATCGTTATTTGCTACGCCAACTTACTGGGTATAGACCTTAACGAGGCATTTCTAAACATGATGGAAAAATATAAAATACGTGACGCCCAGAGATGGACCAGAAAAAAACATACAGGAGGAAAAAATATGGCCACCATCATTCCCCTGCAAGGCCTGCGTTATAACGAAAAAATAGCCGGAAATATCAAGGACCTGGTTACCCCGCCCTACGATGTGATTGACGCCGCTGCCCAGGAGAAATATTACCAGCTTAACCCGTATAATATTATCCGCCTGGAATACGGCAAAAAACACCCCTCCGATAATAATACGGAAAACTGCTACAACCGGGCGGCAGGCTTCTTCGGCCAGTGGCAGAGCGATAGTATATTAAAGCAAGAGGACAAACCGGCCCTTTATCTTTACCAGCAGCAGTTTAATGTCGGTTCCCAAACGCTTGTGCGAACCGGTATTATTTGCGGCGTCAAACTGGAGCCCTATGAGAATGGAGTGGTTCTGCCCCACGAGGAAACCATGCCCAAACATAAAGCCGACCGGCTGGCCTTAATGCAGGCCTGCGGCGCCAATTTCAGTCCTATATTTGGATTGTACGGCGACCCTGAACGCAGGATTGATCGCCTGCTCCTCAACATCGTACAGGAATCACCCGGCAGCATTAATTTTACCGATGAATTGGGACACAGACACCGGCTCTGTGTAATCACGAATACGGTAACGATACAGCAAGTGCAGCAATTAATGCAAGAGCAGCGCATTTTTATTGCTGACGGCCACCATCGCTACGAAACCGCGCTTAATTATGCCCGGCAAAACCCCGACAAGCCCGGTGCCGGTTATATAATGATGACCCTGGTTAATCTATATGATCCCGGCCTGGTAATACTGCCCACCCATCGGTTGGTTATGGGCAGCCGGGTAGATAAGCAAAAACTGTTGGATTCACTGCAGGAGGATTTTACAGTTGAAAAATTAACCGCAGCGAATGTAGCCGGAGTTACAGAATTAATGAGCGGTCTAGCGGGATTTCAAGATAACGGCGATACAACGCACCGGCAGGTTTTTGGCATGTATCTGGGGAAAGACGGTTATTATACATTAACGCTGCGTGATGAAGACGCAATAGCACGTAAAATGCCTCCCGAGCACTCAGCCGACTGGCGCAGGTTGGATGTCTCCGTCTTGCAGAAACTAATTCTTGAAAACCAGCTGGGCATTGATAAAAATGCTCTGGCCGGTGGTGATGCGATAGAATACACCCGTGACGCCCGCGAGGCTGTGCAGGCGGTAGACGAAGGCCGCTGCCAATTGGCATTCTTAATGAACCCCACGCTGATTGCGGAAGTTACTGCAGTGGCAGCTAACGGGGAAAAAATGCCGCAAAAATCTACTTTCTTCTATCCTAAACTAATCACCGGTCTGGTTATTAATAAGTTTTAGCATATACCGTTCCTGAATTGCGGCATTAACAAACATATAACAGAGATACAACAGAGATACAACAGAGACAGGCGATTACGGCCTGTCTCTTCTAGTTCTTCTTGTTTAAATATTCTGTTTCACCATATTTTTATCTATAGACACTCACGCCGCCAAACGCGGTGCCATAAGAAAATGAAAACTACCGGTCGCTATTTTCAGGATAATTACTAATTACCCATTTACTTTAAACTATTGATTCTTTCCCTGGTGGAAACAATACTGGTAATCTTGACACCAAAGTTTTCGTTAACTACAACCACTTCTCCCCTGGCTACCAGTTTACCGTTGATTAGAATATCCACCGGTTCATCAACCAGCGTTTCTAATTCCACTATAGCGCCGGGAGTCATATGTAACACCTCGTTAATCTGCTTTTTAGTACTGCCCAGTACCACCGACACTTTCAAAGGAATATCCAGCAACAAGTTTAGTTTTTCAGAATCTACCTGTGTCATTACCGATTTATCATAGCTTTGGTCGGTTGTTTTTAAGTTATCTTGCTCCTGAGCGGCTTTTACGGCATTATCATCAGGCAACTGCATCGGGCGGTCCGTTACTTTTTCCAGCACATCCGTCGTAGCCTTTACGCTTGGCTCAGCCATTGGCGGTTCGGTTTCGACATCTTCCATGCCACCGAACTTTTCCCAAAGCAGATTGGTCTGCTCACGGGCCGTATGTATATCTATCACCTGCATGATATTGGTATCCAGCAAACCATCAATTATCATGCGGAAATAAATTACCACAATGGGATCATCAAAAGGCAAATCAACGTTCATTTTATCTGTTTCCATCACCATATTAGTTTCCGGAGGCAGTATGTTAATACTTCTTTCCAGCATATCGGCCAGTGATGTCGAAGCAGTGCCGATCATTTGGTTCATGGCTTCCGAAGCGGCACTGATTTCCAAATCGGTTATTTTTTCGGGTAAATCCGTGCCGTCGCCGCCCATCATTAAATTAGCCATGACCATAGCGTCACGCAATTTAATTACCAGCACATTGTAACCGCTGAGACCTTCTCTAAATTGTACCTTAATAATTAAGTATGGTAAGTTAAACTCTTTTAAAAAGTCTTTTTTTCGGGTAATAATCACTTTGGGACTGGTAATTTGCACCCGCTTGTTTAGTAATTGGGACAGCGTCGTAGCTGAAGAACCCATGGATATATTACCAATTTCGCCCAGAGCATCTTTCTCTTCGGATGTTAAAGCCGACTGCATTTTATCATCCGATAATGCTTCTTTATTCTCGTATGCATCATCAACAATATTAACATCAACATCATCGAGTTGTTCATATCCGCCATCTTCACCGGTATTAAACAGTGCATTAATTTCATCCTGGCTTAATCCCTGGTCAGCTGCCGGGGACTGCTCCTGTTCACCGCTTCCCTGGGCCGCTTTGAGCATGGCATCTATATCATCCTGGCCCAATCCCTGGTCATCCGCCTCGGACTGCTCTCGCTCACCGCTGCCCTGAGCCGCTTTAAGCATGGCATCTATATCATCCTGGCCCAATCCCTGGTCATCCGCCTCGGACTGCTCTCGCTCACCGCTGCCCTGAGCCGCTTTAAGCATGGCATCTATATCATCCTGCTGCAGCATCTTATCTTTAGTATCACTCATCTTTATCTTTCCTTTCAATAAGTGAAACAATTTGGACAGCCAAATTGTCCCCCACCGAACCCACCTGAGCACCGAATTTTACATTTTCCCCTACATAGACATCCAAATCACTGTCCACGTTTTTTTCCAATACTATTACATCACCCAGCTGGACCTGCAAAAAATCCTCTATAGTAACCGAAGCTTCACCAATTGTAGCGGTAATGTCAACATAACAATGACTCAACCAGTGATTAATATGCTTATAGTTATTTTCAAAACCGGATGGCAATTGCCTGATAAACTGTTGACGCACTGAAAGCTTGGCTATGACCGGGTCCAACATAATATACGGCAGGCAAAGGTTAATCATACCCTCATCGCTTTCACCCACAACAACAGAAAAAGTTAACAAAGCCACCACTTCGTTTGGTGAATAAAGCTGCTGCAAGCGGGGGTTGGTTTCTATGGACCGCACCTCGGGCTTGATCTCATAAATATCCTGCCAGGTGGGAACCAGGTAATCAAGAATACGGGCCATGATTTTTTTGGTAACCTGTATTTCAATGTCAGTTAACTCCCGGTTTAAGTCACCGGTGGTACCGCCGCCTCCGAACATTAAATCAATAACAGGAAAAATAAAACTTGTATTTGCCTCCATAATAGCCGAACCATTAAGAGGCAAAAGATCAAAAACAGTTAGCACCGTGGGTGTGGGAATAGAGCGAATAAACTCATCAAAAATAATCTGGCTCACGGAGACCAGTTCAATATTTACATTGCTTCTCAAATAGCCGAACAAAAAACTGGATAAATGTCTGGCATAGTGTTGGTGAAGCATTTCCAAGGTCCTTAAATGTTCCTTGGAAAATTTATTAGGCCTGCGAAAGTCGTAATTCTTGACCTTGGGCGCCATGGTGCTTTCTATCTCATCAACCGGCAAATTACCATCGGTCAAGGCCTGTAGCATAGCATCAATTTCGTTCTGGGATAATATTTCCTGCATATGTCTCCCTCAATTATTTATCTATTCATAACTCTGTCTATAGCTTGTAAAATTCTGTCCTGCTTAAATGGTTTAACAATAAAATCCATGGCTCCGGCTTGAATGGCCTCCATGACCATGGATTGCTGCCCCATGGCACTGCACATAATTATTTTAGCATTGGGGTCAATTTTTTTAATTGCTTTTACACCTTCAATTCCATCCATCTCCGGCATGGTAATATCCATGGTCACCAGGTCCGGTTGATGCTCGGAGTACATTTTAACGGCTTCTGCACCGTTTTCCGCCTCACCTACCACTTCATAACCATTTTTAATTACAATGTTTTTAATCATCATGCGCATAAATGTAGCATCATCAACTATAAGAATTCTTAAAGACATAAATTAATCCCTCCGTTCTAATTAAGCTTCTATTCCTAAGGCCAGTAACAGCCTTTTTATTGATTCGGGTTCGGGCATCAAGAAAAAGTATCCACTTACCTTTTGATCATCCCTAAAAAGCTGGGTCTCAATAGTTAAAATATTATCCCCCTCCGATCGGCCGCTTTCAATAACCAGTGACGTGAATACGGCAGCCAACATATCAAAGGCAAATATCGGAGTCGAGGATGTAACCGATAAATTAGTAAAATCAGTAATAGCGGATATAAAAGAACCGGTTAATATATTGCCAATTTCATTAATGGTGGAGGTAGCCATTTCGTCCAATTCAACAGTGGTGCCATCCTCCAGGTCCATAAGCATATCTACCAGGCTATAGGTGCTTTTTTCATTAAAGATATAAAAAACAATACCTTTTATATCACCGGCCAGCTGTAAACTGACACAAGATATTAGTTCCTCGTACCCGCCAATAATGTCGATAACTTTTTCAAAAGTTACAAAGCTTGTCCTGGGCACACCCATACCAATCCTGCTTTCCAGCATTTCCGCCAGTGAAGTTGCCGCATGTCCAAGTCCAATATTACTTATTTCCTGCAGCGCGTCTAATTGCATCTCGGACAGCTTGCCGGTTTCGCTCATCACACCAACCCTTTCAATACAACCGCTGTTAGTTTTCCTTTTTATAAAAACAAGGTGATAATTTTTTATAACCCAGCTCCTTGTAATTAAAGATCATCTCACTCCCGCCGATAAAAAGAACTCCTCCGGGATTAAGAGAAAGGGTAAACTGTCTATATATTTCATCCTGAGCTTCCCTGGTAAAATAAATGGTTACGTTGCGACATACAATCAAGTCATAACCTTTTTTGTAGTCATGGGCAAGTAAATTATGATAATGGAAAGACACCTGCCTCTTAATGATATCCTTTAAAACATATAGCTCAACCTGTTCAGAAAAGAAACGCTCCAGCCTATCCCGGCTGACGTTTTTTATACTATCCTTGCCGTACTTGGCGTCCACAGCCTTTTTTAATATCTGCCGGTCGATGTCGGTGGCATCTATTTTACTTCGGCCCGAAAGACCCATTTCTTCTAAAATAATAGCGATAGAGTAGGGCTCCGATCCGTTAGAACAAGCCGCGCTCCAGATTTTCACCTGGTTACGGCCGCTATACAATGCGGGCAAGTATTTTTTTTGCAGATCGTCAAACCTCTGTGCATCTCTAAAAAACTCAGATACATTAATAGTAAGATAATCAAGAAATTTTTCATAAGTATCTCGTTTTTTAACTAATTGTTGAAAAAGATCACCATAGTTATTTAATTTTAATTTCACCAGATAGGAGTCCAGCCGGCGCCGCAACTGTTTTTCTTTATAGCTGTTTAAATCCAGGCGGAATGTGGCCATAACCTTTACTTTAAAATCGTTAAATTCCATATTATATCACCTTAATATTTTTACCCAGCGTTTTAACAAGCACCTCTCCATTTTCCAAATCCAGATACATAGTACGCCCCTTATTGCCGCCCACATCCTCACTAACAATATGTATAGACATTTGCTTTAATATTTTACGTGACATTTCGATGTTCCTTTCGCCGATGTTAAATAACTGCTTTTTATCCACACCGGTGAACATTTGAGCACCGCCTATAAGTTTGGCTACCAGCCTGGCCTTAGCGGCCCCGTTGCGAATTAATTCATTAAGCATTAACGGTATACCTAAATCGGCGTACTTTTCCTGCTTAGTAATTTTTGAAAAATCCTCACTGTTGGGCAGCATGATATGTAAAAGCCCACCTATTTTAATTACGGGATCCCATACGGCCACCCCCACGCAAGACCCTAACCCCAGTGTTACAAGACGTCCCGGGCTCCTGGAAAACTTATATTCTCCTATACCAACGTGAATATCTTCTGCTTTTTTTGTTGGCAGCATTACATCACCTATATCCGTCTACTTTTGTAGGTTGTTGGCAGAATTCCATAAATAATCAGCGGTTTGAATAATTTTCCCGTCAAATTGAATAGAACGCTGAGCTTCAATCATATTTTTCATTTCCATAACCAAATCAACATTAGAATTTTCCAGATGTCCTTGTCTAATAATACCCGCGCCATCTTCCCCGGGTACCGATAGCTGAGGATCTTCAATAAGTTCACCGGCCGTATATAGATTATCTCCCACCGCGTCAAGCAAAGTCGGGTTGGGGAAAACCGCCATTTCAATCTGCCCGATTTCTATTTTATTACCATCTTCATCGGTGCAGGATATATTACCTTTTTCATCTATAACGATATCGTCATAGTTCTCAGGCAGTTCTTCATCTATTAATACGAATCCCTGCTGATTGATAATCCGTCCTTGATTATCAATATGAAAGCTGCCGTCTCTGGTATAAAACACAGCTCCATCTTCCCGGGTGACCTGGAAAAAACCCTTCCCGGCAATACCTAAATCCAACTGTCTTCCCGTATAGTTTATAATCCCCTGATCCAGGCGGCGATCAGTTAACGCGGTTACTGTACCCCTACCTCTGGAATCACGCACCGCTTCATCATCCTGTAGCACCTTCTGGTTTAAAAAATCAATAAAGTCTACCGACTGCCTCTTGTAACCGGCGGTATTAGCATTAACCACGTTATTGCCGGTAATATCTAATTTACACATCTGGGCATTTATGTTGCCCATACTGTTGTAAACCATTTTCAGCAAAGTCATCACCCCTAAAAAATATATAATTATCTAATTGTACCAACTTTATTGATAGCCATATCAAGCATGTTATCCTGAGTTTGTATAATTTTTTGACCTGTTTCATAAGCCCGAACCGCGGTAACGAGATTCGTCATTTCATCTGCCGATTCAACATTGGCCGCCTCCAAAAAACCCTGGTTTAATCCGGGATTTTCCACTGGCTGAGTTCCCTGATCGGGTGCCTGATACAAGTTATTGCCAACGCCGACCAGGTTATCCAGATTTTCAAATGTCACTATACTTATGCTATCATTTAAAGTACCATTCTCGGTTATATTACCGTTTGCGTCAACCTCAAAACTATCCGGACCTTCCAACTGTACGGGTCCACCCTCGCCCATAACTCTTAATCCATTGGCATTCACCAGGTATCCCGCTTGATCAAGGTGAAAGCTGCCGTTGCGAGTATAATAAATATTCGCTTCGTTTTCAGGATCGGACAAGGTGAAAAATCCCGGTCCTTGCAGCGCAAAATCTGTTTTATTACCTGTCTCCCGCGGGTCCCCCACGCTAAAATCGGTGGATAATTCCTGCACCTCCGCGCCCTGGTTGGTAATACCCAGAGCACTGCGTTTATATTGATGTGTCGAATTATCCATCATTCCGGCACTTAACTGCACCAGGCGCAAGAAAGGTTCCGCTTCAATACGATCCTTTTTATAGCCGGGCAGATTGATATTATCAAGATTACGGGAAGCAGTTTCCGCTCTGGTCATTTGCAAGTTCATTCCCGAAACGGTGGAATAAATGCCCCTTATCATTTGCGAACTCCTTTCTCTTAATCGGAGAGTTTTTCCCTGAGCTTTTGCAATGCTTTAGCATGCAATTGGCAAACTCGGGATTCGGTTACTTCCAAGACATTGCCTATCTCTTTTAAAGTTAATTCTTCCTGATAATAAAGAGACAATACCAGTTGATCCCTCTCCGGCAAACTGCCGATTGCTTTTGCCAGTGTCTCTTTTTCATCCGTCGCGGCGATAATATCCAATGGATCAGGACTCTTTTGGTCGCTAACCGTATCAAGCAATATACCCTCTCCATCCGGACCAACACTATCATCAAGGAAAACGGGAAAGGCATTGCTGTACTCAGCCGCCAATTGCCTCATTCTTTCGGTATCCATACCCATTTCCCCGGCAAGTACATTTTCGTCGGGCAGTTCCCCGTTTTGCCAATACCTCTCTTTTAATTTGTTTAATTGGTAAAATTTCTGCCATTTACTCCTGGGCACCCAGCTCTGCTTCCTTATTTCATCTAAAATAGCGCCCCGTATTCTGGTATATGCGTAATTTTTAAATTCCGTACCCATTTTCATTTTAAATTTATCAATAGCATCAAGTAATCCTATTACGCCATATCCCTCTAGATCCTCCCGGGTCATACCGGGTGGAGCGTTAACAAGCAGCCGCCCGGCCAGATATTTAACCAGTCCCAGATGGCTTAACACAAGCTCGTCTTTAAGAGATTGATCTTTCGATTTATTGTAATTCACCCAAATTTCATTACCGCCCATATGATCACCCTTTTTAACGCAGGCGTTTTTGCTGGGCCATCCTTTCAAAAATATATCGGACTATCATATCTTGATGTTGACGGCTGATATCTATAAAATCCACCCCCAGATGGTACACCCCCTTTTCCGGGTCAACCGGCTGACTGCGAACAACCAGCCCATCTTGTTTCATTAGCAATGGTTTTGGATGCAAAGGCAACTTAAATTCCAGCGACAACCGACTGCGCTCTTTAATATTTTCCCGGACAGCCAGTTTCATACCGCCGCCGCTTAAATCCACTATCGAGGCGCCGATAAATTTGTGGGGTTTCTTATCATCTGTCTGAACAAAATACTGAACATCCAACATTACCGGCAGCCGCACGTGCAATCTTTGTTGAATCCGCAATACTTCCTTAGGAAAAATCAGCCGGTATAATTTAATATTATCTGTCGTTTGACCGATTACCCTGGTGTTGAAACTATATGTGGCATTTTCAGCGGCCAGCCGCACTTGCACTTCATCCCCCCTGTGCAGCACCAGCGGAAAATCCTTTAAATATGGCAAGGCAATGCTAATAACATTGTAACTAACATCCTGTATACTGGAACTAAACCAGCCGTCAAGATCCTTTCTCTTTACTTGAATTTTTTGCGTAATATGCATTTCAAACTGATCAGACAACACTCTATCCTCCCAATTTACTTAAAAAGCCTGGCTAGCTTACTTATAAAACCGCGTAGACTTCCTTCGGCTTCTACCTTTAAATCCTTTTTTAGTATACTATAAGCAATTGCTTTAACGGCTTCGGCCACATTGGATTGAGGTTTGGCCAGAATGAAAGGCTTTTGGTTTTTAACCGCACTGACAACCAATTGATTATATGGAATAGTGCCCAGGTTGGTCAGTTTTATGGTTAAATACCTTTCAGACAAATTACTTAAGCGTTGTACGGAACTAAACGACTCCCCACTGCCGTGCGATTGATTGACTACCAAGCCAACTTCCTTATGCAATTTAAATCTATCCAATACTTTTATTAAACCATATGCATCGGTCAGTGATGTAGGTTCCGGAGTGATCACCGTGTACACCTCGTCAGCCGCCGCGCAAAAAGCTAATACATCCTTGGAAATTCCCGCCCCGGTATCAATTAAAACAAAGTCAGCCAGGCTATTTAATTTTTCAATACTGTTCAATAACTTGGAACGCTGACTGCCGGTGAGATTGGCCAGTTCCAAAAAACCGGCCCCACCTGAAATAATTTTAATACCCGCCGGACCCGGCATCATGATATCCCAGATGGGCACATCTCGAAATAAATGATCATATAAATTAAGTGATGGTATTATACCCAGCAACACTTCCACATTGGCCAGCCCCAAGTCGGCGTCAAGAACAATCACACGCTGTCCTTCCTGCGCCAGGGCTATGGCCAGATTGACTGTCAGGTTGGTTTTACCCACACCACCTTTACCGCTGGTAACGGTAAGTACCCGTGGTCCCCGGTAAGGCGCGCCATCCTGGGGGGGGATAACCTCCGAGCGTCTCTCTTTGAGAATGTTACGTTGGAAAATCCTCATCTGTTACTAAGCCCCCAAGTATAATCTCAGCCAAGCGTTTGGATGTTATTCGTTCAATGTCGTCCGGTACGTTTTGCCCCCTGGAAACATATGCTACCGGGAGACCTGTATCACAAACAATATTCAGCATCGATCCGTATGAATCGGTTTCATCCATTTTTGTAACAATTATTTTATTATAGCCAATAGGCAGAAAATCATTGGCTATTCTTACTAAATCACGATTTTTGGTAGGAGCGCTCAAAACAAGATGGATATCCTGCGGTTCACCCACGGCACTCATAAAGGTATGCAATTCCAGTACCTGGCTGCGATTCATGGACGACCGACCTTCGGTATCGATAAAAACCGCTTCTTTATCGCGATGCTTTTCTACAGCCTGCGCAAGCTCACCCGGAGTCATTACCACATCCACCGGCACATTAATTATTTTACCATAAAAATTCAGTCTTTCCATAGTCCCAAAACGGTGATTATAAACAGCTATCAGACCAACCTTTTTCTTATCTATCACCTTGGCTTTAGTAACCAGTTTGGACAGAGTTAAAGTCTTGCCTATCCCTGTGGGACCGATAAATGAATAAATACGGGCTTTGCTTTCTTTACTGTAAGCCGGCTTCAGAATATCGGTTATTCTCTTTTTTAAATGCGCCTTAAATATATCTTCAGACAACATGTCGTCCCGGGCAATAACAGGGGTAATATCTTTTAATAATTTATCAATAATGACTTCATCAACTTCCACATACCGGAGCAATTGTCTCCATTTATCAAGCAGTCCGTTATCCATTTTTGCACCCCCTTTATTCATCTCTTGCTGCAAGACTATATTAAACCAGTTATGCTCTCCTTTTTCGGAGATCTCCATAATTGGCTCGGGCAACTGGGTGGGTACCAGCCTGCCGGGAATTACACGCACCGGCATCTCATGTTTACTAGCACCGCCGCCGGCTGCCGGCATATTCCGTTCAACAGGCGCCGAAGCTTCCACAAGCAAAAGAGGCTCATTTGCTTCTATAACATTTTGGTGTACCGGAATGCTTATCTCATGATCATCAACCGCCGCCGTAACCTCAATTCCGCGCTTGCCAAACAGCTGTAGTATATTTTTTACCGGTTCTTTAGCGGTGCTGATAATCACCGCGTCTTCCCCCAGTTCCCGGCGTATTTGCAGCAGCGCCTGCTGCATATCGGCAGCAATCACCTTTTTAATTTTCACTCAATACCACCGTCCCTACAGCTTCTATCTCTATTTCCGGTATAATTTCATTCATGGATAACACCGCCGTGCCCGGCATCTGCCGGACTATGAAACGCCGCAGGGGTAAACGCAATCGCGGTGAACATAACAATACCGGCGAATAACCGCGTCCCAGCGCCTTTTCAATGGTCTTGGCTATATTATCCAGCACCTGGCGAGCCAGCCGGGGTTCTAGAACCGGATACGAACCCATTTGGGTAGCCTGCACGGCATCGGTCATCGTTTTTTCCAATTTGGGATGCAGGGTTATCACCTGCAGCTTATTATCCGCGTTAAGCTGGCCGCGACAAATGCTGCGGGCCAAAGCATGACGCACATGTTCAATTAAAAAGTCCAATTCCCTGTTTACACGCACACCGTCGCCCAGAGCCTCAAGAATAGTAATAATATCCTTAATCGGCACGTTCTCCACAAGCAGACTCTGCAGCACTTTTTGCACTTCTCCCACCGACATGGGTTCCGGAACCAGTTCTT
Organism: Desulfoscipio sp. XC116; assembly: GCF_039851975.1. Taxonomy (GTDB): domain Bacteria; phylum Bacillota; class Desulfotomaculia; order Desulfotomaculales; family Desulfallaceae; genus Sporotomaculum. The sequence continues at coordinate 2,027,374 of NZ_CP156660.1, forward strand.
CCACCACCGCCGGATTCTTTTCCTTGACCACATCGAGCAATTCCCTAACGTCCTGGCGTCCCAACAGCTCGTGGGCATACTTTTTAATAAATTCAGTCAGGTGGGTAACCAGCACAGTAGATGAATCCACCACTGTAAAACCGGCCATTTCCACCTGATCTTTTTTATCCGCGGTTACCCACCAGGCCGGCAGTCCGAAAGTAGGCTCGGTGGTGGCAATACCTGTTACATCAATTTCCTGACCTGTGGGGTTAAGCGCCATTAAATAGCCCGGCATAAGCTCACCGCTGTCAATTTCCTCACCCCGTATCCGAAAAACATACCGATTCGGCGACAGCTGTAAATTATCCCTGATACGTATCGGCCGCACATAAATACCTATTTCAACGGCCAGCTGCCGGCGCACGGCGGTAAGTCTTTGCAGCAGGTCGCCGCCTGATTTGTCATCAGTTAATGGTATCAGATTATAGCCAATTTCAATTTGCAGCGGATCGGTTTCCAATAATTGCAATACATTTTCCGGCACCCGCTGCTCCCGAACCCGCTTTTGAGCGTCTTCCTCCTGCACCATAATCTCCTGCCGTTTTTTCGAGTTGAGCAATGAATAACCCAGAAAACCAAGTACACCGGCCAGAGCAAAAAACACCACCGTCGGCATGGCCGGAATTAAGCCGATAGCCAGTAAAATACCGGCTACAACAAACATTATTTTAGGGAAGTGTATAAACTGCTGCGCCAAATCAGTGCCAAAGCTGGTGTCAGCGGAAGCCCTGGTAATTAAAATACCGGACGCGGTGGATATCAGCAGTGCGGGAACCTGGGCGACCAAGCCGTCACCAATCGTTAAGATAGTGTAGGTTTGCACGGAAGTCATTACGTCCATACCCTTTTGCAGCACGCCAATGGTAATACCGCCAATAATATTAATAATTATAATGATAATACCGGCAATGGCGTCGCCCCGTACAAATTTGCTGGCGCCGTCCATAGCACCGAAAAAATCAGCTTCCCGCTGCAGTTTGCGTCGGCGTTCCCGGGCTTCATCTTCGGTTATCAAACCGCTGTTGAAATCGGCGTCAATACTCATTTGTTTGCCCGGCATGGCGTCCAGTGTAAAACGTGCCGTCACTTCGGAGACCCGGCCCGCGCCGTTGGTGATAACCACAAACTGAATTACAGTAATAATAATAAATACAATGGCTCCCACCACAAAGTCGCCGCCCACCACAAACTCGCCAAAACCGCTGATTATATTACCGGCCTGAGCCTCGCTTAAAATTAAGCGCGTAGATGAAATGTTCAGCGATAGCCTGTAAAGAGTGGTAACCAGCAGCAAAGTGGGAAAAACAGAAAACTGCAGCGGCTCGGTGGTAAACATTGTAATCATAATGATCACCAGAGCCACGGTAATACTAATGGTGAGAAAAACGTCCAGCGCCAAAGGAGGCAGGGGAATAAGGATCAGCAGCACTATGCCCAAAATACCGGCGGCAATCAGTACATCAGTATTGTTTTTAAATAATTGGCCAACGGCCGTCCGGGAATAGGTAGCCAAAGCATACCCTCCTATATAAGTCCATACTGTTAATTGTTATTAAATACCATTATAACCGGCTCGGCCTTTTAAACGATAAACCATAGCTATGATTTCGGCAATAGCCTGATATAATTCCACGGGTATTTCACCGCCGATAGCGACATTATGGTACAGCGCCCGGGCCACCGGCGGGTTTTCCACCACCGGCACATTATTCAGCCTGGCCAATTTTTTAATTGCCCGGGCTAAATCACCCGCCCCCTTGGCAGTAACCAGCGGGGCTCCCGTTTCCTTCTCGTCATACCGAACAGCCACAGCCACGTGAGTTGGGTTGGTGATTACCACCGTGGCTTGAGGCACTTCCTGGCGAATGGCATTAACCAAGATTTCCCGCTGCCTGCGGCGCAGCCATGATTTAACCATGGGATCGCCCTCGGTTTGCTTTAGTTCATCTTTTACTTCCTGCTTGGTCATGCGCAAATTTTTAATGTGCTCATAGCGCTGAAACAGCATATCAAATAGTGAAATTACCAGAAAGGCTCCCCCGCCGGCAAAGGCGGTTACCAGCATCATAGCGGCAATCGAGTCCAAGAGCTGCGCCGGGGTTTTAAAATATATCAATAACATTTCCGCTAAACGCGCTTTAACTACCCAATATACCGTAGCAGCCACAATAATTATTTTAAGTAAATTTTTAACCAGCTCGAATAGACTTCGCAAACTAAAAATTCTTTTAAAACCTTCCATAGGGTTAAGCCGTTCAAATTTTGGCTGTAATACCTGCGGCGCAAAAAGTACGCCTACCTGTAAAACATTAGCAGCCACAGCCGCAATTATAATTATAACGGCAACCGGCATTAACACCAGATTCATGCGCACCAAAAAACCAACCATATAATAAGGCAGATTTTCCGCGGGCAGGTTAATATCTATACCGGTTTGAAAGTATTCCAGCAGTAATCTCTGCATGGAAAAGATAATGGTATCCTTTAAAAAGGCAATGGCCAAAAGAGCGGCCAGCAGTATGATTGCAGCGCTTAAGTCCCGGCTTTTAGGTACCTGCCCTTTCTGGCGCGCATCTCTAAGTCGTCGCGGTGACGGCGCTTCTGTTTTTTGCTGCGCTGAATTGCTGTCCGCCATCACGTCATTCCCTTCATCAGGATAACCATATCCTGTTCAATAATAGAACAAATCGAATAAATTATGCGTACCAGCACAGGCACCATTACACTTAGGGTGACCATGCCGAAAATTATTTTAATTGGGAAACCCAGCATAAAAACATTGATCTGCGGCGCCGTGCGGGCTAAAAGTCCCAGTGTCACGTCAATTACCAGCATAACGGCTATTATCGGTGCTGCGATTTGCACACCAATAGTAATCATCTGGCCGAACACTTTAATTAAAAACATGGCCGAATCGCCGTTAACCTGTGCGACATTCACCGGAAGAACGGTATAACTGCGAACAAGAGCGGCAATTATCATATGATGACCGTTTACGGCCAGCAGCACGGCCAAGCCCAGCAAATGCAAAAAACGAGAGATAATACCCGCTGTGGCACCGGCCACAGGATCAAAAATCAAGCTCATAAAAAAACCAATTTGCATATCAATCAAACTACCGGCGTAAATTAGAGCATTCAACAACAAACTTGCTATATAGCCCAAAGCCAGACCCACCAATACCTCACGTACCAGAGCGAAAATATATTGCCAGCCATCGGGCGGATAGACCGCGGTATCCGTATTGACCGTGGGAAAAATAATCACCGCTACAGCAAAAGATAAACCTATTTTCACCAACCCGGGAATATTGGACATGGAAAACAGCGGTCCGACCGCAAAAAAAGCGGAAAGCCTGGCCAACACAAGAAAAAAGAGCGCCAGTTGATTAGTGTCCAACAATTTATGTACCCCTTACTTGAGCAAATCAGGTATCCGGCTGTAAACACGGTTGGTAAAACTAACCATAATACGCATTGTCCAGGGGGCCATGACAGCCAGAGTCAAAAATACGGCAATCATTTTGGGCACAAAGGTAAGAGATTGTTCCTGCACCTGAGTAGTAGCCTGTAGTATGCTGATAACCAGACCCACGATTAGAGAAACAGCCAAAGGCGGCAGGGACACAATGCAAACCATTAAAATAGCGTCCCGAACCAGTTCAATAATAAAGGTTTCAGACATTAACATCCCACCCTGCTAAAAACTCTCTACCAACGTTTTTACCACCAGGTACCAACCATCTACCATAACAAAAAGCAGTATTTTAAACGGCAGTGATATCATCACCGGCGGCAGCATAAACATGCCCACGGACATCAATGTACTTGCCACCACCATGTCAATAACTAAAAAAGGCACATAAATCATAAACCCTATTTGAAAAGCAGTTTTTAGTTCGCTGATTACAAAAGCCGGTATTAAAACATCGGCGGATAAATCTTGTTCATTGCGTGGATTATCCTTACCCGAAAGTTTAATAAATAAAGCTATATCCTTCTCCCTGGTTTGTTTGACCATAAAGGAACGCAACGGTGCAAATGCCTTATCCAAAGCCTGTTCCTGAGTTATTTCACTGGCCAGGTAAGGCTTAAGCGCCTGGTTATTTATCTGGTTGGCCACCGGAGTCATGATAAACACCGTAAGAAAGAGAGCCAGGCCGATAATCACTTGGTTGGGCGGAGTTTGCTGTGTACCAACGGCGCTGCGCAACAAAGACAGCACCACAATAATGCGGGTAAAACTGGTGGTCATCAGCAAAAATGCCGGCACCATGGAGAGCAAGGTCAATATAAGCAGTATTTTAATACTGTTAACTACCTTGACCGGTTCATCGGTAGGCTGCACATTAAGGTCTATCCCCGGCAGCGGTTCAGCGCATAATGGGTCAACTTGAAAAAATAAGCTAAAAACAATTATCAATAAAATAACAAGCAATATGTATTTTTTTATTCTAAATAATATCACTACCTGTTCCCGCCTTGCTTTGTACCAAATGGCTTGATGTTTTTAACTAATTGAACAATGTCCGGCCAATTCGGAGCGGCATTTGCAATTTCCTCAGGCAACTCTTCCATTTCCTTGACCAGTACGACACAGCCTTCCTGGTGAGCAAAAAGCAAATATTTACCACCCACCTGTACCAGGGAGAGACCGCATTTAGGCCCCATGGAAACCTGCTCCAGTACCCGCATTCTTTTGCCATAATTACAGCCGAAAGAATTTTTACGCCCAAAGCCGAAACGGATAGCCAAATAGGCCAAACCGCAAATCAGCGGCAAAAGCACAATGATTTCCAATAGGGCAATCAACATTTCCCTATCCATCGACAAGTACTTCCTTATCTGCAGGAACATGCGGATCTATTTCGTTTACTCTGTCCACTCTTATACCAAGGTTATTGCCGATAATAATAACTTCACCGCGTGCGAAATCCTGTTCGTTGACTTTCAGGTTAATGTTGTCACCGGCTGCTTTCTCCAGCTCAACAACCGCGCCTTCCTTCATATTTAATATCTCCCGCACCGTAAGTGTAGCTTCCCCCAGTTCGGCTTTAATATCCACTACCACATCACCTATAAAATCAAGAGGCAGGCGAGATTGCAGCAAACTTGGTTCGGCATGCAGCGGAGGAAAGGTTACCTTTTTCACAGTTGTCTTATTAGTATTGAAGTTGCCCAGAAATTCATCTAATTCACGCTGTGAAAGCATATATTAATCCCCGCCTTATTTTAAAATTAAACTTTTTCCTCAATGGCGCCGCTCATGCGGCAAGAATATCCGAGTGGGCTATTGAACTATGTACTGAGTAAAAATTACCCTTTCTATAACCTCTTCTTCAAGCCGGTTATTAATAGCTGTTACGAGTTCCTGTTTCAATTTTTCGGTGGCCTCGGGCGGCTTAATTTCATCAACGGTTTTCTTGCGTAAAGCAAGTAATACCGCTTCAATAATGTGAGATTTTTTTTCCTGCACCAATTCCGCTGTTTTTTTATCTTCCGGATATTCGATAACTATCTTTGTCTTAAGAAAATGGTTGCCGTTCCGGTCCGCCAGGTTGACTACCATATCGCCCAATTCCATGGACGACATAGTTATCTCCTTTGTAGGCTTGGCATTGGCACTATCGCTATCACTGCCCGGATCAATAAATTTAAAGTACCCGATAACCATGCCGGCTCCCACCACAAATACCATCAGCATCATCAGGAACATAGCCATTAGATTGCTCCGTGCAGGTTTATCCGCTGCGGCTGCGGCTGTTGTTGTCACTTTAGTTTGTTTATCTTCCTTTTTGCGCTTCCTTAAGGCCATTTATCACTCATCCTAACGTAATAAGTTAAGTTTTTCGTCAATATTTTATCTGCGAATTTCTTATGTATAAATAACATATTGTGCGACTGTCATTGCGAGCGCAGCGAAGCAATCTTGGACTTCAAGGCAAGCCCCCAAAGAAATGCGGGCTGTAAAACGGAGATTGCTTCGTCGCTTCGCTCCTCGCAATGACGGACTTCAAACATCGCACTTACTGCCTCTTAATTGCTCATGTTACCACCTTTATCGCTCATGCCTGCTACCGCTTCAGATTCAACAGCTCTTCGAGCATGGTGTCCGATACTGTGATTATCCGGGAGTTGGCCTGGTAACCACGCTGGGTGGTAATCATATTGGAAAACTCATCAGTCAAATTTACATTGGACATTTCCAGGTAACCCGACTCAATAGTGCCATATCCGTCACTCCCGGCAACGCCCATTAACCCCGAACCACTGCTGGCGTTATCTTTGTAAAGATTATCTTTAAATCGCTCCAGCCCGTCCTGGTTATTAAAAACATATAGCGAAATTCTGGCAGCATCCGTGCCGTTGGAAAACTTAAGCGGTACGTTATCGGTATTGGTTCCTGAAATAGTACCGTCACTTTGAATAGCAATGTCGGCTACGGGTATGTTTCCTATGCTGATATCAACGTCATTAGTATAACCGTTTAAAAATGCCGTGGTGTCAAGGTTAGGGTCGGAAGCGGTATCAAAACCGGCACTGGAAATGTTCAGAGCGGCATCTGATTCATATTTTTTATCATAACCGTTATATACCGTAGTCAACACTAGCTTTACATTATCATTATCATCAGTATACTTATATGCCATTACACCGGATCTTTCTTGTTCGGCGTTTATTTTATCTATAATCTGATCCAGGCTCAAATCATTGGATGATGTAAGATCAACCACTACCGGTGTGTCGACCTTGGTCCCATCCGCCAGAACACCTTGCAGCGATAACGATTTGCCGGCTAAAAGGTTTACGCTGTCTCCATTTAAATCAGCTTTGGCAAAACCAGTGCCATCGTTAACAATAGTTCCAACGGTAATGCCGCTTAGACTTGCTTCGGTAGCTATGGCGGCATTAATTGCGGCCGTTACCCCCGCGGCAGTATCAGCCGCATCTTGCGTACCAACAATGATAGTTTTGGTTGCAGTATCAACAGAGCCGTTTGCCTGGTCTATTGTATTATCAAATTTTATGGTATAGCCATTCAATTCGGTACCGCCGGTAGTTGTTGTTACCGTAATATTCCCGGTAGCGGCAGTACCTGAATTACTTGTACCTATTGCTCTGTTAGTATAAAGACCTACATTGTCTCCATCCAAATCAGCTTTGGCAAAACCAGTGCCATCGTTAACAATAGTTCCAACGGTAATGCCGCTTAGACTTGCTTCGGTAGCTATGGCGGCATTAATTGCAGCCGTTACCCCTGCGGCAGTATCAGTCGCATCTTGCGTACCAACAATGATGGTTTTGGTTGTAGTATCAACTGAGCTGTTTGCTTGGTCTAGTCCATCATTAAATGTTATGGTGTAACCATTCAAATCAGCCCCATTAGCGGTGGTTACCACTTTAATATTTCCAGTGGTGCCCCCGGCAGCAGTTTCTCCCGATGCTTTAGTAACCATTGCGGCATCCGGATCTGATATCGCAACCTCTGATTTAGCTTTGTTCCAGGTTTCGCCTTTTAATGCATAACCGCTGGAATTAACAAGATCCCCGTTGCGGGTTAAGTAAAAAATACCTTCTCTGGTATAGTAATCAATTGAACCGTCCGAAACCTTGAAAAACCCGCTGCCGGAAATGCCCAGGTCCAATGTCCGATTAGAGGGCTGCAATCCCCCGGGAGTCATATCTGAATTAATACTGGCAACGTTGATACCAATACCCGCCTGGGCGGGGTTAGATTTAATACCACCCTGTTTAACCGTCTGATACATGACATCCTGAAAGTTGGCCCGGCTGGATTTATAGCCGGGGGTATTTACGTTGGAAATATTATTGCCAATCACATCCATGCGGATCTGGTGATTTTTCATGCCTAAAACTCCGGAATACAGAGAACGAATCATTTAATCGGCCCTCCTATATTTTAACTATCAATTTAGTTGGCACTTATGCATTTGCTGTTGTGCCAACACCCGATCACGGCAATTTACCTCTTAAGCTCGATAATTGATTGCAATACTTCATCAGCGGTGGTGAAAACTTTTGTGCTGGCCTGATAGCCACGTTGTGTTTCTATAAGATTAGCCATTTCCTGCGCCATATCTGTGTTGGAGTTCTCCAGAAATCCAGACTTTATAACCCCGAAAGACTCCGTCCCGGGTTCACCGAGCAAAGGTTCACCCGACAGATCATTGTTCAGGTACAAGTTATCACCGATATTGGTCAGCCCATTTACGTTGGCAAAATTAAACAACCCAATTCGGCCAATAGGCGTAGGGTCATCGTCAACATCACCTTCGGGATCGGTCACATAAATATCTCCGTTATCATCTATATAAACATCATCAAGAGATTGGCCTTCCGCAAGCTCTATTTGTATAGAGTCTTCTCCATCACTAACCAATCGCAGTCCCGATGAATTAACAATGTATCCTTCTTCATCAATATAGAAAGATCCATCTCTGGTAAACATCAACCTGTCCGAATCGGATTCTTCATCGGTTACGGCAAAAAAACCATTGCCGTTAACAGCCAGGTCCAGGGTTCTGCCGGTGTACATGGTAATCCCTTGTTTAAAATTATTCGATATATCGGAAACTGTAAGACCGGTGCCGATCTGGCAGGAATCATCAGCTCCCATGGCCATATACATGGCATCCTGAAAACCGGCCCGGCCCGCCTTAAAGCCGGTGGTGCTGGCGTTGGCTATGTTATTGCCAACCACATCCAAGCGCACCTGGTAGTTGTGCATGCCGGACAGGCCCAAATACATAGAACGAATCACTTCACAACCTCCTTGATATCTATAGGAGAAATAATATCTCAGTAACCGCTTCAATCATTCGGCGGTCCGCAGCCTCCCTGAGGTCCAGCCGCTATTTAATAATAATGGCACTGTCTATATTGGTAAAAACATGCTCTTTTAAAGCGTTTTCATCCATAGCCGATATCAACGTGCGATTTTTGACACTTACTATCAAGGCCAGTTCGCCGTGTATTAGAAGCGAGTTATTCGCTCCCTTGGCGTCCGCCCTGTCTACAGCATTGTTAATTTTTTCCCAGTCCTGCCGGCCGATAACAATATTCCTTTCGGCCAGTCTGCGCTGGGCATGGGCCGACACTTTGATTTTGTTAACTCCGGCCAGTTCTTGCGATAGAATATCTTGAAACTTCGCATTTTGTTTGCCGGATTGCGCTTTTCTGGCAACATCGGTACTATTGGGCGGCTGATTAATAATTGGTTCCGGCAGTATATGGGTACCCTTGATCTCCATCGCATATATCACCTACTTAAGTGCCGTCAACTAAAACAATCCGGTCGACCGGCATAGTTGTTTCTCTGTCGGTTCGGGCATAATCTCCCAAAGAAAAATTATGTCCTGGTTGCTACTCATCTTCCGGCAATTCCGTGCCAGGTTCTCCGGCCACACCGTGAACCTCTTTAATTAAGCCGATCCCATACGCCTCACCATTTACCCAAACAGCAATACCGCCATCTTGTATGGCAATTTTCTCCACCGTTCCCGTTACTTCCGATGAATCGTCCTGGATCACTACATTGTGCCCTATCAACGATGAATAATTTAAAATATTGTAATCGGCGCTGTCGGTGACGCTAAGCAGCTGATCCAATGTGTATTGCTGCCCGTCCGGGTCTCCCAGCAGATAAAAACTCGGCTCCCCGTCATAAATGACCACCCCGCCCACAACACCGGTCACAACTTCATCTTCTTTGCCCAACAATACTTGCTGACCGATTAAATCAAAATACCGGGCCAGCTCATACTGGGACGACATTTTGTCCATACTATTGGCGACATTGAACATTTGTTCCATGGAAGCCATTTGCGTCAACTGAGCCACGAATTCCGAGCTATCCTGGGGTTCCAAAGGATTCTGATACTTTAACTGAGCCACCAGAATTTTTAAAAATGCTTCCGGGTCGGCAAGGGACTGGGTCTGAGTTGGAGTTTGATTGTCCGGCAGATAATAATCATTTTGGTTATTGTTAACTGCTTCAGTCACATTATCCACCTCCCTTTTTGTGAATTTTACAATCTTATACCATAGATCATGATTAAGCCCTTTTCAATATGCCGCACTGGCTAAATTAGATTAGTTTAGCGCCCAATATCCCATTCGGTATACCACTGACTTTAGATTTAATCAGATCTCTAAGCAAATGAATTAAGCCGGTTGGCATCGCCTGTCAACATTGCTTCCGGACTCGTTCCGGTGATCGTTTCGGTAACTTGGCCCGATTTAGTTATATTTGCACCGCGTTTTTTACTATATTGCTGCCCCTGGTTCTCCCGCTGCCCCCAGCGGCTGCCTTCATCTCCCGCGGATACTGTGGCGCTTTGCAGATTCAGCTGGTGTCCGGCCAGAACTTCACGCAATTGAGGTAAACAATTTTCAATGGCCTGTCTGGCTTGTTCGGTAGCGGCATGAAAATGAGTCGTTATATTACCATCTCTATAGGTGAGTTTAATGCTCACTTCACCCAAGTTAGCCGGGTGCAATTGCAGTCTGACTTGCGTTTGCCCCTGACCGTCCTTACTTACTTGCCCTCGAACAGCATCTGCCAGCTGCATAAACAGCGCATTATCACTGGATTTTAACAAGGCGGGCATTTCACCGCCCGCTGCTTTAGCTGTACCGGCTGTGGAAGACGACGTTATATTCATAGCCATCTGTGCGCCGTCAAGTTGCTGGCTGTTTCCACCGGTATCCTTCGATGTTTCTCCTGATAACGCGTTGGCAGTCGGTGTATTAGCCGCATATGTTTGTTGGCCCGGACCACCCAGAATTAACGTTTGAATACTTAGGGGTAAGGCATTTTTTGTCCCGGTTTGCATTGCGGAGCCCGATTGAACAACAGCAGCTCCTTTGTTTGCTTCTGCTTCAATGTCGGATACCGTAAATGCGGTTGTATTCATTGCTAACATGTTTTTTGAATTATTGTTTAGTACTGTCCCCTGTACCGGCCTGTTTGCTTTTGCCAAAGCGATGGCATAATCGTCGGAATTCAGGCAGGCTGTGGTTAAACCGGAAACAGTGGTATTTTGTTTTGTTTCCATATTACTTGTCATCGCGTTTCCCTGGGTGGTTAAACCGGAAACAGCGGTATTAGCCGGTTCTCCCGCCTGTTTAACACTAACCCGGGTTAAATTGTTTGGTACAAATAATTCTTGCCACCGGGCCGTTAATTGGGACAGCGGTATTCCGTTATATTGAGACCCTGTTTTACTGCCGGCGGCATTTGCCTCATAACCACGCAGAACCGGACCTGTTATCGAGTCCGGCAAAGTTTTGCTTTGCATTATTTCCGCTGCCCGGCTTGCTATCGTATTCAATATTGTAATATCAGTTTGGCTTAAATTACGCATGGCAGCAGCTAAGGATGTATCAGCGGATGTTTGTGCTATTGGCTTTTCAAAACCTGCCTGTACGGCTGTCATCTGCTCCGCCCCGGAATCACCGTTTGACTGCAACAGCAATTGAGCAAGCAAAGCCATAGCTTCCGGTGAAATACCGGATGGGCCTTGATTAGCCGGTATTTCATGCAGCATTTGCCCGGTTGATAAGCTGCTATCCAGTGCTAATAACTGAGCTATTTGTTCGATGGGCAGTTGCCCGGCGCAAGCCGCTTGCAAAACATCACATATTTCCTCATCGGACAAAGATTTACCCGCGGATTTATGTGCCAATTGCTCGCTGTCCATTTCCCCTGTCGTTTCAGCACGGTCTTTTTTCCCGCTGCCAACCACAGCGCCGGACAGCACATTGAGAATTTGTTTAAAGTCATTATTTGCATTTGACTGAAGCGCAGAAGACGTTCCATCCGTACTATAGTTTGCCTGTATAGCCGGCATAAAAAAATTATCAATATATATTCCTGTACACCCCCCTTCCGCTATATTTATTTACGTATATATAATTAAACCAACACCACCACCTTGCCGAGATTATTATTTGTTTCTGAGCAAAAACTGTTGTGTAGCTATTTCATCGCATTCCTTCTGTACAAACGATGCAACAAACTTGTTATAGGATTGTAATTGGTTTTCCTTAAGTTTTTCGATTATGGAACGTTCCTGCATAGCCTTAATCAGTTTTTTACGGCAACCGGCCAATTTCTGGCCGGAGCTGTGCAAAACCGCTTCCTGCTTGCGTACCTCTTGAGTCATATAGCTGCAATAGGCCTGAGTATTAAATAAATCAAACTGATCCATGGCCTGGTCCCCTTGTGCGGCTTGCTCCAATTTTTCCATGGTATTACACAACACTTGGTAGTTGTGCATATATTCTTCCTGGGCACGGGCCTGTTCCAGAGCGGCTTTTTCTTCGCGGGCCCCCCGGTGCTTTAATACCGGTTCCAGCCGAAACTGAAATTTCTTCATGCGGTTATCACTCCAACTGTTTTAACTAGCGGTACTGAGAATTGCTTGCAATCACTTCTTTAGCGTTATCAGGTCTTCAATAGTTTTATCGAATTCTGACTTTTCATGAACATCCTGGCACAAAAACTGGTTTATTTTAGGGTAATACTTAATAGCCTCGTCAATAGTCTTGTTGGAACCGCGCGTATAAGCCCCCACATTAATCAGATCCTCCGACTGTGTATAGGCGGCTAAAAGATTCCGCAGCCATGAAGCTGCCTGTTTATGATCATGATCAACCAGATCATTCATCAATCTGCTCACGCTATGCAGCACGTCAATTGCCGGAAAATGACTGCGGGCCGCCAGTTCGCGTGAAAGCACTATGTGCCCGTCCAATATACCCCTTACCGCATCAGCGATAGGCTCATTCATATCATCCGCCTCCACCAGCACGGTATAAAAAGCAGTGATAGTACCGCGGCGAGCGGTGCCGGAGCGTTCCAACAGCTTTGGCAGCAGGCTGAATACCGAAGGCGTGTAACCTTTGGTAGCCGGAGGTTCCCCGATGGCCAACCCCACCTCACGCTGAGCCATTGCAAAACGGGTAACAGAATCCATAAATAAAAGCACATTTTGCCCCCGGTCCCGAAAATACTCGGCTATAGCACTGGCAACAAACGCGCCCTTCAGCCTCACCAGGGCGGGCTGGTCGGAAGTGGCGGCCACCACCACCGAGCGGGCCAACCCCTCGGGTCCCAGGTCGTTTTCAATAAAATCCAATACTTCACGGCCACGTTCACCAATCAATGCAATAACATTTAAATCGGCACTGCAAAACCTGGCCATCATGCCCAGCAATGTGCTTTTGCCAACCCCGCTGCCGGAAAAGATACCGATGCGCTGCCCTTGGCCGCAGGTTAACAGAGCATCAATCGCCCGCACACCCGTGGTAAATGCTTCGCTAATGCGTTTCCTGCCCAGCGGGCCGGGTGGAGCGTTATTGACCGTATAGGCTTGTTTAACACCCAGGTGTTTACCATCCATTGGTTTTCCCAGACCGTCCAGCACTCTGCCTAAGAGTTCCTGTCCCACATTTACGGTAAGCTGCTCGCCCCTGGGTACTACCAAACAACCCGGAAACATCCCCCGCAGTTCGCCCAGCGGCATTAATATGGAGGAATCTTCCTGGAAACCCACTACCTCAGCCAATACGGGTCCGGTTTCGCCGGGTACATGAATATCGCAGATTTCACCCACACCGGCGGCTATACCCTTTACTTCCATGGTAAGGCCGATAACCTTGGTTACCTTGCCGGTCGGCCGCAATATTTTTATTTGTTGGATTTTTTCCCGCCATTTGGAAATCTCTTTGGACAAATCGTGCATAGCATTATTCAGACTCCTCTTTGATGGCGGCCAGTAAAGATTGCCACCTGGTAGATAGTCTGGCGTCTACTTTACTGTAATCCGTCTCCACAACGCAGCCGCCCGGTTCCACCGCATCATCGGCCGTAATTTGCAGCTCGGCTTTAGGCGGCAGATGACCCAGCAATTGATCACGGTGCTTTTCACATATTTGTTTATCCCGGGAATGTACCCATAAGAGAACATACGGCCGATTGCCTACCATTTGCATGGCTTCATCCACAATAGCCATCACCGCCTCAGCATTAGTCTGCAGTTCACGGTTTAATAACTTTTCAGCTATTTCCAGTGCCAGGCAGCGCACTTCGTCCTTTATATGGGCCAGCTTTTCCCGGCGAGCCTCTTCTGCCTGTGCCAGCACTGCTTTAGCTTCCGATTTAATGGAAGACGCTTCTTTTATTGCTTCATCCATGCCGGCATTGTAACCCTTGTCCCGTCCCTCTCCGGCCGCATCCTCCTTTATCTTTTCAGCCTCCAAAGCTGCTTTTTGCCGGGCGCCGGTTATAATACCTACAGCATTCTTGCGAGCCTTTTGCAAAATATCTTCAGCCTCACGCTTGGCCCCGGATAACAACTCCTGAATCATATTATCAATTTCTTGATTTCCTTCGCATGTTTCATCGACTTGTTTGATTTCATCTTGCTCCGGATGGTCTTTCGTTTTATGCACTGTAAATCTATGCCTTAAATCTAAAGAATGCTTCAGGGATAAATCATCCAAAATTATTTCTTTATAGCGTATAATTTTATGTGATAATGGCATCCTCACCACCCCGCGCAATAATAATTTCACCGGTTTCATCAAGACGCCTGATGATTTGCACGATTCTTTGCTGCGATTCCTCCACATCTCTCAGGCGCACCGGTCCCATGTATTTGATTTCGTCACGCAGCATATCGGAAGCCCGCTTGGACATATTCTTAAATAAGCGTTCCTGAACATCCTCATTACTTGCGCGCATGGCCCTGGCCAGATCCTTGGGATCAACTTCTCTCAGCACCCGCTGAATGGATGCGTCGGGCAGTTTAACAATATCTTCAAACACAAACAACAGTTTGCGTACTTCTTCGGTCAACTCGGGATCGGAAATTTCCAATTCCTCCAGAATTGTTTTTTCAGTGCCCCGGTCAACCCGGTTTAATATATCCACCAATGATTTTATACCACCCATACTCTGTTCACTGTGTTCCAGTACGGAAAGCTTGCGTTCCAGGATATTCTCCACTTCGCGCATCATTTCAGGCGATACCCGGTCGGTCATAGCTATCCGCCGGGCAATGGCGCTCTGCTGCTCCGGGTTTAACGCCGAAAGTATCAGCGCCGCCTGATCATTATGCAAATGAGACAATATCAAGGCAATCACCTGCGGATGTTCATCGCGGATGAAAGAAAGCAAATGTTTGGGGTCGGTCTTGCGCAACATGCTAAAGGGTTTATTTTTAATAGTGCTTTGCACTTTCTCCAATATCTCGATAGCTTTGGTGTCGCCAACCGCTTTTTGCAGCATTTCCTTAGCGTAATCAGGCCCGCCCAACATCAAAAATTCACGTGCTTGCAGCATTTGGGCGAATTCTTCCATAACATCCTCTTGCGTTTCTTTGGGCACGGTATTCATCATAGATATCTGCTGGGTAATTTTTTCTATATCATCCTGGTGAAAGTTTTTCTTTAAAATAGCGGCTGATAAATCCGAGCCCAAAGAAATCAGTAATATGGCAGTTTTTTGCAAGCCGTTTAATTTGGCTGTAGTAGCAGGCATATAATTTACTCCTTCAGCCAGACCTTAAGAATTTCCGCAACATCATCCGGTCTGTCTTTGGCAATTTCTTTTATCTGGGTACGGTACCCCGGTTTAGGCTCCTCAATTATGAATTCCTGCTGCTCTTCAGCAATGGCCGCTTCTTGTCGAGCTTGCTCCTCCGCTTCCTGCAGTTCCAGCAATTCCCTGCGCCGGCGTGCCCTCCTTCTTAATAGTAAGAACAACACCAGTAAAAGAATCAATACCGCCAGCGCAATACCCGCACTGATCAGATATCGTTGATCGGTTAATGTGGGTGTCTCAGCCGTTTCATTAAAGTTAGGATTGGCCTCCTCATTAAAAGCCATACTGGATACGGTTATCTGGTCACCCCGGGCGGCATTATAACCGACCGCGGAGGCCAGTGTCTGTTGCAGAGAATCCAGATTGTTCGGAGTATATTCACCGTCAACCGTTACTGAAACCGACAACCTGCGTATGGTCCCCGGTGACTTCACTAGAGTTTGTTCAGTAGTATCAACTTGATAATTGGTAGTAGTCTGCTCCTTGTTATAATTGGAGTCGGTTTGGTTGCCCAAAAAGGGCAACTGTTCGCCCGGCATCTCCGCATCCGCCGGCACACCGCCCGTAGTGCCGCCCGTACCCTCTTCATTAATAGTTTGTTCACTGTATACGGCACCCGGACCATGCTCCGTACGAACGGTCTGCTCATGATCGAAATTCATATCGGCGGAAACCATGGCTACAGCCCGTCCGGGTCCCAGAATACGGTTTAGCATCTGTTGCAACCGGGTTTCCATTTCTTTTTCATATTTTCTTCTTAATTCATAGTTTTCCAGGGCGGCCGCAGTTAATGACTCGGTTTCCGACAGTGAATCGTTAAGAACATTGCCCTGCATATCAATAATATGTATATTTTCCGGTGTCAATCCCTCTATGCTGCCCATAACCAGGCTCTGGATGCCCTGTACCTGGTTGGGCTTCAGCTCGGCATATGGCTTTAACTTCAGCGCAATGGAAGCCGACGGCACAACCTCTTCGTCCAGGAAAACACTTTCCCGCGGCAGCACCAGATGGACCCTGGCCTGTTCTACTTCTGACAACTGCACTACGGTACGACGCAATTCCTCTTGCAAAGCTCGCTGATAACCAACATGCTGTTCGAATTCCGTTATACCGAATTTTTTTTCATCAAACAGTTCAAAACCCGCCCCGTTATCGTGTAACACACCCTCGCTGGCCATCTGAATACGCAGTTTATACACCTGATCTTCCGGCACCTCAATAGTTTTTCCGTTATTAGTCAGGCGGTATGGTATTGACATACTTTCCAACTGATCGATTACTTTGGCGGCGTTTTGCGATTCCAGCTCTGTAAATAGAGGTGCGTAATTGGTGCGCAATAACAGCGAACCAAGCACGGCAACGGTAACCAGAATAACTGCGCAACCCGCAATAAACATTATTTTTCGCGGTCGCTCCAGTGTCTGCCACCATTGACGTATTTTAACAAGAAACCTGCTATTCATCCAACCACGCCTTTAAATAATGATAATAACTATATTTGCATTCTTGATATTTCCTGGTAAGCTTCAATTACTTTATTTCGCACCTCCACAGCCAATTGCAAGGTAAGCTTGGCTTCCTCCATGGCAATCATCACCGTATGAAGATCCTGCACTTCACCGGTTAAAAAATCTTTCACCGTTTGCTCTGATTCCAGCTGCTTCTCATTTAAGTTTTGCATTGCCTTGTCGAATACTTTTCTAAAGGAGTCTGATTTGTTGTTTTCAACAAAAGGCTCCGAAGTAGCAGTCGGCGTTGAGACGGGCGGAACTTTCATTTTTATCATCCTTTTTCAGGTGTTTTACCTACCCATTTCCAATGCGGCAAGAGCCATGCTTTTGGCCGATTCCAAAACGGTGACATTAGATTGGTAGGCTCTGGAAGCTGCTATTAAGCTAACCATCTCGTTTAAAATATTAATATTGGGATAAGCCACATAGCCGGTTTCCGGATCAGCGTCCGGGTGGCCGGGATCATGTACCAATAAAGGTTCATTATCCACATTTATCAGCTGAGTTACCTGCACCCCTTTGCCCGGCATTTCAGCGGCATTTGGGAGAGCCGCGCCTGTTTGCTGGCGCAACATTTCAGCAAAAACCGGCACCTGCCGACGATAAGGCTGATTGGTCGGATCACCCGGAGTGCCGCTGCTGTGAATATTGGCCACATTATTGGCGACCAAATCAGACCAAAACCGGTTGGCCGTCATGCCCGAAGCGCTAATACCAAAACTTTCAAATAACGCCATTGTTACCTGCCTCCCTTAATAACATAACTCATCGTGTTGGCCCGGTCACTGCGCACCCTGGTTGCCAACCTGTATAAAAGGGTGTTGCTGACCAGGTCAACCATTTCTTCATCAATATCCACGTTATTGCCACTGGCCTTCATGGCAGTGGCATTTTCCAGGACTATTTTCGGAACCAGACTGTCCAAACCCCCTTGTCTTGGGGCAATATGCCGTTCATCAGCCGTACGCATAGCAAAACCGCCGCTGTCCAACGCCTCTTTCAAATGCTGCTGAAAATCCACCCTGGATCTGTTAAAAATGGGCGTATTCACATTGGCAACATTGTTGGCAATTACTTTCTGGCGCAAAGTACAGGCATCCAACTGTTTAGCGAGTATAGTCGACAGAGAATCATTCAGAATTTCCATTTGAGGCCTCCCCAAGAAAAGTCAACCAGTTTTTATATATAAAAATGAATTCAACATTATTCTTTTGGTTCCTGCAAAAAAAAATGAAGCAATTGCTATTTTGTCTATAATTTCACGAGAACTGAAGATTTTAATCGAATGGATTGATAATACGTATATTTTGTTGCAATTAATCATAATAATAGTATTACGGTCAAATTATATCAGCCTATGGCCAAATTTATCAATGATACGAAAGTCCTATATACAAAAGTCCTATCTATTCAAAAACCAGATAAAAAAAGGTATCGCCTATTTTAAGGCAATACCCCAAGTGATTATTAAATAAACTTATCGACAATAATTCCCAATATCTTTTTAAAATATGCCACCATATTAAGTACCTTTTCCGGTGGTATCTCCCGAATCACAGTGCCATCTTGCCCATTTATAACCTTAACCATCATTTCGCCGCTTTCTTCATGAAGCTCAAAACGAATTTTGGTTGAATAAGCTTCCATTGTATCATTTAACTGGCCCAGGGCCTTTTCCAGTTCTCCCCGCTCAACCCGCTGCCCGTATTGTTCTTCCGCACCGTCCGGCTCTGACTGTCCCTCCCTGGTTACTGGTGGTTTATATGTATTTGTATTAATTAAGCCGACATCCACACTGTCTATTCTCATGCTTTTCACCTCCTGTCTGCCGGATTACTTTTTCTTATCGACAAAATACCCGTACCTGGAAGCAGCTTTTTTGCGATACATGGTTTCCGCTCGCCTGGCTACCCGCACGGTGCCGATATTTTTAACCATACCCTGGTACTTTTGCTTTATTGTTTCTTGAATCTCCCAATCCAGCTCCCGGGCCCGCATCAGACACTCCTGAATTTTTTCTTCAACCTGCCGCATGTCTCCAATCCGATTACCGTTAACGGGGTTAGGACAAGCACAAGCAAGGGCAGGCCGGTAATCTGCCAATTGTCCATCCAATTCGTCAATATGATTGATAACTCTTTGCCTGGCATCCAACAGATCGTTAATTTTTTGCATATCTTCATCGCGCAAAGCATGCTGCAGTAATTCCGTCAACTCACAAAACTGCTGCATTAACTTAAGTTTTTGCGATAGTATTTTCTCTACGGTGTTAGTATTTATCAATTTTGTTTACCTGCCTCTTGCCTTAGCCATAGCTTCTTGCCAGGTGTTTCGTAATTCCTCGGCCAAACCCTGCACATCCTGCAGCACGCCGATGTCTTTTTTTATATTGGCCTGCATAAGCTGCTGAATAATAAAATCGTACAGGCGATCCAGATTATTGGATATCTCTATGTTTTTATCCAGAGTATTTTGAAGATAAATATATATTTCCTGCGCTTTGATCAGCGTTTCATGAGCCTTTTGCATATTATTTTCTTCTATATGCATTATACTCTGGCGGATAAAGCGCACTCCGCCGCTATAAAGCATATTGGTTAATTCCTCGGGGGCGGCGCCGACCACCGAGTTCTGCTGATATTTCTGATACGGATTGTTTAAAGCCAATTATTACACCTCCCGGCATAACTTGCCGCTAGCCATTCATGCCGAACTGCTGCGCAAGCCAGGCGCTTTGTGAATTCAGCTGTTGTATGGCCTGTTCCATAGCCGTAAACTGGCGCCAATAGCGGTCCTCTACCTGCTGCAAACGATCCTCCATGGTCTCAATATCGTCATCTATATCACCGATTTCCTCGCCGATAACACTTTCATCCACCAGTGCGAAGTCACTTTCACTGCCTGCTTTTTCCATAAGCCGGTTTATGCCGTAATTTACGTTATTGTATAACCGCTGTGCAATACCCAATTCGCTATCGGAAGCATCCTCGGCATCGGAAGACTTGGTAAATAAGTCAATAATACCCTGGGGATCATTTTCTATGGCTTTCCTCAACTGCTCTTTAACGGAATCATTAATTTCCAATTTAGCCGACATATAATCCTTGGTTGTGGTAATACCAAGCTTGGAAAGGCGGTCATTCTTTACTAGCTTGCCGTTTTCCATGTATCCGCCGGAAACATCGTCTACCACAGAAGACATGGTGGTGCGAAATTTATTATATAATTCCGACAGCATGGAATCATAGCGCAGCAGACCACTGCGCGCCTTATCGGTCCACGTATCGATTTGATCATCGGTAAGCTTCTCCCGCTGTTCATCGGTTAGGGGTGTGTAATCTTTATAACTCTTTTCATAGAGCTTATTCGATATTGTTTCCATTAAAGAATTGTATTTATCGATAAAATCTATAACAGCATCAAAAACGGCTTCTGTGTCATTGGAAACCGTGATAGTGCCGGTAGCGCCGCCACCCTCTTTAAGCTCCAAGGTTATTCCATTTACTGTCACTGTGTTGGTGGAACTGGTCAACCCGGTTACGTCGCCGAAATCAAAAGAAGCATCTACCCCTTTGTAGTCCGCACTGCCTTCCTGAATATCGAGTTTTAGTATACTGTCGCCAACACTCTGACTTTCACCATATGACAGAAAATTGTTTTCATCATTGGTCACTACGATTTTTTGCGCACTGCCGGTTGATTCAGTGTTAAGGAAAAAACGATTCAACGTGGCGTCGTAACTGGCTCTAATACCCAGGTCAGCGTCATTTATCGCGATCACAACATCATATATGCTGTCCGTATCCTTATCAAAACTAAAGTCGCTTTGTCCTTTGGCTCCTTCCAGGGTAAAATTAATTTTCCCGTCTTCATCTCCGCTAACCCCGAACTGCTCCGCCAGTGTCTTTGTCGTACCGTCTTCATTTTTTTCATCAGCCAGTTCAGCCTTACTGCCTTTGGACACACCCGTTGCCAAATTATTTACCTTAACGGTGTAGCTGCCTGTCGGGGTACTGCTGGAGCATTCGGCCGCAACCGCGTCTTCATTGGAAGAGTGGGTATTTTTAGCCATATAAGTACCCTGCAGCTTCATGTTAAAAGCAACATCCCTGAAGGTACGCAAGGCAGTATTAATCTCTCGGTAATCCTCCTGTTTCCACTCCAGTATTTGCCTCTCCTGTTGTAATTTTTGGAGGGGTATTCTTTGTGCGTTCATCAAATCCTTTATAATCGATTCAGTATCAATACCCGACGCCAGACCAGCTATTCTCAGGCCGGAAGCCATTAATATCACTGCCTTTCATGCAACACTTTTATCTTTGACATAGTTATCGGTAAAACAATAAAAAACTTGATAACTATCCCACGGTTGATAATCTTTTTTGATAAAAAGTTATTTGCCCCCACTTATCTTCCCATACGCCGATTATTCAAGGTACCCAGGCAATTAAACAGGAAATGTACGACTTGGATTTATACCGAGATATTGCGAAGGTTGGTTAATATTGTCTGCAGCATGATGAAGCATAAAACCGAATATATGCCGCCTGTTAAAAAAGCCGAGGAAGAGGCCAGTTAGGCTTCTCCCAGCAGTTTGCCCGGGGTTACGGTATGCCCATCGTTCACTTTGTGGCATTATCTATAATGGCCCCGGCATCTTCCAACGATTCGGCGGTATAAATCTTGTTGATGATCCTGTCTAAAACATCCAATTTACTGATGGACTTTACTTTTCCCTGTAAGCCCTTTGAGGACTTGCCAAACCTTACATCAAGAAATGTACAAATGGCATCAGCCCTGCCCTTAGCCTCACCCTTAGCCTCACCTTCAGCCCTTGCACCGGCCAGCATGGAGATTTCATCCCTAACGGCTTTTTCCCTGAGCTCGTATAGCCTGCGCTCCGTATTGTTCTTTAAGAAGATCTGTTCAATGGTCAATGCTTTCCGAATTCCGGGGTTTCCCATGGCGATTTCCTCCATTTCTTCTCCTTGAATATTATTTAAATAAAGCAGCCATTCCTCCAGGTTATTCAAGGGTTTGCGCTTCAACTTGGCAACTTTCCCCAACTCCAGGAAATGAATTTCCAAATCATCGTTCAACAACTCACCCGTTTGGTCTTCTCTAATATGAAAGGTGTGATGATATTTACCGGTATTCCCCCTAAACCAGTTAAAGCCGAGTATGTTGATGGTGATAGTTTTTCTGAGATTTATAAAGTTCTCACTACTGCCCAATTGTCCGTGATATAGCCCTGCCCAGTAAAACAGGGTTCTTTTGTCGATGTTGTATTTATTTACTACCTGCACTTCTATATTCACCAATGACCCGGTTGCTGTTTGGGCCAGAATGTCCAGTCTGGCAGCTTTGTCCAGCAAGTATTTGGGATCCAGTTCCCGGTCTAACAACTCCACAGATGTTAATTCTTGACTCGGTGATGGTTCCAGCACGGCATTAAGAAAACCGATAAGTGCATCTTTGCCCTCGTCCGAGCCGAATATCCTTTTAAACAGGTAATCGTTGGTTCGGTTGATTCCTTTTATCTTCGCCAAATCCGGCACTCCCTCCGGTAGGTTCTACTACCCTTATTATACCAGATTTGAAACGCAAGCTAAATATAGAATAACTATGGTGTGGAAATGTAGATGTAGATAGGTTGACAGGTGCAGCTTATGGTTCGGGAACTGAAAAGCAGGGCACTGGAGACAGTCCGGCAGTGGCATCCAATGATTCGGGTCTGCAGAACCCTGATCTGTGCCCGCATCCTTTCACTGATAACCAGACCGGCGGAATCATCAGCGGCACGGTTTATTCTGAGACCTGAAGAAAGTCCTTCCATGGATCTGATAACCATGTTACCGGCTATGATCATGTTTCTATAAGCAGTTAGTGCCGTAATATTGTGGTTGATTATCATGGTTGTAGTCTTTCTTGGAAAGAAGTTAGACGGCTATAGGCAGGTGGCTGCAGTAAGGGACAGACCCCTTATGGATAACTCAGAAGGTTTTGGATGAGGCTGTAGGCCTTGTACAGAACCGACCCGAGCATTAGTTAAGGGTCGCTTCAACTTCATCAATATTTTTATAATCTAATAATTCCTCAGTGACGATCAACACACCGAACGCTGTGACCATCGCCGTTATGCAGGAAGCCGAACGCATTGCCCGCGATCCTAACGCAAAACGCTATAGCGATGTAGAGAAAGCGTTGAAGGAGCTTAAAAAATGAGACTGGACATTACTTGGACAACACAATTCAATAGTTGTCAAAGATGCCCCAGATAAGTGTCTGAGGCATCTTAAGCTATACCAAAGCATTGATATTATTACCCAGGTGGGGCATTTTAACCTGAGCTGCCGCTCTCCCCTCCGCTGCCTTATCCAGCATTTGATTAACCAGGCTGCCGCTTTGCTCCGCAGTACCCATGGCTTTTTTCATTATGGCAATACCCACGTCTTGCTGCAGCTGGATTTGGCTTTTCAGTATCGACAGTGCCGCTATGTCCATTCGTAGTCACCCCCCCATTAACAGTGATTTATATGTGCTGTAATCTAAAGCAATTGTTTTATTGATAATCTAACCAAAACACCCTGGTTTGCTTGTCCAGTTCGGCAACTTCCTTGTGCAGTTTCTGTAGCTTTGCGTTAATTTTCAGCGTTTCCATCGGGAGCAATTCGTTTTCCGTGGCGAATACCGCCAGTTCTTTCATCTTATTTAGCTTATTCTCGATCTCATCCAAGGCCTTCGTTCGATACTTGACCCATTCCAGCTGCTGCCGAAGATAATCCTCGTTGATAATTGTCAGTTTTATCACTCCAATGCTGCAAGGTTATACCGACAAATCAATTAAACTTATGCTAAAAACTATTGTCATGTTGTTTCAAGAGCCGAAGGAG
The DNA here is from genome assembly GCF_039851975.1 of Desulfoscipio sp. XC116. Taxonomy (GTDB): domain Bacteria; phylum Bacillota; class Desulfotomaculia; order Desulfotomaculales; family Desulfallaceae; genus Sporotomaculum. The sequence goes on from NZ_CP156660.1 coordinate 2,051,453, forward strand.
ATTTTCGGCTTGCTAATTAGCATGAACAAAAATAGCCTGTGCAACTTGCTGGAGAATATTGTATTTAGTCAGCGCCATCAGTTCTTTCATCCCTAATCCCGGATTCGAGTCGGCGGTTTCCCGTTCGAAGTGGCGATCAATACGCCGAACGCTGTGATCAACGCCGCTATGCAGGAAGCCGAACGATTTGCCCACGACCTTAACGCAAAACGCTATAGCGATGTAGAGAAAGCGCTGGAGGAGCTTAAGAGATGAGACTGGACATTGTTTGGTCAACACAATTCAAGAGCTATCCAAAGTTTACTTTAATCACTTAAATCCTCCCCAAAGAATACTAAAACTTAGCTCTTAATTTTCTCCATAATCCTGATCCGACCATCTGATCCGCCACGGCTAATACAGACTTGATAACCTCGAGTACATCTCCTTCACCGGCCCAGTGTCTCCTAACTACTTCGGGATTTGTGTTATTAATAACTGAGTTTAAGACATAAGCAGTTAGAGCAATATCATCCACATACCCTGCAGGGCCAACAATGCCTTCGGGAATTAAATCTAAAGGGGATATAAAGTAAACAATAGCTCCTACCAATTTAGCTTTATCCGTTACAAGTACATCTTTGTCAATGGCTAGTTTGCAAAGTAAGTGAAAGAAATCCGGGGCAAGCAAAATATATTCAGCCCATTTGTTATCAGAGCCATTTTTTGTTTTTAGCCAATCTTTAATTTTAGATCTCATATTCCGATAAAAATCTTCTTGTTTTGCAGTCATAATCATCACCTTAAGTAAAAAAATATCTGTTTATGTTTCATATTCTACGGCTGACGGCAATTTCCTCTAATGCCACAATATTATGGTTGATTATCGTAACTTAAACCTTCATAAAAACAAGAGGGTTATTAATTCATAAAACAGTTCTTGATATGACTATCGCCAGAACTATCCTCTACTATTATCTCAATGTGATTTAATGACAACAAGTTAAAGAATTGATTACCGAGAATTATTTCCATGCCCCCTGCCACGAGAACCGTGCCCGTGGTTGCTGCCCCGCATTCGGGTACCAGTACCTACATATAGTAGCGTTTTATAACAAGGTTATAGATTTCATCAATAAGATTATAGGCCCATCTTAAGTCAGAGTTGTCTTTTACTATTGCTTGCTGTTTCCAGTTACCAGGCTGCAAGCCTGGTGGTGGTTTCAATAATACATGTAACTTTGAATCTTCAGTCAATTGAGGATAGTCCTCATCGTGTACTGCAATATAGACACAACTATGTTGTGGAGCAGGTTCAACTTTGAAGAATATTACCTTTTTGTTAAAGCCATAGTTGACATACCAACTTCCAGTAGCATGCTTTAGTTGTGGATATTCTTTCTTAATTTTGTTAGTTAGATTATCAAACACTAACATAGCTCTGATTGGTAAATTAATCCGTAATGCATTCAAATTTGCATCGTCAGTACCAAATTTAATCCTTCCTGCCCGCGACATTCTATCGTCTCCTTCCAATATACAATAAACCACGGTATGTGCTTATAAGCAAATCTTTAGTTTATAGTAATCTGTCACAGGAACCGTCCCTGTGGTCGTGTCAGCATGTTCCAGGCCTTCTAGGCAGGTTTCCAGTAGTTGAATTATTCGCCTCATTATGTCAATATGCTTGTCCACTATATGTTCCTCATTTCAATAAAGATATTAGATTACAAGAGTATTTTAGGATGCTTTGTTTATGTATATTAGGATAGCAAAAAGCAATTTATGCTAATGTTTTAATTCGAGCATTCTTGTTTTGAGCTCCATAATTTAGTTTGTTAATGCATTACCCAAGTGAATGATTGTCCTTCTTTGGGAAGCTTTTTGGTTTATAGCAACCTACCACAAGAACCGTCCCCGTGGATAGTGCCCGTGGATACGTGGATAATGGCGAACAGCAATATTAGAAAAATAGTCAATTGCCCCCACGCATCTCCCTATGGTATAATAAGGTAAATAGCTATCCTGTGAGGTAATAAGTTTGAAACCGCCCTTTTGTACCTTGAACGAAGCGAGAGGACTAGAAATAATAATGAATGTTACCTTTACTGAAGAAATAAAAAATATTATAGACACCGTAATTACATACTTTGCCGATAAAGAAAATGTATTGGCTGTATATCTTTTCGGTTCGGCGGCCAAAAAACTGATGCGAAAAAACAGTGATATTGATATCGCCGTGTTATTGGACAAAAAGTTAAATGATAAAATAGAGCGTCTTGACTTTATCTTGACCAGCGCTATGGAACTGGAAAAGAAAACAAGTCGGCCGTTTGATGTGGTGGATGTTACCGCAGCTCCTCCGGCACTTCAGCATCAAATACTCAAAACAGCTCAATTATTAGTGGAAAATGACCGGTCGTCTCGTATAAATTTTGAAGTTGATTCACGCCGAAAATACTATGATTTGCTGCCACTTTACCAAGCACGGGACAGAAATGTATTACAAAAATTCAGGAGGTAACAACTTGGTTGAGCAGGAAGTTATAAGGGAAAAACTAAAATACCTTGCTGAATACATTGATGATCTGGAACAAGAACAAGCAATTTCAATGAACGAATTCATAAATAATAAAAAAGTGCGCCGTTACATAGAAAGAACGCTGCATCTGTCCATAGAATGTTGTCTGGATATAAGCAGCCATATCATATCAAGCGAAAGGCTGCGTGAACCTGAAAGCAACAAAGATATTTTTTTAGTCCTGGCAGAGAACGGTTACATCCCCGGCAAGGAGCTTGCCCAATTATCAAAAATGGCTCAGTTCCGAAACCTTATTGTCCATAGTTACGCCAAAATTGACCCTGAAATAGTATATATAATTCTCAAACGCAACGTTGCAGATTTGAGAAAATTCGCCCAATATATATATGAACGTTTTCTTCAGAATATTCAATAGTTGTCAAAGATGCCCCAGATAAGTGTCTGAGGCATCTTAAGCTATACTAAAGCATTGATATTATTACCCAGGTGGGGCATTTTAACTTGAGCTGCCGCTCTCCCCTCCGCTGCCTTATCCAGCATTTGATTAATTAGGCTGCCGCTCTGCTCCGCAGTACCCATGGCTTTTTTCATTATGGCAATACCCACGTCTTGCTGCAGCTGGATTTGGCTTTTCAGTATCGACAGTGCCGCTATGTCCATTCGTAGTCACCCCCCATTAACAGTGATTTAGATGTGCTGTAATATATAGCAATTGTTTTATTGACAATCTAACCAAAACACTCTGGTTTGCTTGTCCAGTTCGGCAACTTCCTTGTGCAGTTCCTGTAGCTTTGCGTTAATTTCTAGCGTTTCCATTGGGAGCAATTCGTTTTCCGTGGTGAATACCGCCAGTTCTTTCATCTTTTTTAGCTTATTTTCAATTTCGTCCAAGGCTTCCGCTCGATACTTGACCCATTCCAGCTGCTGCCGAAGGTAGTCCTCGTTGATAATTGTCAGTTTTATCACTCCAATGCTGTAAGGATATACCTGCAGACCAATTAAACTTATGTTAAAAGCTATTGTCATGTTGTTTCAAGAGCCACTTTTCTGTATCTGCTACCTCTAGCTTTTTCTTTAAATCTGCTGACAAAACACCAAATCGCTTAGTTAAAAACTTTATTATCAGCTTTGTTTTTTCATCTTTTCTTCCTGTTTCGTAAGGCTCTCTGTACAGGGAAGACATCAATATTGCCGTGTTATTGGACAAAAAATTAAATGATAAAATAGAGCGTCTTGACTTTATCCTGACCAGCGGTATGGAACTGGAAAAGAAAACAAGTCGGCCGTTTGATGTGGTGGATATTACTGCAGCCCCTCCGGTACTTCAGCATCAAATACTCAAAACAGCTCAATTATTAGTGGAAAATGACCGGTCGGCTCGTATAAATTTTGAAGTTGATTCACACTGAAAATACTATAATTTACTGTCACTTTACCAAGCACGGGACAGAAACGTATAGCCAGTCTGTTAACATTTTGGTCGTCTGTTTCCCTTTTGTATTTTTTTGGAAAAGGCGCAGGTGAAGCAATCCTTGACTTATTTAATGAGTCAAGGAACCGTCCCCCGACTCTCAACCGTCCCCCGACTCTCCAATACCACCGCTTGTGCTTTTTCCAGGGTGTTAACTGTGTAAATACTATCAATGATACGGTTTAGTTCAATTAAGCTGGAAATGTTTCTTACCTGTTGCTGCAATTGGTGTGCTGGAGAGCCGAATCTAACTGCCAAGTATTTGCAGATGGAATCCTGGGCTGTTTTTATACCCCTTGCTTCTCCCTTGGCTTCTCCTATGGCTTCAGCTTCCGTCCGCTCCTCCTTAACCCACTCTTGGAATATTGGTGATTGCATGATCATTTCCCTCCTTACGAGTGATAGTACAAGTGAGGTTGAGTATTTACCTCCGGCCATAATTGCCATTAACGCCAATAGATCCAGTTGTAGCGATTCGTCTTTTATTTCCTGTATGACACTGATACATTCATTTAGTGCCTGCTTCGGGGTTTCTTCTTCGCGGCCTTTCATCAGCGGCAACAGCGGGTATAGTCCAGTAGTTTGGCGTCGATTACTTTTTGTCTGGGTTCTTCCCAGACCCTGATTACTGCGTAAACGTATTCCAGTAGTCCATAATCCCAACTATCCTGCAGCCGGTACAGTCCGTTATCATCTTTACGGTAGAAGAATAGCACCACTTGCCGTATGGGGGGTATTCCCCGGCCGTCTGCCACGGTGGCTTCCCAAATGTCGCTGCGGTAGCGCAGCATTCTAACGGGTAGTGCGTTGTCCCGGAAGCCCATAGGCTCCAGGTTCAGCAGGTACGGCTTATGGGGGTCGGTTATTTCCAGTACGCTATCCAGCCGGGATTCCTTTGTTGGGGTGTAGTCTGTTTTAAAGTTGGTTACCCATTCATCCCGACAGTCCGGTTGAATGAATTTGGCCCAATCGGCAGGGCGGCGCTGAATTAGCTTTTTTATGGGTATGTCTATTTGGGGCATCTTGCTTTGGTTTCACCCTTCCCTAATTTTTATTTTAGCACATAACCATTTGTTTTCTAAGTACTGTTTTATTTTCCTGCCCTGGTTATTTTTGTTTTGGAACGGGTGCAGTGATATTTAGATTGGATTGTACCAAGATGGGTCTTTTTATTGTATCTCACTGCCTAATTTAGATTAGGCGGCAAGTGTTTGGGTGGGTAAAATGGGTAAAGATGACGGTAGATATCCGTTAGCCTGTTTGTATTAGTTGGATGGCTAAAGATCAGGTGTCGCAACGTTTTAATTGTCTTTGGGGCTACATAAGTGTCAAACAAAATACCCCCTTTTTTTAATTGTATTTTGGAAGATAAAACGCCGCGAAATGTAGACGATTTGTTTAAACTGCCAGATACGCCGATTATTCAAGGTACCCAGGCAATTAAACAGGGAATGTACGACTTGGATTTATACCGAGATATTGCGAAGGTTGGTTAATATCGTCTGCAGCATGATGAAGCATAAAACCGAATATATGCCGCCTGTTAAAAAAGCCGAGGAAGAGGCCAGTTAGGCTTCTCCCAGCAGTTTGCCCGGGGTTACGGTATGCCCATCGTTCACTTTGTGGCATTATCTATAATGGCCCCGGCATCTTCCAACGATTCGGCGGTATAAATCTTGTTGATGATCCTGTCTAAAACATCCAATTTACTGATGGACTTTACTTTTCCCTGTAAGCCCTTTGAGGACTTGCCAAACCTTACATCAAGAAATGTACAAATGGCATCAGCCCTGCCCTTAGCCTCACCCTTAGCCTCACCTTCAGCCCTTGCACCGGCCAGCATGGAGATTTCATCCCTAACGGCTTTTTCCCTGAGCTCGTATAGCCTGCGCTCCGTATTGTTCTTTAAGAAGATCTGTTCAATGGTCAATGCTTTCCGAATTCCGGGGTTTCCCATGGCGATTTCCTCCATTTCTTCTCCTTGAATATTATTTAAATAAAGCAGCCATTCCTCCAGGTTATTCAAGGGTTTGCGCTTCAACTTGGCAACTTTCCCCAACTCCAGGAAATGAATTTCCAAATCATCGTTCAACAACTCACCCGTTTGGTCTTCTCTAATATGAAAGGTGTGATGATATTTACCGGTATTCCCCCTAAACCAGTTAAAGCCGAGTATGTTGATGGTGATAGTTTTTCTGAGATTTATAAAGTTCTCACTACTGCCCAATTGTCCGTGATATAGCCCTGCCCAGTAAAACAGGGTTCTTTTGTCGATGTTGTATTTATTTACTACCTGTACTTCTATATTCACTAATGCTCCGGTTGCTGTCTTGGCCAAGATGTCCAGTCTGGCGGCTTTGTCCAGCAAGTATTTGGGGTCCAACTCCCGGTCTAACAACTCCACTGACGTTAATTCTTGATCCAATGTCGGTTTCAGCACGGCGTTAAGAAAACCGATAAGTGCATCTTTGCCCTCGTCCGAGCCGAATATCCTTTTGAACAGGTAATCGTTGGTTCGGTTGATCTTTCTTGATTTCACCAAGCCTACACCCCCTCTGGCAAGTTCCATTACCCTTATTATACCAGATTTGAAACGCAAGCTAAATATAGAATAACTATGGTGTAGAAATGGAGATGTAGATTGGTTGGCAGATGCAGCTTATGGTTCGGAAACTGAAAAGCAGGGCACTGGAGACAGTCCGGCAGCAGCATCCAATGATTCGGCAGTGTAAATCTTGTTAACAATAATCCAAGTCCAGGATTCTTCTTGTTGTGCCGGTATAACCTTTCCATTTCGTGTTCCCCATTTTATCGGTTATAAAGAATTGTTCCTGATTCACCTGTCACAGAAACTGCCTCCCTGGTCATCGACCTTTGGTTGTCAAAAATGCCCCAGAAGGTATCTGAGGCATCTTAAGCTACACTAAAGCATTGATATTATTACCCAGGTGGGGCATTTTAACCTGAGCTGCCGTTTTCCCCTCCGCAGCCTTATCCAGCATTTGATTAACCAGGCTGCCGCCCTGTTCCGCAGTGCTCATGGCTTTTTTCATTATGGCAATGCCCGCGTCCTGCTGCAGCTGGATTTGGCTTTTCAGTATCGACAATGCCGCTATGTCCATTCGTAGTCACCCCCATTAGCAGTAATCTATATGTGCTGTAATTTAGAGCAGTTGTTCTACTGACAATCTAACCAAAACACCCTGGTTTGCTCGTCCAGTTCGGTAACTTCCTTGTGCAGCTCCTGTAGCTTTGCGTTAATCTCCAGCGTTTCCATCGGAAGCAATTCGTTTTCCGTGGCGAATACCGCCAGTTCTTTCATCTTTTTTAGCTTATTCTCAATCTCATCCAAAGCCTCCGCTCGATACTTGACCCATTCCAGCTGTTGCCGAAGGTAGTCCTCGTTGATAATTGTCAGTTTTATCACTCCAATGCTGTAAGGCTATACCTGCAGACCAATTAAACTTATGTTAAAAGCTATTGTCATGTTTCTGTGGGCTTTATTAATGCGGTTATATTGTGGTTTATTATCATGATTGTGATCCCTCTTGGAAGTAGATTACACAGCTTTCATTTCACATTAATGAAGTTCCTCAAGATTACTAATTATGATACCACGTGCGGCAAAAGGCACCGGTTCAGTTCCTTCTGCCATTTCTTGAAGTTTGATAGGATACCAAACTTCATAAATTCCATGGCCTTGATGCTATCCCCATGTTCGTAAGCAGACGTAACCAAATCAAAAGAGTTACGGAGGTCTTCAACTATGCGTGCTATTTGATTGATTGTAAGGTTTTTCATCAATGACTGGAGAAATAGCTCTGCTTGATAGTACCCGTCTACCATGTTATGCAGCATAATTATCCCGTTTTTAAGGGCGCCTTCGTTCATCTTTGACTTAGCATGTTCCAGCCCCTCCAGGAAGCTTCCCAGTAATTCAATAAGGTCTTCCTTGTCCATAAATATGTTCCTCATTTTAACAAAGTTAATGGATTATAAGAGCATTTAGAATGCGCTATTTTTGTATATTCGGATTACAAATGGATCTTTAGTGCGCTAATGTTTTAACCTAACACTCTTATTTCGAGCCTTACCCTTTAGCATGTTGATGTGTTAACCTGGCGAGGGTCAAGTTTCCTTTGGGAAAATTTCGGGAAAGCGATAGCCCTTTCGGAATTTCCCCGAGCAAATGCATGATTATATGCAACTCCAAATTACCAAAGCGATATCACACTATATAAGCCTTAACTTAATTACATCACATACGGTTGTAACATCGTCTTCAGTTAAATAAGGATGCATTGGTAGTGAAAGAACTATATCGCATAGTTCATTGGTCACTTCAAAATCATTTTCATCAAACTCTAAATTTGCAAATGCTCCCTGTCTATGCATAGGCTTAATATAATAAATCATGCTTGGGATGCCTTGCTCTTTCAGTTTGGCTTGCAGATCATCACGCTGTTCTTTATTCTTCAGTTTGATAGTGTACTGAGCAAAACTCGAATAGAACCCATCCGGTATTACGGGTGTTTCGACAACACCGCCCAGTCTTTTATTGTAATATTGGCATACCCTGTTTACCTCCTCCAGTTCGTGGTTAATAAATGCTTTTAACTTTATTTGTAATATAGCAGCTTGAATAGTATCCAATCTTGAATTAACACCAATTCTCACATTATCGTATTTATTATCGCCCTTGCCGTGAACTTTCAGGGATTTCAAAAGCTGTGCCAACTTGTCATCACTGGTAAACACAGCTCCCCCATCTCCATAACATCCCAACGGTTTTGCAGGGAAAAATGAAGTAGTTGCTGCGTCGCCAAAGCTGCAAGCTCTTTGTCCATTAATATTGCCACCAAAGCCCTGAGCGCCGTCTTCCAGAATTAATAGGTGGTATTTCTTTGCTATTTCTATAATTTCAAAATAGTTTGCGGGAAGACCAAATAAATCAACTGGGACGATAGCCCTGGGGGTTAATTTTCCTTCTGCTATTATCTTCTGAATTGTTCTCTCCAGTTTTACAGGATCTAAGTTGAAAGTGTCTCGTTCTACATCTACGAATACAGGGGTCGCTCCCTCAAAAGAGACAATCTCGCCTGTCGAGAAAAAAGTGAAGTCAGGCACAAAAACGGCATCCCCTTCTTTGATTCCCCAGGCCATAGCCGTAAGCGTCATTGCCTCGGTTCCGTTGGCACAGGAAATGCAATGCCTAACGCCAACGTATTCGGCCAACTGTGCTTCCAATTCGCTAACCTGTTTACCGCCAATGAAATTTGTATTTGATAATACTTCCTGTATTGCGGAATCAATCTCATCTTTATATCTTTGGTATTGTGTTTTTAAATCTCTAAATTGCATTTTTTATACACCTTCTATATGAACCCAATTTATCATGATAGCTATTTTATGGATTTTATGAATTTAATAAATCTTTCATGACTTATTGCAAAATTGCCTGATACAGTCGAATTTGATGGTACGTCTTTAGTAACCACTGACCCTAAAGAAATTCTGCAATTATCGCCAATACTAATACCATTTGAAACAGTTGCATTAACACCCAACCAACAATCCTTACCCACAACTACACGTCCTGCCAGTTTAACACCTGCCGTAATAAAGGTACGTCTCCCTATAAAGTTATCATGAGCAATATGCACAAAGTTGTCCAACTTTACATATTTATCTAATACTGTATCTCCCATAATACCTCGATCAATGCAACAATTGTGCTGGACTTCCACATAGTCACTTATTATTAGACGTCCAGCTGTTTTAACTGGAAATACTGTTTCTCCATTATTAACAAATTGAAATCCACTAGAGCCCACCTGTGTTCCGGAACGAATAATTACATTATTTCCAATTATCGAACCCGGGTGTACTACAACCCCTGCTTCAATTAAAACATTATCCCCAATTTGTATACTATCTTCGCCAATTATAGCCTTATCCGAGATTCGGGCTGTATCGGAAATTTTATTTTTAAAGTGTTTCCAATAAAAGTCTTCTTTTGCTAATTTATTATGTATATCATAAAATGCAATCTTTGGATCTATTGCTATTATCAGACCATATTTAGCTGGTATAAGCATACTGTTATAGATCTCTTCTGTGCATATCAATGCAGTAATGCTATTATTCTCAAGGACTGTATCTAAAAATTTTTTATCTGCTAGGAAGCTCAAAACTTTTTTATTATTACTATATGAGGTAGCTAGACCTAAAGAATCTACCTCACAATCTCGAACAACTTGACACTCTGTTATTTTTTTAATTAATGACAAAAGCATATATATTCAACTCACTTCTTTTATGTTCTAGGTTGCGGAAACTATTCTACCTTTTCATTCATCCTTAGTTATTAACTTTTGCACAGTCTCCAATACTTTAACTACTTCATGGCCCGTTTTTCCACTAGCAACTTCAATTGTTTTATCCAGATTGTCAATAAAGTACTTCAATTCTTCAGGTAAAGGCATATCTTTCTTATACTTAATAATTTCATCAGGGTGCTCTATCTTAACTGGTTTTTCATCCACCCAATCAATATGTTTATTATAATAAAGAATGTTCTTATCTAAAGAAGAATCTTCAAAGACAATCATTCCTTTACTTCCAACTACAACTAATCTTTGTTCTTTGAAAGGATGAAGCCAAGAAACAAAGATATGAGCATGTACATTTCCGGGGTAGGTAAGGTGAGCCATTGTCACATCATAGATTTTATCTTGTAGAAATTTTGTCCCTCGCGCTTCTATTTTAATAGCAACATGTCCTATGAAATAATCCAAAATGGAAATATCATGTGGTGCAAATGACCAAAACACATTTTCCTCAGTTCTAACTGTCCCCAAGTTTAACCTATTAGAATAAATATAGTAGAGCCGCCCGATTTTACCACTGTCGATGGCTTCTTTAATTTTTTTAATGGCCGGATGAAATAGCAAAAGGTGTCCCACCATTAATCTGGCCTTTGTCTTTTCGGCAATATCAACAAGTTCCTTTGAATTCTCAGAAGAAAGAACCATTGGCTTTTCTATAAGTACATTAAGTCCGCGTTCCAATAATTTCTTTCCCACTGGATAATGGGTCTCAGCAGGTGTGGCTAATATGTAACCATCAAATCCTTGCTCAATTGCATCATCTAATTTAGTAAAAGCTTTCACTGGGTATTGCATAAATAATTCATCTAGCCTGTTCTGATTAGTTTCAACGATACCCGCCAAATTACCCATTTGGAAGAGAGTTCTGATATGGTTTTGCCCCCATCGTCCTCCTCCAATTACACATATTTTTCTATCCATTTGATAATTGCCCCTTTATTAATTTTACTGTTTTATAATAAAATAAATATTTGTAGTGTACTATAGCACTTCGATATTTTCTCTATTTGCTATGTCCTTCATAGCATTTTTGGTATCAAAGATAATTTTAGCGTGTTTTTGCACAAAATCGTAATCGACGTTGGAATGCGCAGTTGTTATCATAACCAGATCCGCACTTTCAATCAGCTCTGCGGTCAATGCGGGTTCGCTTTTCATAACTTTTCCTTGCTTACGATACTCGGATGCATAAGGATCAAAGTACACAACATATGAGCCATTTTTTTTCAACCCTTCGATCACTTTAATAGCAGGACTTTCCCTAAAATCGTCAATGTCCTGCTTATAAGCCACACCAAGCACCAACACCTTAGAACCGTTCATCGCCTTCTTAAAGCGATTTAAAATCTTGGCTGCCCGCTCTACACAATACTCCGGCATGCGGTCATTTATTATCATGGATGCCTCTATCATAGAGGTATGGAAACCATATTCACGTGCCTTCCAAGACAAATAATAGGGATCCAAAGGGATGCAGTGCCCGCCTAAACCGGGACCGGGGTAAAACGCCTGAAAACCATATGGTTTAGTTTTGGCTGCATCAATGACTTCCCAAAAGTTTATGTTCATCTTTTCACATAGAATGGCTAGTTCATTGACTAGACCAATGTTAATATTGCGGTATGTATTTTCCAATATCTTCTCCATCTCAGCGATTGCCGGTGAAGATACGCGGTGGATACATGCAACCAATACGCATTCATATAAGGTAGCTGCTATATCAGTACACTTTGGCGTTATCCCACCCACAACTTTAGGAGTATTCTTAGTCTTGTAAATAAGATTCCCCGGATCGACACGTTCCGGTGAAAAAGCAAGATAAAAATCCTCTCCGCATTTCAAACCGGATGTTTCAAGTATAGGCTTAAGTAGTTCTTCAGTCGTACCCGGATATGTAGTAGACTCAAGGACTATCAACATCTCCTTGTGCATATATGGTACGATGCTCTCAGTTGAAGCCTTAACATAGCTAATGTCTGGCTGCTGGTATACGTCTAGCGGTGTAGGAACACATATACAAACACAGTCTGCTTGGGCAACTTGTGAAAAATCGTTAGTGGCTGAAAGTAAGCCTGAATTGACTAGAGTTGCAAGGTCTTCATTTACAACATCACCAATATAGTTTTTCCCAGCGTTAACCATTTCTACTTTTGAATCCTGCACGTCAAATCCTATGGTTTTAAAGCCGGCCTTGGCTTTTTCGACAGCTAGTGGCAGCCCTACATAGCCTAGACCCACTACGCCAAGGGTTGCTGTTTTATTAAGTATTTTGTTTTTGAGTTCACTCATTGTGTTCTACTCCGTTTATATTTTCTATAGATATTCCTATAAATGATATCACCAACAATGCTAATAGATAATACATTTTTTAATTGAAACCACGGTCAGGCTTTTTTGATTATTTAAGGTTTCCATAACCTTGCCAACCACCTATTACGGTATAGGGGTATAACTTCCCCCGCAAGGTCAATAAGTGAAAAGCCCATCATACCCTAACCCTAAACCAACAACGCAGATTTTGGCTGTATATCTTTTAATTACCTGATTTTTGTATGTATTCATCTGCTTATTCACTTCCATTTCAAAAAACCACCTTCAAATAGCATTATGACATTTTTCTGCAATAATACTCCATCCTACCCATTCCTTCATCAGAGGTACTAATTTCAAGGATTTCAAATCCGCATTCCATTAAATAATTAGTCAACACATCTTTAGTAAAATACGAAAGATGTGTTACCACATTCCAAAAAACATTTTTGTCCTTTTCCTTTTTACCAAACATACTGTCCAATATTGGCGTAGCAACTACCAGGATACCATTCTCTTTAATAAATTGATTTATTCTTTTTAAATCCTTTTGGGGTGATCTTAGATGTTCAATCACTTCAAAGAATGTTACTACATCATATTGCACCTGGAAATTGCAGGTATATAAATCCTGCTGCAACAATGTTAAACCAAAATTTTCAGCAGCATAAACACAATCATCAGGTGTAAGTTCCAAGCCATTGGCATCCCAGCCTCTATCCATAGCAGTACCAACAAACACCCCAATTCCTGTGCCAACATCCAAAAGCGTACCTACTCCCCCCCAATGCCTCTCGATCTTCTCTAATCGTTTATTAGCCATCTTCACTAAAAACTCAAACCTTTGTCCAATATCACCGTAAATTCCACCAGATTTTTCTTTAGCAATGATCGAATAATATTGGTTTAAAACCTCTGCTTCCGGCATAGGGTTTGCGTACACTAAACCGCATTTTTGACATTTAACCCATATCCTTATGGGGTTAATCATTTCCTTATTGTCTTCTGAAATAGATTGATTGGTTACATTGACTATTTTACAGCCCTGGAATCCACACCCAATACACGACGTTTGATTTTCCCGATAGTTACCGATATATTTTGATTGTTTATTTCTGATGTCTGCTAGGGAAGAATCTAGTTCCATGGCTGTTTTATGAAAAGTAAGGGCGTTTTCATAACCACCAATTCCGTTTGCAGCCACTGCCAGGAAATAATAAATATAAGCAGACTTTGCATCTATTTGATTAATCCAGTAGTTGCAGATAGAAATTACCTGGGCGTAATTTCTTTTGGAAATACCCTCATTTATGATCTTAATAATCGCTTGGTGTTCTTTTTTGCGAAATCGTTTTTTGATAGCATCATCCGGTTCTTTGAAGTATTGTTTGATATTTACTTTCTTTTCCTTAAGTTGTTTGGTTAGAGATTCTTCATTTGAAACTGGATCTATATTGGGAATATTGCTGTTTATATAAGCAGTCTTTTTAGAAGCATTTAATAAAGACTCCAGCTTCCGAATCGCGTTTTCGACCTCACCGCTTTGCTTATCCGTTTTAATAACATCTTTAGCATCCTTGTAAATGTTTAAAGCCTTTTGATACTCTAACTTTTGCTCATATACATAGCCTAAATTAAATAATAAATCAAAATGTTTTGAATCCAACTCCAGACCGGCAAGCAACAGTCCTTCAGCATCCTGCAATTTGTTTTGTACAATTAATATCACTGCCTTTGCCGATAATATATCAAGATCGTTTTCCACAATTTTTTCATAACCGTTTATTAAATCATCTGCCTCCAGTAGTTTGCCATTTTCAAGCTACTATTGTTTTCCTCCAAAACTTTTTCTTCCTCTCCTACATTAAGTGCTCGCTACCGGTCCTATCCTTGGATACCTCAAGCTCCTTTAAGGATATCTTTGACGACAGTATAATTAAGTCAATATCATCAGGCAAAATGCTTTTAGCTTCTTCCAACAGCACTTTGGCATCCTGCAACATACCCAAGGCCAACAACCCGGTAATTTTCTCAATTAATTTATCTTTAAGTTCATCGAGCTCCACTTCTGCATGCTCTTGTTTCAATTTGACTTCATTTAATAATAATCCAATCCCCCGCTTCATCATGGGGACCTTCTCCAGCGCTTCTTTAAGGCACTTCACGTATTCAAGATCGTTGTTTTTGTACTGTCTCTCCGCTTTAGACAGATAAAGCAGAAAAACTTCTTCGTCGTTTTTAACTTCATATGGATAATTTCCGCTTAAAAAATGAGGATTGTACAAGTACTCTACATATTTAATACCCACATTTATGTAACCGTTTAGTATGGTCAGAAACTCATTGTCAGGCAAATCCTGCCGGTTTAGTAAAGACCTCCATAAAAGCTTACCGGTTTTAACCGAAGTGAGATCGTTATAATTATTGTATTCATGCAAATAATCTTCAACCTTTTTATAGCAGTCGACGTGATATTTACTGATAAAATTCAGGTAGGTGTCAATATTTGTCTCGGTAATATTAATAAAGTAGCTCTGTAAAGGTTTTTTAATGGACATAATTATATAGAAAATATCCCCGAAAAAATCAATGCATTGATTAAAGTTAAGCCTTTCCGTCAGATCTTTTGTGTATTTATCAACGTCTGTGACATTATGCTCATAATAAGCAAGCCTCAAGCAATTCAAAAGGTCATAATTTGCGTTTTCATCGTTAAATATTTTATAAACATCGACCCTGTCTTTTTCATCCACAGTTGCAAGCCTGTCCTCCAGCGACGATACAAAAACCGTGTAAAGTTTATCGGTTTCAGCAAACTGCTTTTGTTGATAATATGTCTTCAAACCATAATAATCCCCCAAAGTAACATAGGAATCTACAATCGCCCTCATATTGTTAAGTATAAAGCCAACGTTGTCTATGTTTTGAACGCACCTGATACACTGCCCGTGATTTGCGTCTCTTTTATAGATCGCAAACAAATCACTGTACGCAACCTCCGCCTTGCCAAGAGTGTAAAACAATAAGGATGTGTTTTTGGCGGTCAAATTTTTGACTTTATCAAGTAACCCTAAATATTTTTCATAATTTTCCCCGGCTTGTTCAAATTGCTTGTTATTATATTGTATCCTGGCCAGGTATAATACCAAATCTATATTTTCAGCGTCAAGAGCGAGGGCCTCCAAAATAACCGTGGTGGCTTCATCCGGCTTATTGTTTTGCATTAGGCACCAGACAAGCTGGTTATAAACATAAAGATGATGTTTTTTCGCAGCGGCGTACTGTTTGTTTAAAAATTCATATGCTTTTCTGGCGTAGTCCAGGGCTTCCAGGTGGTCGCGGTGCATGCCGTAGGTCACCGACAGTTGATAGGTGTAATAGAGACTGTCAGGGTCTTTTTCCAGCTCGTTTTTGAGAATTTTGCTGGTTCTTTGGAATTTTTTTTCCATTAATTCCTGGTCATCGGACAGATAACCATAGTGCACAATGAGAGCGTTTAATTTGGCAATGGGTTCCCGTACCATAGGTTGGTTATGAACGGCACCCTTAAAGCAAAATTCCTTGTCCTTTTTAAAAAGCCTAGTAGACAGAAAGGTGGAAAAATCCTCGGTGTTACTGGATGTGTGAAAATTTCTGATAGTCACGCAGGCTGTTTTAAATTTTTTATATTGGCCGGTTTGAAAGAATTTAATAATACCATCGGAATTCTGCAACACTTCATCACCGTCTATGCCAAAAAACCATTCGCCTTTGGAGTAATTTACCGTTATATTTCTAATTTCCGAAAAATCATCTCTCCATTCATGAAAATACACCTGATCGGTGTATTTTTTTGCTATTTCAACGGTATTATCAGTGGACCCAGTATCCACTATGATAAGCTCACTTTCAACGGCATCCCTTATGGGCTGTAAGCTTTGCAAACATTCGTCCAGATGTTTGGATTCATTCTTTACCATCATGCTGATACTTAGCTTCATGTATTTTCATCCTTCCAGAAGCAATTTGCTAATACAACATTGGATTCCTTTTATGCAAAACCACTAAGTATAAAAATGATGCTCCATAAAAAGAACAGCTTATTAAGGGAGCAGAGTGGAAACTCTGCTCCCTTAATAATTTATTAATTAACTGCTTGAATTACCTTAACAACTGCAGCACGTTCTGGGGTTGCTGGTTGGCTTGGGCCAGCATGGCCTGAGCCGCCTGGGAAAGAATGTTCATTTTGGTAAATTCCATCATTTCCTTGGCCATGTCCACATCTCGAATGCGGGACTCGGCGGCGGTCAAGTTTTCAGAGGATGTGCCCAGGTTGTTGATGGTATGCTCCAGACGGTTCTGGTAAGCGCCCAGTTCCGAGCGCATGCCGGAAACATTTTCAATGGCGTTGTTGATTACTTTCACGGCAGCGCTCGCCGACTCGTGACTGGATACGTCCAGAGCATATTCAACGGTAGTGCTGGTGGTGCCGTTGGTGACGTTTTGCACCTCGGTGAATCTGGCCCCTTCCACATCAGTATGTTCCAATCCGGCCGCGGTAGCGGATATTCCGAGGGCCAGCGAACGCATATCCTTAATTTCAATAGTCATACTCTGCCCCTGGTTGGCGCCGATCTGGAAGGTGGCCCTGAATGTGCCGCCGGAACCGCTCTGGCCGGGTACAAAATCGCCCAGGATCTGGTCAAGGTTGGCACCCTTGATGCTGAACTCCGGCACTGTTCCATCTGTTACGTCATCACCTGTTGTAGTTGTTGTAAATTGGAAATACGTATTGGTGTCATTAATATTGTTTGGATTGGTGGCGATGGTTGCCGAAACAGTACTGCCGCCAAATACCGCACTAAAAGCATCATTAAAAGCAGTTACCAGATCGCTTGCGGTTATTTTTCCGGTCGAAGCAGTGCCAATTTCGGTTCCCAGGGTTATATTTGCCGTCCTGCCGTTGTAGGTGACTGTAAATGTCTTGCCCGCCCAATCATCCCGGTTTAAGTTGTCCGTTCCTTCTATATCCTTGGAGCCGAATAGGGTCGCTTCTTCAGCTGCTGTCCCAACACCTGTAATTGCTGTTGACGTACTAGCCCCTAGCATAGTGTTAAATGAAGCGGCTGTTAGGCTGATTGTTGCACCGCCAATTTTAGACTGAATGGAGAATATGCCCGAATCTGAAACGTCAATAGTAGCCACTTCAGCCAGCGTGACTGTTCTCTCAGTGCCGTCCGCCAACTCGAAAGTAACCGCGGAAGTGATTTTACCCAAAACTTCTTCCAGGGCATCTCTTCTCATAGCATCCGTGGCATCAGCTCCAGCTTGCCCGGCTGCAGTCTGGTCCCAAAGTGTTTTAAACGCTTCGCCGGTTATTGAAAAACTTACAGCTGTTCCAGTAGCGTCATGCACCACAAAGGTCATAGTACCGGTTGCGCCGTCAATTACACTATCAGCAAGACTAACCGCAGTAAGGTTTAATATCTTACCACCCTGAGCGGCAACTCCCTTGGCTTCGGTGCTGGAAAGGCTTACCCCGCTGGCGGAAGCGCCGCCGTCCAGCAACTTCTGGGTGTTGAACTCGGTGGTGTTGCCGATGCGGTTGATTTCAGAAGTCAACGCATTGATTTCCTTCTGGATCTCGTTGCGGTCAACGCTGACGTTGGTGTCGTTGGCCGCCTGGTCGGCCAGCTCGCGCATGCGCTGCAGAATGCTGTGGGTCTCATTGAGGTTGCCCTCAGCGGTCTGGATCATGGAAATACCGTCCTGGGCATTGCGCTGGGCCTGGTCAAGACCGCGGATTTGAGCGCGCATTTTTTCGGAAATGGCCAGACCGGCCGCGTCATCACCGGCGCGGTTGATACGGAGTCCTGAGGATAATTTTTCTAAAGATTTTTGTCCGATAGCGTTGTTGCCGCTCAACTGACGATAGGTGTTCAGCGCAGCAATGTTGTGATTGATAATCATGTTTTCATTCCTCCTTGAAATTTTATTTGCATCCATGCGAAATTTTAATATCCCTCGGGTGGCCACCACTTGGATATTGGAAAACCTTCCTAACCATAATATTCGTCAAAAATAGCCACATACTTTAACGTTTTTCCCCTTGCCCGGCCAAAAAATCTTTCAGCAGCTCCGCCGCGTTGCCGTCACCGGCCGCGGCGGTGGCGTTTTCCTCCCGCACGGCCTGGTACAGCTCGCTGCGTAAGATGGTTACATCCCCGGGCGCGTCGATGCCTATTTTAACGGTATCGTCCTTAACTTCCAGAACGGTAATTTTGATCCGATCCCCCAGCATAATTCCCTGGTTTCTTTTGCGGGTAAGCACCAGCATGCTACACTCCCCCCTTGCCCGAAACCTTTTTTGCCGTATCGGGCGGGGTGTCCCCGGCAGGCTCGGACACCTTTCCCGTCCGGTCCCGGCCGGCAGGGGATTTGATTTCCTGAAAAAGATTGTGCCTGGTGGAATAAGGAGAACCGCTCAAAATGACCTGTCTGCCTTTGCGCAGCCGGGTATTGATGATAATGGGGGCCACCAGATTGGCGGTAGCGGCCGCGGGGTTGTCCGGCGGTACGGTGACGGCGGTCAGCACCAGTGCCTCGGCAGATTCTTTTATCTCCAGTTCACCGGCAATTTGATCGGGCACATCACAAGAGTAGCCTTGATAATACTTAAACGGATCGATGATTAACAGAGCCACGGCGGGCTCGTCCACAGCCTGCAGCCACCGGATGTTTTCCGCACCCTCCACGGGCAGCATAAAAAAACGCCGCAGCCGCTCAAAGCCGGGTATCCCTTTGGGGAATTCGATAATCATGTTTGCTTCTATTTCCAGTATGCCGAAGCGGGCAGTCCGCACCTTCATGACAGCATCTCCTCTAAAAAGGTAAAATTTTAGGTGACCCTGCCAGGTCACCTTTCACTGAAATAATTTTAATTTTTTTAGTTTATCTAAATATACACATCAACATAAGTACCCAACGGTTGTCTTGCCGGCGAATTGTCCGCAGCCGTCGATGCCTTGGTTTCCATGACCGGCTGCCGGTGTTCGCTAAAATTATCCACTGCCGCACCCCGGTTTGCTTCATTCAAGGGCGGGTGCAGTTCCTGCCCCGCCTTTTTCCGGCCCTGCAGCGGGTCAAAGGCAATATGGTCGTCCTGCTCCGGTTTGTTGCGGGCGGGGTCGACCTGACGTATTTTTATCGCGTCTTCAATAATCTGGGATTGTAATCCTCCGGCGCCAATTTTCATTGATTACGCCTCCCCATGAAAAATATTCCTATATCCATCATAAACTAGTTTAAAAAATTAAGCAAGGAAACTTGCAAGATTTGCGCTCCCGCCGCCATGGAAGCCTGGTATACCAGCCGTTGCTGAGTTAATTCGATGGATACCTTGGCCAGATCGGCGTCTTCCAGATTGCTGATTACCCGGTTTAAAGTCAATTCCTGATTCCCAAGCTGATCCTTCACTGATTCAAAGTGGTTGGTACGGGCCCCCACCTGCACCCGGTAGCGCAGTATATGGTTATGCTGATCATCAAGCTCACCGATGGATTGCTCGACACCTTCAACATTGGCATTCATTAAATTATCCCTTAACCTGATCAGGGCATCAAACACACCGCCGGTAACTTTTTTTTCGGGATCGGCAGTATCAACGTTCCCAAAAACGCCGAGTTCTTCACCTGTAGGATTGACCGACGGTATATCAATCGCATAATTGGCCTGATCCAATATTTCCCGGCTTACCCGTTCAAGATTCCCCTGGTAGGTAATAGTAATGTTATTATCGGCGTCCCTGGTAAATTCAAAGGGCGGCCGGCTGTTTTGCGTGCCGGCAAATATATAGACCCCACCCACGGAAGTGTTGGCAATATCCTTCATTTCATCCAATAATTTATCTATTTGCTCGCCGATAGCTTGCATATCAGATTCGGATAAAGTTCCGTTAACAGCCTGTTCGGCGTAATCCTTGGCTTTTTTTATAATGTTGCCTGTCGTATGCAATGCGGTATCCGCTCCATAAAGATAACTCAAACCGTTATCAATATTACGCATATATTGCTCATTTAACTTCACATTTGTTCTAACATTCAGCAGCTGGCTGATGGCGGTGGAATCGTCGCTGAGCCCGATAATTTTTTTGGTGGTGGACGCCATTTCCTGAGCGCGGGCCATTCTTTGCATACCGTATTGAATATAGTTCTGGGTGTGGCGGCTTATCATGCCGTTAGTGACTCGCATTGTTATTTCCCCCCTCCGGCGGTTCCTGGCAAAGTATGTATTTAACTTAGGCTGTCCGGTTTATCAGGTGATCAAGCAGTTCATCCAGTGTGGTCATTACCCTGGCGGAGGCTTGATACCCATATTGAAATTGCAGCAGCATGGAAAGTTCTTCATCTACGTTAACTCCCTGGGCGGAATCCCGTACCGATAAAATTTGCTCGTTAATGGCGTACTGGTTGTCCGTCATGTTCATGGCCGTGCTCGAATTGGCACCGATATTTGTAAGTATGGCGTTGTAGTATTCCGAGAAGGTAGCGCCATCCAGGTCGTAGGTCGCAAAATCTACACCGCCTACCGACACGTTGCCGCCGTCCATACTAATGGTAAACCACCTGGCCACATTGAGGGCTTTTTCACCGTCGATGACAGTGGGGTCGGTCATTATTTCCGGATTAACTCTAAAAACATCGTTGGCGTCGCCCAGAGTGCCCGAAAAAAATTCATCCGTACTAAGCGAATCGGCGTCAAAAGGCGCCTGATCGTTGACCATTTTTTTCAGAGCTTCGGATAAATCGACAAGATTAGCCCGGTACTCCTCTACCTTATTCCTGGTCATCTCCAGAGATAAAATGCTTCCCGCCGGAGGTGCGTTATCCGTATAGTTGTCAAGGGAAACTGTGGAGGAACCCGTAATTGAATTCATGGTCAGTAATATATCATCGTTGGTTTCGTCATACTGAATCGTTGCTACGGGATAATCAGCGTCTTTTTTCTTAAAATCAACCTCTTGGCCAAAGATCTGTAATTCAATTTCCCCGCTGTCGTTTTTATTAATTACGTTAAGGGGCACATATTCCGCCAGCTGGTCCAGCAGCAAATCACGTTTATCCAATAAATCATTGGGTTGGTTGCCATAGGCATAGACCTTTTTGATGCCTTGCGTTAAATCCCGCACTTGCTTCAAAATGTCGTTTACTACATCAACCTGATCCTTCAGCTGCCCTCCGTCTACCTGCAGATTACCGGACCCATCATCTTTTAGCTTAACTATGCTTTCGCTGATATTTCCCAATTGCGAGTGAGACTCCCGCATCAAGTTGGCCAATTCATCGCCCAACTCGGCCACGGCGGCTTTTACACCCGGATCCTGGGGGCTGTTGTTTAAATCGTGCCAGGCTTCGAAAAAGTTGGTCATGACATCCCCGATACCGTCGGAGGTGGGCTCGGTGAAAATAGATTCGATACGGGCGTAAAGTTGTTCCTGGGTTGCCCAATAACCGTAAGCGGATGTGCTTGTGCGCACCTGAGTATCCAGATACTCATTGCGAATGCGTCTGATCATCCTTACTTCCACACCGGTGCCAAGCTGACCGACGGTTAATTTGTTAAACGGCACGGGGTTGGTGTAGGGATCGGTGGCCGAGTGTACGGCCTGCTGGCGTGAATAACCGGCCGTTCCGGCGTTGGCTAAGTTGTGCCCGGTTGTTTCCAGAGAAATTTGATGGGTTTGCAGCGCCCGCCGGGCAAGTTCTATACCAGAAAATGATCCGGGCATAATAGTATACCTCGCTTTATATTTTATGTATGACTGGATTTGTCTGTTTGCTGTTTGTTAGCGGTTAAGATAACTAATTTAGGTACGCCTATTCCAACATATACATGAAGGATTCTTTATCAAACGGACTTATTTAACGTGGTCAGCGTTCGTGTGGGATCCTGCACCCGTCCACTTTCGCCATAAGTAGTGCCACCGTCGGCCTGTTTGAATATATTCGTGATAGTAGTGTTCATCCGCAGGGCATTGCGGGTTAACAGATTGTTGGTATCGGTCAGCTGCCGCAGTTCATGCAGACGCAACCGCAAGTCCCGGCGCAAATCAATAAGCCGTGCGGAAATTTCTCCCGGCGCCCCGGCGGCAATAGCGGTTAAAGTGGCCCCCGGCGCAATGGACTGTGCGTTTTCCAGCCGATTTTGCAGCGTTTCCCGAGTGTCTTCCAACCGCCGCAGTTCCCCGTTCAATTCGCTCAGTTCGGCAACAGCCTGATTTAACATTTCCATATCGTTGCGGCGCAGAGCGCTGTTTTGCCAGCCGGTGGCTTTCAATAACTGGCCGGCCAGTTCATGCTCCCGGCGCAGCACTGCTTCCAGTTCTATAAAAAGAGCATCCCTTTCCATGTCGTTTCTCCTTAACCGGGTAATTTGCCATAAAGCATTATACCTTGGTATCCAAACGTGATTCCCGTATAATCCCTTCGGCTATTTTTTCCGCCGAAGGCGTATAGGTGCCGTTTTTAATACGGCTTTTGATTTCCGACACCTGATCCTGACGAACATCGGGCATCTGTTTCAGCGCCGCCCGGTAGGTTTGCAGTTCACGGCCCACCGAGGAAATTTCAGCTCTGTCCATGCCGGGAGTGCCCCGGTTTTTGCGCATATTTTTATTCTGATCGTTTTGTGATTTGTAAGCATTGATTACACCCGGTCCACGAGGGGTGACTTTCATGGCTTGCACCCGCCTTTGTTATCCTTCTTGTTAATATTATTCGTCAGCGGTTAAAAAAACTTTAGAGTTTTTACAGCTTTTTGTGCAGTGTTTCCAGCCGCGTTACGCAAAGTTAAAAGTATTTATATCGGCTGTCGCATATTACTCCACCGTTGCCGTACCCGATACCACTGGTTTAAACCAGGCGTACTATTTCTTCCGCAATGCCGTGCAAGGGCAGAATTTTTTCCGCCGCGCCCAAATCGGCGGCGGCTTTGGGCATGCCATATACTACGCTGGTGCTTTCGTCCTGAGCAATGGTCCGGCCGCCACGCTGTCTGATGGACAGCATGCCCCGGGCGCCGTCTCTGCCCATGCCTGTGAGCAGCACGCCCAGCGTGCGTCCGCCTACCACGTCGGCCGCCGAGTTCATCACAACATCAACCGAAGGGCGGAATCCGCCGGGTGGTACGGGCTTATTGCCTTTATCCAAAGCAACAGTCAACCTGCCGGCATATTTGCGGAAGGTAAGATCATAACCTGCCGGAGCCACCAATACCAAACCGGGCATTACCCGATCGCCCTGCTCGGCGTGTTTTACTTCCAGCTTGCACTTGCGGTTCAAATGCTCGGCCATGGGGCCGCTGAAGCCCACCGGAATGTGCTGTACTATTACCACCCCGCAGGGCAGGTCGCCGGGCAGCGCCGGAAGCAGCATCTGCAGCGCCGCCGGTCCGCCGGTGGACGAACCGATAACTACCAGTTCCGTTTGCCCCGCGGAAATTTTTTTAAATCCGGCGGTTGTTCGCACGGCAGTTGGTCTGGAAGCGATAGGCGGAGTGGGATACGCGGCTGCGCTATTCGAACGGGCAGCTTTGGACGGAATATTTACCGCCGGTTTGCCGGTTATTTTTGATGCGCTCCTTGTTGTAGCGGCTGTGGATACATCAGCGGACCCGGTTTGTCCATCCGCAGAAGTGCTTGCCGGGGTCGAACCATGAGCGGAAGTATCCTTGGCTGACGCAGGCCCGGTTTTACGAAACCGGGCCTGCGTCGATCTTGGTTCTACGGGCGCTGCGAAGCATTTTTTCACTGAGGCCCGTCTGGCCACTCTGATTTTGCGGGCCAATTCCGCCACCATTTGCTCAGTACCACCTGTTTTTTGCGGTTTGGGCACGAATTCCACCGCACCTGCCGCCAGCGCTTCCATGGTTACCCGGGCGCCTTCGGTGGTGTGTGCGCTCAGCATCACCACCGGAACGGGGCATTCCTTCATTAACCGCGATACCGTTTGCACCCCGTTCAAGCCGGGCATCTCCACGTCCATGGTGACCACGTCGGGGTGCAGCGCATGGACTTTTTTTATGGCCTCCTCACCGGAAACAGCGGTGTCAATAACCTTTATACCGGCCTGCATGCCCAGAAGACGGGCAATGATCCGGCGCATCAGCGCCGAATCATCCACCACCAGTACATTAATTGGCCGCAGCATAAGCGAAAGCCTCCTCGGAGCCTGCACTGCGCACTAAACTCCGCACGTCAACAATTAACGAAACTTTGCCGTCGCCCAAAATGGCCGCGCCGGAGAGACCCTCCACCTGACCAAGGTAGGATCCCAGAGATTTGATAACTATTTCCTGTTCACCGATCAATTTGTCCACTACCAAGCCGAGTTTACGGTCAGCTGATCCGACAATAACCACGTAAACTTTCCGACCGTCGTTACTCCCGGTCTCAAGACAGAATATATCTTCCAGGCGTTTTAACGGATGGACCTGCCCGCGAACCACGATCACTTCGGAATGCCGTACATTTTTAATGTCCGAGCGACTAAGATTTAATGTCTCCACCACGTAAGTCAGCGGGAAAGCATAGGTCATGCCGCCATGCTCCACCATAAGAGCCCGGATAATAGCCAGGGTAAGCGGCAGTTTGATGGAAAAACGAGTGCCTTGACCGGGTGTGGTTTGATACTCCACCGTGCCGTTAATATTTTCAATCTGGGTGCGTACAATGTCCATGCCCACGCCCCGGCCTGAAATATCACTGACATTACCTTCTTCCACAGTAGAAAAGCCGGACAGAAATATTAAATCCAGCGCTTCACGATCACCCATGCGCTGAGACTGCTCCTCGCTGATGAGACCCCGCCGAATGGCTTTATCCTTTAGCTTTTGAGCGTCAATACCCCGGCCGTCGTCCTTCACCGTAATGACGATATGGCTTTCAACGTAGGATGCTTTAAGCTGCAGCAGTCCCCGGGCCGGCTTGCCAAGCCGCTGCCTTTCCTGAGGATCTTCAATGCCGTGATCAATTGAGTTTCTTAGTAAATGTATTAACGGATCGCCAATTACTTCGATAACATTGCGATCCAGTTCGGTTTCTTTACCGTCAATAATAAATTCTATATCTTTGCCTAGTTTATGTGCTATATCTCGCACCATGCGGGGGAAGCGATTGAAAACCTGGGCTACCGGCAGCATACGGGCTTTCATTATTTCATCCTGCAAATCGGTGGTAACCTGCCCCAGGTGATTGGATATTTCCAGTATATCGTCTACCAATTCATCCGCACCATGATGGCTCTCAAATACATCCACAAACCTTTCCAACCTGGTGCGGTCAATAACCAGCTCTCCCACCAGGTTCATCAATACATCCAGTTTTTCCACATCTACCCTTACTGTTTTAATGGTTTTCTTTTCAGGCTTGTCTTTTGCTGTCTTGTCGGACAAGTTCTTGAGTAATGAGGCCCCTTGTACAGCCTGATTGCCAACGGGCGAATCCGACTGTTTTAGCGCATATAATTGTTCCGGCGCCGACTCTCCGTTATGGTATTCTTCCAGGGGCATTTTATTATTCGCTTCGATTAATTTGATGTAAACATCTTTAATTTCCGCTATTGACAGGGCTAGATTTTTCACCTGGTCCATATCGGACTGGCTGATAATAATCATAGCTATATTATTATCAAAACGACCGGCTTGCAATTCCTCGGCGGGCGGATTGGTCCTGACTATTTCCCCCGCCTGCTCCAGCGTTTCAAACAGCAGAAAAGCACGTACTTCCTTCATTTGGCAATCAGGTTCAATGCTGATTTGCAAACCATAGGCAAAATATCCACGTATCTCGGCTTCCCTGATTACATCTTCGGTAGCTTCGTCTATTTCCAAGTTCAGCCGCGGTGTCTTATCCGCAGGCCTGCAATCAGGCCCTGACGCCCGGCTGCTGTGCATAGCCCCGGCTGCCGCTTGATTATCGGCTGTATCATTATTTGCATCACAATTGCCGTGACCGGTTTGCTTTATTTTTGCCAGCACCGGCGCTATATCGGTATTGTTTGTACCGTCGCCTATAATTTCTTCCTTTAAAGCCGTTAGTGTATCCATTGCCTCGAAGAGTACATCCACCAGTTCCCCGGTAATTTCCAACCGGTTGTTGCGTATTTCATCAAACAAGCTTTCTATCTGGTGGGTTAACTCGGTCATTTTATCGTAACCCATGATAGCTGAGGAGCCTTTAATGGTGTGGGCGGCCCGGAAAATCTCCTGAATCACTTCGGGCGTCACTTGCTGCTGCTCCAATAAAAGTATATTATCGTTGATTATTTGTAATTTTTCTTCCAGTTCTTCCTGAAAAATAGCAATTTCAGCGTCGCTGAACAAAAGATCACCTCCTAATGTTGTGTCATGCCAACTGCTCCATATCTTTTAATTCTCGCATATCCCTTTTGGACATTAATTTATTTAAGTTTACCAGTACGATTAGCTTTTCACCATCCAAAATAATGCCCTGCAAATACTGCTGGTTCTGCGAAATAGCGGCTGGAGCGGGTTTAATCATATCCGGGCTGATTTTTCTTACTTCATATACCGCGTCAACAATTAAAGCAAATTTATTATGCTCTGTCTCAACGACAATCATCCGGCTGTTGTCGGTTCTTTCCAGCGCTCCGGCACTGAATAACACGTTCAAATTTACAGCGGGCACTACCTGCCCCCGGATATTGATCACTCCTTCAACATAAGCGGGCGCCTGGGGTATGGGAGTGATTTTTTCCAGGCGGATAATCTCATAGACAGATGCTATGTCGATGCCCCAAAACTGGTCGGACACAGAAAAAACCACTATCTGCAAATCAGTCGTCACGCTGGTTTCAGCGGCCAAATACAACGCCTCCCTAAATATTAAAAATATGTATAGTCACTGTGCGTAATGGTCATGTGCTTAATAAAATAATACAATATGTATTTTACTTCTTTATTCCTCCATAACCTCCTCGTCTTGCGTCTTACGCATCGAGGGATTGAGATAGGCCAGAAGCCTTTCCTGGATTAATATGGGGTTATAGCCCGCCTGCAAGGATACTACTCCTTCCATCATGAGTTCTTTGATTAATATTTCCTTCTTGCTAATATTGGATAATTTTGCCGCCAGGGGCAGCCATAGGACATTGGCGCTGCCCACACCATAGAGAGTGGCCATAAAAGCAACAGCAATGGCCGGGCCCAGACTATCCGGGTCGCTCATGCTGCCCAGCACATGCACCAGTCCCATCACCGTACCGATGATACCCATCGTAGGAGCATATCCGCCCGCCACCTCAAATATTTTGCTGCCAATGTTGTGGCGTTCCTCAATAGTATATATCTCCACTTCCAGAATGTTCTTGACCAGTTCCGGGTCGGTACCGTCAATAACCAGCTGCAAGCCCCTTTTCAAGTAGGGGTCATTGACTTGAGGAAGGCGATTTTCCAGAAACAACAAGCCCTCCCGCCGGGCCTCTTCGGCCATGCCAACGATCTCTTGAATAGTTCCGGCGGGGTCCTGGGGTTTATTAAACATGGCCAGTTTAAGCAGCGTAGGCAGTGCCTTGAGATCCTTGGGAGCAAAGCTGAATATGGTAGCTCCCATGGTGCCGCCGAAAACAATCAATGCCGCGCTGGGCTGTATCAGCGCTCCGATGTGTCCCCCCTCCAATAGAAAACCAACAAGCAGTGACGCCATACCTAGAATAAAGCCGACTATGGTTGCTAGATCCATACTTTACCTTCCTTTTTTAAGATGATCAATTAATCAATTCCATTCTGCTCCGCCGGCGGCAGTGCGACCCCCGGTTCTGCTTCCGCAAACTTGCTGCTGAGGATAATCAGGTTCACTCTGCGATTCAGCTGCCTGTTCGCGGGATTGTCATTGGGCACCCGGGGCCGGTATTCGCCATATGCCGTGGCGGATAGCTTTTGCGGCTGAAAACCGTGCATGTGTATAAACTCCTGTACCACGTTGGTGGCCCGGGCTGACGCCAGTTCCCAATTGGAGGGGAACTGGGCCGTGTTAATGGGTAAGTCATCCGTGTGCCCTTCCACACGGATATAATTAGGAGTATTCTCCAATATAGGCGCCACCTGGCTTAATATCCGCCTGGCCTCTCCGGTCAGCTGAGAAGAGCCCAGATCGAAGAGTACCTCATTCTGAAAACTAAGTACGATGCCCCGCTCTTCCCTGGTTACCGAAACACTTGTCTGCAGACCGTTTTCATTGATGTATTCTTCCAGTTGTTCTTTTAAATCGGCCATCCGGGCATTTTCCAATTCAATATCCTTCATCATATCCGACATTTGATCCGAAGGAGCGCCGGGAATTACTTGCGGACCGGGGCTGTCCATAACCATCCCCCCCGCACCGAAAACCGCGGCCAGGGATTCAGCCATTGTTTCAAATTTGGCGGCATCTATTTTACTTAAGGTGTACATGACAATAAAAAAAATCAGCAGCAAAGTGATCATGTCTGCATAGGTAACCAGCCAACGGTCGCGACTACCCTCGGATTCATTGTTGTGTCTGCGCTTTCTTGCCACTCGGGTCAACTCCTAAGCCCGTTATATTAATTTACATTTCCGGCCATAAATTTCCTACATATTATACTATATTACGCTATTTTTTTCTGGTCAATGCAAAATTAATTCACCTTTTTCATTAACTCTGGCCAGCACCATGCTATTCTCCTGGTTTATTTTGCAAACGCAGGAACCGATTTGCAAAACAGTGCCGACATATACCCGCCTGGCTTTAATCTGACAGCCCTTTTCGGTGCGGACCGTCGTGGTTATGCCCATGGGGCCGCCGATTTCACCCGCGTTAACTCCGTTCTGGGCATACATATCACCACCCCGGAATACACCCTTTATAGTGATGGTGCCCAGGGAATTCAACCTGGAATTAAATCCCCCCTGCCCGGTTATTTTAATATCGCCGGTGGCTTCAATTTCTGAATTCCAAACACTGTTGGCGACGACATGGGCGGATTCGTCACTTAAAGAGTCCAACAGCGCCAGCGCGGATGCTATGCTGTTTAGCACCTCGTCCAGGTTTTGCAAGGCCAGAACTTTAAATCCACTAACCCTGTTCAGTGCCTGAATTGCATCTTGTACTTCTTCGGGTGGCTTTTGCTTTTGTTTGTTAACTAATCCAGCCAGACCGCGCACCTGTCTGCCTATATAGTTAAACTTTTTATCCAGCAAGGTCATGGCAACCTGCCCGTATTGGATATTGGGCCTGTTTTGCCTCAGTTTGCCCATTAGCTGCAAGGTTGTGGCATTCAGGCTGTTAATGCTCTGTTCAATTTTCCGCAATTCTTTTTCCACCGCGCTTAATGAAACCGTGGAACCACCGGCCACAATCTTCCCGGCGGTAATCACCTTCATCACTTCCAAGCTGCCTTTAACTTTTACATTTGATCGTGATATAAATCCCTGTACCCTTAGATTGCCTTGCACATCCACAATCATATTTTCCATAATATTGCCGGTTATGACAACATCACCGTGAAAACGCAAGTTTCCCGATTTAATATCCACATCGCCCTCGTGCTGGTAGACGGCATCCACACCGACAATGACGTTAGCCCCTTTTTTTTGTGCCCAGGGGCGGCCTTTAATTTTACTGGATACCGTCATACCGTCATTGGACAAAACCGTTCCTTTGGCGGCCCGAAGGGTCAGTTCCATAACTTTGCGCGCGGGAATGACCTGTCCGGTCACCATGCGGCCGTCTTTCCCCTTGACCGCCGGATGATAAACGGCTAACACGGTATTGGCAGTTACGGATGGAACATCAAAAACCTCTCTAAAGTCAACGTTTTGCTGATCTTGTTCGTTCGACCTAACCACCCGGGAACTAAAAAGATATTGCATATAACCATCCTTGCCTTCTATGGAAGGCGTGCCTGTGGCAAACAAAAATGTACCTTCATTCGGAGATTTGATCAGATCATCCAATACCTGCTGATCAATCCCATACTTTACCCCTTTATCCCGCACCAGTTTGTCAATCAGCTCTTTATTGACTGATTCAGGTTCCCTGACGGTAAAAAATGCTTTCATTTTATCGTCGGTAATAATAAGCAAAACATCATTTACCTCATCGCTCAAAAAATCACCCCTCTGTATATAACTAGTAGTACATGCAATAGTTTAATTTTTCTGCAAATACTGTAAAAATCCTGCAAAGACACTGGTGTAATGGTTTTTTTTGCAATTAAATTAACATGTTCTTAATTCCTTTTTAACATAAGTTAAGTTTCTGTAAAACAGGACAACTGCATGTCAAAGTGCTGTAAAATAAAATTAAATAAAAATCTTCTTTAAGGAGGAGCCTCAAATGTTCAGGTGGATCGAATATCTGGATAATGCGGGAAATATCAGTGCCATGTTTGCCAAAAAAGAGTTTCAAGAACAGGTAACAGCCCATTGCCGACCGGTACAAGTGGAACTGCATTTTCCAGCGAACGGCGCCAGCCATGAAATAATGCCCTTCATCAATCAATTAAAGGATGTGCGTGAAAGCATATCTCTTGAATTGCGAAATCAGATGGAGATATCCATACTGCTGGCCGTCTTATATAAATGTATCGGCAACACTAAAGCAGGACTTGAGGAAATGGGAAACGCTCTGGATTATTTAAATATTTTAATAGAGACCAAACGCCGGAGCCTGAACAGGTTAACAAATATACAGACCATGGCGCCACAGGGCTCACCCGTATTTGACGAAAGAATATCCGCACTGTTAAAAGAAAAAAAAGTACTCGAAGAAAAGAGGGGGTCAGGCTTTAACTTTATTAAACTAACCACGACATCCGCATAATTCTATAAAAATTAGTATTCATGGTACGGGACGGTAGTACGCGCACAACGCATGTTCGACCGGATTGTCCGGGTGGTTGCTTCTAAGTTTGAAAGATACCTTGGGTGCGTTGCATTTCATGTTGTTGTTAAAGCGACAATCTTCAATATAACAAATGACCCTGTTCATAACAGTACCCTCTTTCAATAGAATTTGGACCTAATGATCATCGCCAGCAACCAGAACCCCAATAACCCGGCAAATACAAAACCCATTTCCGCCAGGGGGACCCCCCAAAAAGTAATCCGCTCTCTGATCAACCATGAAGAACTAATCACCATGGCCCCGACAATAATACTGTAAACCAAGCGGTTTACCATAGTGTTTAGTTTTATCAGGGCCCGTCCCAAATCCGGATTCTCGGTTTTAACTTTGATCTCTCCCCCGGTTAAAAGTTCAATGATTCTACCTAATTGTCCGGGCAGACGGGTAAAAAGAATATGGTAATCGTTAATATTATCCCAGAAGAGCTTTCTTATACTTTCCGGGCTGAACCGGCGCCGCAGCAACTTCTGCCCCAGCGGTTCAATTACTTGTACAATGCTGATTCGGGGATCCAGGCGAGCGGCAATACCTTCGGTAATAATTAAAGCTTTAATCATCATATTTAGTTCAATAGGCACTCTGATGCGGTGGCGGTAAGCCAGATTCATGATATCCCCCAGCGATTCCGCGGCGCTGACTTGTCCCAGCGGAATCTGGTAGTATTTTTCCCGCAAGTGCTCGATATCTCTGCGCAGTTGGTACATATTTACATGCACGGGCAGTGCCTCAAGACTCATCACTGCCCGTAAAATCTCCGTGGAATTTTTGTTGATTAAGCCAAATACAAGTTTAATTACTTTATCGCGCAATTCCTGTTCCAAATACCCCATCATGCCGAAATCCAAAAAAGCCAATCGCCCGCCCGGCAGCGCCAGTACATTGCCAGGGTGCGGGTCGGCATGAAAAAAGCCATCCATCAGTATCTGTTTTAGCATGGTCTCTACCAGCCGGCGGGCAATCTCCGTCATGTCATAACCCGCGGCCGCCAGCTTGCTGTTATCCGTTATTTTAATGCCGTTTATAAACTCCATAGTCAGCACTCTTTTGGTTGTGTAATCCCAGTATATGGCAGGGATAACTATATATTGTTCACCGGCAAAATTACGGGCCAGCGTTTCAGCATGCCTGGCTTCCAGCATAAAATCCAATTCTTCCTGGAGGATATGCTCAAACTCTTCCACCATTTCAGTGAATTTATATATTTTCCCCCAGACGGTATGTCTTTCCGCCAGGCCGGCCAGATCATATAATATTTCCATGTCTACTTCCACATTGGCCCGGATGCCCGGACGCTGCACCTTCACTGCCACCCGGCGGCCATTGATTAAACGCGCTTCATGAACCTGTCCGATGGACGCGGCGGCCAGCGGCATGGGATTAAAATGGCTGAATATTTGAGACTGCGTCTGACCCAGCTCTAATTCCAGCAGTTCGCTGATGTCCGCAAAAGGCACCGGAGGTACTTTATCCTGCAATTTTTCCAGCTCTTTGATATATGCGGCGGTAAATATATCCGAGCGCGTGGAGAGCAGCTGGCCAAGTTTGATAAAGGTTGGCCCCAACTCCTCCAGTACCATACGCATGCGTATCGCTATGGTTTCCTCGGGAGCGTTTTTTTCCTCGGCGGATAGCCGCCTTGGAGGGGAGAATTCCGCCAATCCAAGGCTGTTCAGCAAAAAGCCAAAGCCATGCTTAACCAGCACATTGGCTATTTCCCGGTAACGCCGAAAATGCTTATACCGTTTTTGCAATTGCAGACGCAAAAAATCACCCCCACCAAGGCTCTTAGTTAATAGAATGCCTGCATTTGCAAATCACATACGAATTTATGTCCGACGCCGGGTAATGCCATTGCCGGGTAATGCCATTGCGAGCGTAAGCGAAGCAATCCCAGACTCCGGAGCAGGCCCTCAAAGAAATGGCAACTGTAAAGTAGAGATTGCTTCGTCGCTTGCTTCTCGCAATGACATACTTTCAAGCGCCGCAGGTTTTATTCAATGACGGACTTATGCTTTGTTCTCATCTTTTTATGGCGCCGCGTTTAACAGAATAGATATGTGATTTAGCTGCCTAAAAAACAGGGCTGCTTTATATATCTTCAGCTGCTATTGGTACCGGTTAATATTTCATTTATTAAAGACTCGCTGTTCAGAAACTCGGCAAATGATAATTTTATAAACTGCACGGTATCGGTTAAAGCGAGGTAATTATACTTCAGAGTTTTTGACTTACTGTTGTTAACCACTATTATCTGCTGGTTACGGGACAAACTTTTTTTAAATAAAGCTTTGAAATGCACATCAGCATCGGGAAATGAATAGCCCACGAATACTACCTTTTGACATGACCTGATTTCACGCATTGCTTCACTAAGTATTTGCGAAATAATCGGGTGGGATATTTTCTTGATATGTGACGGTGGAATAATTAAGGTTTCAAATTCTGAGCTGTCAATAGGGCAGTAGTGCCAGCCTTTAGCAAATCTGCCGGTATCATTGCCGGCGTTCTTGGCAATATCCTCACCCGTATGTTCGTCAAACAGATCTATCTTGGTATCACGGGGAGTAAGTAAAACCTGCTTGCAGCAATGGCAATATTTCCAGTTTAAACTGCCGTGGCCTTTCATGATTTTAACGGCGCCTGGTTTAAGATGCCGCTCCATTGAGGGTTTTTTCCGGTCCAGGTCTTCGTTCATAAGGTGAATGCAGTAATTAATACAATCTGCATCAGGGTACATGAAGCTAAAAGCATTTTCCAGCAAAGTATCATAGTTTAAAGTGAGTATGGCTATGTTTGGGTTATATTTACCGATGGTTTTCCAGAAAGAGCGGTATGTTTTTCCCTGTTCGTTCGATTTTACGCTAATAACGTAATGAATAATTTTTATTAGTCCTTCTTTAACAGCACGAATTTTTGCATTGGGATATTGGGCGCTTAAATGCTCATCCTGGCTTATAAAGTAATCTAAAAAGCCGAATACAGTTTCCAGTGTGGGATATATCCTGGCCTGTGCATCCCAGGCAAAGTTATGCGCTATAAATTCCGTTACCATTTGCCCGATTGGTGAGTTTTGTATATCGGGAAGCTCACCGGACATGATTAACGGCAATATATCCGCCTGCAAGGGGGCACCATCGGCATAGGAGGCTCCGGCGCCAAATACAAAAACCACATCCCTGCCGCCGGAGCGTTTGGTATATTCTTGGCTGTTTGTTTGCACATACATGAATAGATCACCTGTAATAGCTGCCGGCTGATTTGTTTAATGGCGCATTTAAAAGAAACCACCAAGCCTTAGCCGGTGGTTTTATATATAGAATTGTTTCAAATTATCGGTTCATTTATACCAGATTAAAGTTTTCCATTACATTCTCAAGGGAAAACAGTATCATCAATTGCCGGATATTAAAGACTAACCGCCCAAAAGTGGAGCGTCACATAATATAGATAAAGCGTAAGCACTGAAGAAGCCGTTATGCGGAATATTATTGAAAGAAAAAGACAGTTGGCAGTTGCTAACGAAAAAAGGTAGCAGAAAACGCAACGGAATGGTTAGCTCTTTAACTAACTAAAATAGGGCTTTCACTTAGTGCCTAACCCTGGAGTTACTTTTAGCAAGCCATAGCTTGGTACTTATCGAATTGCTTTTTCCTCTTGAACATCAAGGCGCTTGCCAATGTTTTTGACATCACCCCAAATAGAATCTAGTTGAGTAAAAATCTTCTTGTGCGTTGCACGGTTGATAGCCCTTAAATCGTTAACAGCGGCCTCAATAGCAACCTGGCCTTGCCTTAATTCTAACTGACCAGCTTCCAGTTTTTCCTGGCCCCGTCTTAGATCCTGTACTTCTTGCTTTAATTCTTGTTGACCTTGTCTTAAGTCGGTCTGGGCAGCTTCCAGTTTTTTCTGACCTTGTCTTAAGTCGGCCTGGCCAGCTTCCAGAGTGTCAAGGCGGGTATTAACTTGCTGCAATTCCTGATGGATAGGTTTTAACTCCCCCTGAATAACGGCGCGAAGCATATCAAACAATTCATTATTGTTCGGCATAATAATTCTCCCTTCCGTTTATTACTGATTCGGTTTTTCCGATAGTCTTCCTGCCTTTGGAAAGAGAAAAAATTATATTTAAGCTAAGTCCATCTGGTGGATTAATAAAAAACAAAAAACACAGTAAATAAAATCCGGCCAGAACCAAAACCCACAAAACATAAAAAACCCTCTATCCTGTATGGATAAAGGGTTTTCTTTGGTGGGGCTAACTGGTTTCGAACCAGTGGCCTCTTGAATGTGAGTCAAGCGCTCTCCCGCTGAGCTATAGCCCCATTTATTGACGAAGTTAAGTATACCACACCTTTTTAGCATATGCAATATTAAAAATAATATTGCTGTTCCTTAGCTCTTGCAAGCTAAGTTATTCACCGTTCAATAAGGACCTTTATATTACTCGATAGCCACATGTAGCGATATTTTTTCAATTATGGTAAAATGTTAACTTAATAGAGGAGGGGGTTACTGTGTCACAGTTTTCGGAGGTTTATTTTACTGACTTACGCACCAACAGTAAGGAAAACTTGCTTAAAAAATTAGCCAAGTTATGCAACCGGGCAGGTTTAAAGGAAGTTATCAAGCCCAATGAACTGGTGGCACTGAAAGTCCACTTCGGCGAAAAGGGTAATTTAGCTTATATCCGCCCGCAATTTGTACGTCAAATTGTTGATAAAGTCAGAGAATACGGCGGCAAGCCATTTATTACCGATGCCAACACATTGTATGTGGGTTCCAGGGCTAATGCGGTAGATCACTTGGAAACCGCCATTCAAAACGGATTTGATTTTGCGGTAGTCAATGCGCCACTGATTATTGCCGACGGTTTAAACGGCAAAGATTATGTTAATGTACCCATTGAAGGAAATCATTTTAAAGAAGTTAAAATAGGTAGTGCGGCCTACCACGCGGGGGCTATCATATCCGTAACTCATTTTAAAGGTCATGAATTGACCGGTTTTGGCGGCGCATTGAAAAACCTGGGCATGGGTTTGGGCTGCCGCAGCGGCAAACAAATGATGCATTCCGACGTTTTGCCCAGCGTTGTTGCTGAAAAGTGTCTGGCTTGCGGTTTGTGTGCCAGGTGGTGTCCGGCAGCCGCCATCAATATTGAGGAGCACGCCGCTATTGACGAGAATCTATGCTGGGGTTGCGGCGAGTGTACCGTTACCTGTCCCGAAGGGGCGATAAAAATTAGCTGGAAGACCCAACCCAATAACGTACAGGAAAAGATTGTGGAATACACTATGGGTGTTTTAAAAAATAAAGAACATAAGGCTGTTCATATTTCTTTTATTATGAACGTTTCCCCGGAATGCGATTGCTGTTCCTATAACGATGCTCCAATAGTACGGGATATTGGCATTGCGGCTTCCCGCGATCCCGTGGCCCTGGACCAGGCCTGCGTTGATCTGGTTAACAATGAAGCTGCGCTTAGCGGCTCCCGTCTGGGGGACAATCTGCATGCCGAGGATAAGTTCGGTGCGCTGCATAAGGGCATTGATTGGTCTGTACAGCTGGCTTATGGTGAAAAAATGGGACTTGGCTGTAGAAATTATCAGTTAGTAAGAATTTAACGGACGACATTATGTGACCCAACAAAGTTACCCTTTAAACAACATGAACTTTTTCAAAAGCCCGCTCGCTTATCTCAGCCATCAAAAAACCGCCCCCAAAAGGCGGTTTTTATCATTGCACATGTCTCATATATCTTCATTTCTTGCCATGCAAAGGCTAAATTACATTTTCACCTTTACTACATGGTACGTCATTTAGATGGTACATCATTAAACAGCATGTTTGTCTAATACGTAAAGGTAAATGCATCCATAACCTTGCTTACCGGGCGTGATTGTAAGAATTTATTCGGTACCCACGATTCAAAAAAGTAAAGAGCGCCATTAGAGGGATCCCAGCCGTTCAGCGCATCCCGGGCGGCTTTTTTCCCCGACTCACTGGCCGGCTTATTAATCCAGCCGTTTAGTACCGGCTCAAACTGGTATTTTCCAGCTTGATCAACTTGGTATACTACGCCCGGGATGGAATTGGGGAACGAAGCACTGTCCACCCGGTTTAAAACAGTAGCACCAACAGCCACCTGGGTAACGTAGGATTCCGAATCCGCCTCGGCGGTAATAATGCGGGCCAGCAAATCAAAATCTCCCGTCTTAAAGTTCGGGCCGCCCCGGCTCACGTTAAAGTTATTGCTGGGAGCACCGGTCCCCGGCGATGCATTGCCGCTGATATTCTGCGATTTATATTGGGGTATGTACAATACTTGTCCCGGATATATTAATTCGCTTTTTAGTTGATTAATTTCCTTAATGCTGCTGCTGCTAACGCCGAATTTTTTACCGATCAGGTACAAGGTATCCCCTTTTTGGGCCGCATACCGAGTCGGTATATTCAACTGCTGTCCGGTGTAAATAGCGTTGGACCATAAATTATTATTATAGCGCAAGGCATACTGGCTGACATTATACCACTGGCTGATCTTATAGATAGAATCACCTTTGTCTACCGCATGCACCTGTGCCATACCCATAGCCGGAAACAGCAATACCAGTATCGGTAATAATAGAAAACAAACGAATCTCCCTTTTGACATCTTAAAATTTTTTTCCATATGCCTGTAACATTACCTCCTTGTCCAAGTTGTCGGCTTAATTATATAAGGCTGCCGTTATTTGGCCAAGCAGTAAATTATGGCATAACAGGGTTAGTTTAGCTTCTTAGCCCGTTCACCGTACATTTTTTCATTGATGTGCTCTACTAAAAACATGGTCGAGAAAACGTGATAAATCCTTATGACTACGCTTTCTACGGCCCCCTCCATTGTGGTTAAGGGTTCTTCAAGCACCGGTCGAAAGCCGAATTTATTTTCCAATACTTGCATAAATGATGCAACGATTTTTTCGCGTGTTTCTTCGCTGCCCACACCGGACCAGGGCATGTAGGCATCGACAAAATTCATTTTGGCGCACCGCTCCAATTCATCAATGAACCAAGCCTTGAATTGATCAAAGGTTGGACGTTTTTTATTAAAGCTTTCCATTTATACAACCTCACTCGCTCGTTTTAATGAATAATTTTGGAGACTTCAACCCCTTGTCATGGCTATGAATACAACCTGTGATGCTTGAAGTCCATCATTACTATAAATATAACCTACGACGCCTGAAGCCCGTCATCGTTATGAATATAACCCGCAATGTTTAAAGTTTGTCATTGCGGGGAGTGAAGCGACGAAGCAATCTCCGTTTTACAGCCCGTATTCCTTTGGGAACCTGCTTCGGAGTCTGAGATTGCTTCGCTGCGTTCGCAATGACATACTTTTTGGCCTTTCAACTTTTAACACCCGATACCGAGGAACCTGCGCATTAACGAAGGACCGTCCGGCAGTATGATACCGGTGGCGGCGGCAGATGATTCGCTGTAGATTTGGCTGTGCTCCGCACTTGCAACGCCGCCGCCCGCCAGCACATAGGGTACCGGCTCGGCGGTATGTGTACGGAGGCTCAGCGGAGTCGGGTGATCGGGCAGCAGCATGACCCGGTATGCGGGTAAATCAGTTA
Organism: Desulfoscipio sp. XC116; assembly: GCF_039851975.1. GTDB lineage: Bacteria > Bacillota > Desulfotomaculia > Desulfotomaculales > Desulfallaceae > Sporotomaculum. Next base: position 2,090,685 of record NZ_CP156660.1, read on the forward strand.
AACCGCCCAGCAATAGACCCAGCACCTGGCTGTCTATTTGCTCAATTGCTTTCACTTTGATCTCTGTATCTCCCTGGTGCCCGGCTTCGTCCGGAGCCTCAATATGCACGTAAACAAAGTCCGCCCCGTCGTGCAGCGCGGCCAATGCGGCTTCTGCCTTGCCTTTAAAATTAGTATGAATATTGCCTGTGGCGCCGGGCACTTTTATCACCTGCAGACCGGCGCAGATACCAATGCCCATAATCAGGTCCACAGCGGAAATAACGGCCCCCTCCAGGTGATATAAATCTTTAAACAGCGGCAGTTGGGGTCTCTTGCCCTGACCCCACAGCCATACTGAATTGGCCGGGTTTAGCCCTCTGTCCACTCGGGACCTGTTCACCGGATGCTCCTTTAGCACAGCATAGCTTTGTTTCATTATCTCAAGCAGCGTATCCGCGCCTGCACCATCGGGCAAATAGTCTTTCACAACCCGGCCTGATATATCATGAGGCGGCGTTAAAACGGCTTTTTCCGGACCCTGCCGCCAGACCATTAAGTGACGGTAACTAATACCGGGATAAAAGCGTTTATCTCCGACACCCAGCTTTAATTGTACGGTTTCAATCAGCTCGCGGGCCTCCTCGCTGGTTATCTCACCGGCACTGTAATCAAGCATCTGCTTAATAGCGTAATCAGGCTCATCCGACAGTGTCACCAGGTTACAGCGAAAGGCCGTATCATCATCGTCCAGCTCTACACCCATACTGACCGCTTCCAGCGGTGAACGCCCGGTGTAATACTTCTCCGGTGCATAACCCATTACCGATAGATTAGCCACATCACTGCCCGGAGCAAACCCGTCCGGTACGGTTTTCACCAGCCCGGTTTCTCCGCATGCGGCCAAGCTGTCCATATGGGGAGTTTTCGCATACTGCAACGGCGTTTGGTTATCCAACTCAGGACGGGGGTAATCAGCCATTCCATCGCCCAAAACCACTATATACTTCATAATATACCTGGTTTTTGAACGCCAAAGAAACGCCAAGGGGACGGTTCTATTGGCGAATTACCATTGGCAACTAGCACGGGAAGCACCACGGGGACGGTTTATGTGAGCCGACCCTGCGGCTCTGCCACCAGAACCGTCTTCTTGGCTCACCCTTGGTTCATAACCAGGATTTCGCTCCTTTCGGTTTAATTTATCTGCCCCGGAAGCAGATACTGTGACAGGGATGCCTTGGTTAGTTTTGCCCAACGCTGTCCAGGGCAAATTTTTTATGCAGCGTTTTAACCGCCTGCTCGGCCTCATTGTTTTTAACGATGCAGGATATCTTGATATCCGAAGTGGAGATCATGTCAATATTTATATCCGCGTCCGCCAAAGCTCCGAAAGTCATGGCCGCTATGCCGGGATTGCTGTTCATACCGGCTCCGACCACTGAAACCATGGCCACATCGGCGTCATGAGTGTAACCCTGAGCCCCCACCACTTTTATAGTTTCCTCAATGGTCTCCAAGGATCTGCGCAAGTCATCCTGCGTCACTGTGAATGATATATCATTGACACCGTCGCGCATGGAACTCTGCACAATCATATCCACGCTGATGTTATTGTCGGCCAGGTTCTTAAATATCATATAGGCAATGCCCGGTTGATCGGGCACTCCGAAAATACCCAGTTTGGCAACGTTTTTGGTATATGTAACACCGGTAATAATCATATTCTTTTCCATATCGGTTTCCTCCTTCACAATGGTGCCCGGATGGTTGTTGAAGCTGCACCGGACATGCAGCGGTATGTTGTAAAGCTTGGCGCATTCCACCGCCCGTGGATGCAGCACCGCCGCGCCCAGGTGGGCCAGCTCCAGCATTTCATCATAAGTAATGGTGTCCAGTTTGCAGGCCTCGGGCACTACCCTGGGGTCGGTGGTATAGACACCATCCACATCAGTAAAAATTTCGCACAGATCAGCTTGCAAAGCAGCGGACAGCACCACAGCGGTGGTATCCGAGCCGCCCCTGCCCAATGTGGTTATATCTCCATATTCGTTCAGTCCCTGGAAACCGGCCACTATCAATATCTTACCCTTCGCCAGTTCAGCCCGCATGCGAGTGTTATCCACAGCAGTTATACGGGACTTGGAATAATATACGTCTGTTTTTATACCGGCCTGCGGCCCGGTAAGGGATACCGCTTCGACACCCAGGTTTTTAATAGCCATAGCCAAGAGGGCAATGGATACCTGTTCCCCAGTGGATAACAGCATATCCATTTCACGGGGAGACGGGCTATCGGTTATTTGCCGGGACAAATCTATCAAATCATCGGTAGAGTCGCCCATAGCCGACACGACCACCACCATTTGATTGCCCTGGCGGTACTGTTCCACTACCCGCCTGGCTACATTTTTAATGCGTGAGGCATCCCCCACCGAAGTGCCGCCGAATTTTTGCACAATCATCATATTATCCACCCCTTATATTACTTCCAGTGCTCTTGCTCCCACCGGGCTGGGCGCCAGTATCAATGAACGGGCGTTGACGCCGCTTTCCCGAAAGGTTTCTTTCATCACTTCCGCAATTAATTCCTGATTATTATCGGCCAGGGCGACTATAGCAGGCCCGGCTCCGCTTAAGGCCACACCCCGGGCTCCGGCCAGCCGGGCCGCTGATACCACTTTTTTAAAACCGGGGATCAACCCCGCGCGAAAAGCTTGGTGCAGCTTATCTTCCATAGCCGTGCCCAACACGGATAAATCCCCCTTTTGCAGCGCAGCCACCAACAATGCCGCGCGGCCAATATTGAACACGGCATCCCGCATGGTCACCATGTGCGGCAGAGCCTCCCTGCTGTCCCTGGTGCTCATGGCAAAATCGGGCACAGCCACTACCGCGTTGAGCCCCGCCGGCAAATCTATCTTGGTCCAGGTTATTTCAGCCTCTACCGAGGCATATATCACTAACCCGCCCAACAGAGCCGGTGCAATATTATCCGGATGCCCTTCCATGGAACAGGCGAGCGCAAGCATTTCCCGTTTGCTTAAATTGGCGCCGCTCAATCTATTGGCGGCAATGATGCCTCCGATAACCGCGGAGGCGCTGCTGCCCAATCCCCGGCCCACCGGTATGCCGTTTACCAGCCGGATACGCAGCCCGGCCGGTGCATAACCGGTCCGGTCAAATACCCGCTTGGCTGCCTGGTAAACCAGATTGTTCTCGTTGCGCGGCAAATCAGCCGCACCCTCACCCTCTATCTCAACTACCAGGCCGCGGGTAATTTTATAAAATTCAACTATATTATACAGTTCCAGCGCCATGCCCAGGCAGTCAAAGCCCGGACCCAAGTTAGCGGTGGTGGCCGGCACCTGAACTCTAATCACAGGTTTAATCACCCTCCACGCGGATTATATTGGCTACCGCATTAACCGAAGATAGATGCTTGATAATTTCCAAAGCATCCTGCATATTTTTTTCCAGCACCTTGTGAGTAACCAGTACAATTTCGGCCTTATTGCCGTCGGTTTGCTTTTGCAGCACCGAAGCCAGGCTGACTTCCTTGTCTCCGAAAGCGTAGGCTATGGAGGCCAGCACCCCGGGCTTGTCGGTTACATCCAAGCGAACGTAATATTTACACTCCGTGGTCCCCATGTCTTTAACAGGCTTATTTTCATAGCAAGTGCAAGAGATAATACCCGGTACATTGCGCAGCAAATCACGGGCGGCGTCCATAATATCGCCCGTCACGGCGCTGGCTGTGGGCATTTCCCCGGCTCCCCGACCGTAAAACATTGTATCTCCCACAGCGTCCCCGGTAACAAAAATAGCGTTATACACATCGTTTACCGAAGCCAGGGGATGATCGCGCGGTATCAGAGTGGGATGCACCCGCACCTCTATACCTTCCCCGGTTTCCTTGGCAATACCTAATAGTTTAACAATGTAATTAAGCTCGCTGGCATAGGCAATGTCTGCGGCGGTTACTTTGGTAATGCCCTCAACATATACATCATCCAGAACGATGCGCGAGTTAAAGGCAATGGAAGCCAAAATGGCCAGCTTGCGGGCCGCGTCGTAACCTTCGATATCCGCGGCAGGGTCAGCCTCGGCATAACCCTTAGCCTGAGCTTCCTTGAGCACATCGGCAAAATCCGATCCTTCTTCGGTCATTTTGGTTAACATATAATTAGTGGTACCGTTTATGATACCAATAATTTGCGTAATGCGGTTGGCAGCCAGACACTGCTTAAGCGGCCTGATAATAGGTATGCCGCCGGCCACACTGGCCTCAAACAACAGGTCGGCATTATTGGCCTCGGACAGAGCAAACAGCTGCTTACCGTGTACAGCAATCATATCCTTGTTAGCGGTAACTACGCTTTTGCCGTTTTCCAGCGCCCGGCTGACATAATCCAGCGTGGGTTCTATACCGCCCATCACTTCCACAACTATTTTTATCTCCGGATCGTCAATAATATCCTCTATTTTGGTAGTCAGCTTGGCCGGGTCAATATCAATACCACGGTGTCTGGCAATATCCCGCACCAACATTTTACTGATTTCCACCCCGGCTCCGACCTTGCGCCTGATATTGTCCGCATTGCCGGTAATAATGCGGTATACCCCCCGGCCCACCGTGCCCAACCCCAACAGGCCAATCTTTATATTTTCACCCGACATAATTAAAGCCCCTTTCCTGTGATGTTGCAAGTCCCTGTACGACATTATTTATGATTTCAACCTTTCAAACCCAATACCACAATACTACGCGCCCAGCAGCTTGGCTGTTTTAACTCCCAGGGTATTGCGCAGCATTTTAAGCATGTTTTCAACATCGGATTTTAAATTAGCTGTTTCAATGGTTACGGTGGCTATAGCCACACCCTGCTGGGGAATATTCTGGTTAATAGTGACGATATTACCCCCTACCGCAGCAATGCTGTTAAGCACTGCGGATAAAACGCCGGAGCGATGTTCCAGCAACATTTCCAGGATAACTGTTTGATCCCGGTTCCAGCGGTAAAATGGATATACTTTATCTTTATACTTGTAAAAAGCACTGCGGCTCAACTGCACCCTTTCTACCGCTTCATTAACTGTGGCTGCCTCACCGCTCATCAACAGTTCCTTAGCCTGAACCGTTTTATAAAAGGCCTCGGGAAGAATATCCTCCTGCACTAAAAAAAATCGCGGCTCCTTGCCCGCCACTAATTCACACCTCCGTCAGGCAAGTAGGGAAGGCTCTTGCCTTACTTGCCTTCGATTAAATTACGATCGCCCATTGCACAAGTACGACACTCACGCATTATATGTCGTCCATGCCATAAGGATATATTTCCATGTACGGTAGACATTATATCATCATTTATTTCTTTTAGCAACAGTTAGTATCTTGGCCCAACCCAAAAAAAACCGGTCTTCCGACCGGTTAAATGATAATACATATAAGTCCGCCACTGCCTTCGTTAACAATACGCTTAACAGTTTCCTGCAGCTTGGTCTGAGCGTTCTCGGGCATCCTTTGCAGTTTATTTTGAATACCTTCCCGCACCAGATCACTAACTGATTTACCAAATATCTCAGACTCCCAAATTTTTTGTGGATTTTCCTCAAATTCATTCAGCATGTACCGCACCAGTTCTTCGCATTGCCTTTCGGTACCAATGATGGGAGTTATTTCAGTGTTTATATTGGCCCGAATCATGTGAATGGATGGGGCACTTGCCTTTAGTTTAACTCCGAACCGGCTGCCCTGCCTGATTAGCTCCGGTTCCTCCAACTGCATATCGTCAATGCCCGGTGTTACCATACCGTAGCCGGTTTCCTTAAGTTCCATAATGGCCGGGGCCACTTTGTCGTATTCCCGTTTGGCAACGGCCAGTTCCTTAACCAGGCGGAACAAATGGTGATCGCCATCCAATTGAAAGCCGGATTCTTCCGAGAGTACCCGGTAAAATAAATCAGGCTTGGAGCTGATTTCAATAGCGGCGGTACCCGTGCCCAGCTCCAGGTTGCTTAAATTAACCGTCTGCACCATGTCATATTCGCCCAGCTTTTCTACAGCTCCGTCAATATCCCTAAGGCGCCGCACCAACTGCATGGTGTCCTGCACCGCCGTGTCGAATTTTTCTTTCAGCCAGTGTCTCTGTTCCAGCTCTTCCACCCACAGAGGCATAGCTATGGAGACCTCATTGACCGGGAATTCAAACAGGGCTTTTTCCATAATCAGCAATATGTCGGGCTGGAGCATCTCCGCACAATTTATCGGGATAACCGGTACATCGTATTTTTCCGAAAGTTCGTCGGCCAATTGAATAGTATCTTCACTTTCGGGCTCGGTACTGTTTAAGATTATAATAAAAGGTCTGCTGATATCTTTTAACTCCTGTACCACTCTTTCCTCGGCAGCGACAAAGTTTTCCCTTTGTATATCAGTTGTGGTACCGTCGGTGGTGATTACCAGACCAATAGTGGAGTGCTCGCTGATAACCTTTCTGGTACCCGTTTCCGCGGCTTCCTCAAAGGGAACAGGCTCATCGAACCAGGGGGTGGAAACCATACGCGGGTTGCCTTCCTCATCCTCATAGCCCAGAGCCCCTTCCACCCGGTACCCTACACAGTCAACCAGCCGAACCTTAACTTTAAGATTGTCGCTTATCTCAATTTCCACAGCCTCGTTGGGCACAAATTTGGGCTCGGTGGTCATAATAGTTTTGCCTGCCCCGCTCTGGGGGAGCTCATCCTTGGCCCTTTCCCGTTCGTATTCATTTTCAATGTTAGGTATGACCATAAGATCCATAAACCGTTTAATAAAAGTTGATTTGCCTGTGCGCACGCCGCCGCTAACACCCAGGTAAATATCTCCCTCGGTGCGTTCCGCAATATCGCGGAAAATATCAAACTTTTCCATGAACGCACTCCCTCCTTATACAAAATTTATATAATTAATAAAACGTTATCAGATTAGCATCCCCCCTACCGGTAGGAAAAACGGTATATAAAGGCCATCGGCCAGCCTAGTCCATGAGCAGTTTTTTCCAATGGCATACATTAACATTATATATATATGATTAGTCACCGTGTTTATTACTGTTTAGTCTAAAATGCGCCATTAAAATTGTTCCAAGGTTTGGGCGTCTACAGCCAGTAGGAAATGCGACTGTCATTACGAGCGCAGCGAAGCAATCCCGGACTGAGTAAGATCATTGCGAGCGTAAGCAAAGCAATCCCAGACTGGGTAATGTCATTACGAGCGTAAGCGAAGTAATCCCAGACTCCAAAGCAGGCCCCCAAAGAAACGCAGGCTGTAAAGCGAAGATTGTTTCGTCGCTTCGCTCTTCACAATGGCGGACTTCCAGCGTTGCAGGTTATATATTCATAGCAATGACAGACTAACAGTATTTTTATAAAAATCTGCCCCTGAAAACCCACGGGCTTGTCCCGAAGGAGGTTCACCTTTCTATGTTACCTTCTTTTAGCGGCATGAATATCAAATAGAAAAACCCGGCTTAGCGCCGGGTTAATTTCTTTAAGGTCGATACTAAAACAGCTTGACTTTTTTAAGTGTACCGCAAAAACGTAGTGAATTTGATATAGTAACTATTTTACCGCTACCGGCTATTTTTGTTAATTGCACCGCAGTCAGAATATAAGCTTGATATAGTAATCTATATAATGTCACAGCGATAGCCGAAAATTACATTTTCACAAATGTTAAATCACCGCTAATTCCTAATAATTCCGATACATTGCTTCAAAAGTAATCTGTAAGACCGTCTAAACAGTTATTCCCTTTACTTTTCTTCCGAGCCCACAATTCCCGTACCTTCATCTAAATATGCCTTCATCAAATGCTTATAAGCTTGAGCGCTTTGCCGCACCCACCACAGCGCATTGCCCGTCAGCTCTTTTTTAATTTGGGCCGGCGCACCTGCGACCAAGTGCCCGGGAGGAATCCGCATACCGTCGGTAACCACGGCTCCGGCCGCAATCATTGACTGGGCGCCAATCACTGCGTTATCTAAAATAACCGCGTTCATACCGACTACGGCGCCATCCTCAACGATACAATTATGCAGTACCGCACCGTGGGCCACGGTGACGTTGGCACCGATTGCCGCTTGGCCGCCGGGTTGAACATGCACCACCACGTTGTCCTGCACGCTGGAGTTCTGACCAACCTTGATATGGCCGAAGTCACCGCGCAGCACAGCGCCAAACCAGATGCTGGCCCCTTCCTCCACCACCACGTCGCCAATCAGCGTAGCAGTAGGTGCGACAAAGGCACCTTTAGCAATTTGCGGACGTTTTCCTTTAAACTCCACTATCTGCATATTTGCACCACCTTCCTAACCAAGCGGTGGTGCCGGGTGTGGGGTGTTGAAAGATTGAAAATCTTTCAACCCCCCACACCCGGCACCGCGGCATCATCTTTCAACACCCGGCACTATTGTCGGTACCGTCGCGCTCGATCCACCATTTGACGTTGGAGAGGGCTACTTCTTCTACTTCCCTGGTTTTTACCCGGGTCATCAGGTTATTGACCGCGGATTGGGGGGGAACGTCGTGAAATAGCACCCGGTACATTTGCTCAGTGATGGGCATTTCAATACCCCAGGCAGCGGCAAGGCCGTGCGCGGCCCGGGTGGTGCGCACTCCTTCTACAACCATGTTGACTTCCTCCAGTGCCTGCTGCAGTGTTTTACCCCGCCCGATGGCTATACCGGCGCGGCGGTTGCGGCTGTGCCGGCTGGTGCAGGTAACGATTAAATCACCAAGACCGGCCAGTCCGGCAAAAGTCAGTGGATTGGCGTGCATGGCCAGCCCCAGCCTGGTAATCTCCGCCAGTCCCCTGGTCATCAGCGCGGCTTTGGAATTATCGCTTCCGCTAAGACCGTCCACAATACCGGTGCCCAGGGCGATAACGTTTTTCAACGCCCCGCCTAATTCCACACCTAGTATATCCGGATTGGTATAAACCCGTAAATTATCCCGCATAAATAAATCCTGAACCAGTACGGCCGTATGCGGAGAAGCGGAAGCCACCACCACGGCGGTGGGCATTTGCAGGGCTACCTCTTCAGCGTGACTGGGGCCGGAAAGTACGGCATAATTTTCTGCCCTGTGCGGACCCGCCTCACCGGCAAACACTTCGGAAAGCCTGAGCAAGGTGTCTTCTTCAATGCCTTTGGCAGTGTTTACTATATGTGCCCCGGCCCGGATAAAAGGCAATGCTTCTCTTGCCACCGATCTGAAAGTGTGCGAGGGTACACTGAAAACAACACATTGAGCACCCGCCAGCGCTTGTTCCAGATCTGCCGTAATTTGAATGTTACCGGGTAAAAAAACACCGGGCAAGTAGCGCTTGTTTTCCCGGCATGTTTCGATTTCCTTCACGTGTTCCAAGCGTCTGGCCCATAATTTTACCGTACAGCCCGCACAGCCGTCCCCGGCCAGGTGATGAGCCAAAGCAGTGCCCCAACTGCCCGCTCCCAACACGGCTATCTGTTCACAACCTACTGCCACATTATTGCCTCCTGCCCTTCCCCACCTTATATTCGGTACCTGATAAAATCCTTTTTATGTTGGAACGATGCTTGTAAATAACAAATACCATTAATATAATACCAAAGATAATATATAACCTATCCATATCTAAAATGATCATGGCAACAGGTACGGATATAGCCGCCGTCATAGAGCTTAAAGATACAAATCGGCTGATGCCCAGAGTGGTTAAAAGCACCACCAGCGCCACCAGTGTAGCCAGCGGAGATATGGCCAGCAATACACCCGCACCGGTAGCCACAATTTTACCGCCTCTAAAACGCAAAAACAGCGACCAGCTGTGTCCGCACAGCGCCCCGAAAGCAGCCAGCAGTTCAGTTTCAACACCGCCGCAGCAGCGTCCTGTCAGCACGGCGGCCACTCCCTTGGCCATATCCAGTCCCAGCACCAGAAGACCGTACCCGGGACCCATATTGCGCCACACATTGGTAGCGCCGATGTTGCCGCTGCCATGCTCCATTATATTTATGCCTTTGGTCCTGGCCACCAGCACGCCCACAGGTATTGAACCAATCAGGTAGCTAATCACAACGGCCAGCAATGTATACATAATTCCACTCCTTATCTTTTGCGCATGACCAGCTTAATGGGAGTACCCTCAAAGCCATATGCCGAACGCAGCTGGTTTTCTAGATAACGCAGATAAGAAAAATGCATTAATTCCGGCTCATTAACAAACAAAATAAAGGTGGGTGGTTTCACTCCCGCCTGGGTGGCATAAAAGATTTTCAGGTGCCTGCCCCGGTCCTGAGGCGGGGCATTATGCAAAGTGGCTTCCCGCAATAGCTGGTTTAAATCGGCGGTGGCAATACGCATGTTTTGCTGCTCGCTTACGTAATCCACCAACTCCAGCACCCGGTGCACCCGCTGGTGAGTCAGAGCGCTGACGAACAACACCGGGGCGTACTGCATAAAACCCAACCCGTCACGCAGTTTTTCAATATACCGGTTGGCCGTATGATCGTCTTTTTCAACCAAATCCCATTTGTTAACCACTAAAATCGAGGCTCGTCCTTTTTCGTGGGCATAACCGGCAATCCTTTTATCCTGGTCGGTCAATTGTTCCACCGCGTCAATCAGCATGAGTACTATATCACTGCGATCAATGGCCCGCAGCGCGCGAATTACACTGTATTTTTCCGTGGACAAGCCAATCTTGCTGCGCCGCCTGATACCCGCGGTATCAATTATAGAGTATTTATTATCCCCCCGGGTAATGTATGAATCAATAGCATCCCTGGTGGTGCCCGGTATATTACTGACAATGACCCTTTCCTCGCCCAATATGGCATTAACCAGCGATGATTTGCCGACATTGGGTCGGCCGATAACGGCAATTTTAATTACATCCTCATCCGCTTCATCTTCTTCGGGTGGAGGCAGCTCCTGCACCAGCTTGTCCAACAAGTCGCCGGTGTTTAATCCCTCGGCGGCTGAAACGGGCAAAGGTTCGCCCAGGCCCAGGCGATAAAAATCATACAGATCGTGGGCTTTATCAAAATGTTCTACTTTATTGGCTGCCAAAATCACAGGTTTTTCCGAACGGCGCAAAACCTTGGCCACATCTTCGTCAGTTCCGTTTAACCCGGCTCGCGTATCCACTACAAAAAGCACTAGATCAGCTTCTTCTATAGCCAGCTCGGCCTGTTTGCGAATATGTGATATAAGCTCGCCTTCGTCCTGATAATCCAGTCCGCCGGTATCAACCAGAGTAAACCAGCGGTTATTCCACTCGGCATCCTGGTAAAGGCGATCCCGGGTAACGCCGGGTACTCCCTCCACTATCGCCACCCGCCCGCCCACAATGCGGTTGAACAGGGTTGACTTACCTACGTTGGGACGCCCCACTATAGCCACTATCGGTTTTGCCACAAATACACCTCTCTCCAAGGGGTAACTTTTTATAGCTAATAATTTATCCTGAGACTAAATTCAGCGCAAAATCAGCACAGCCCCAGCGTATGCACCAGTTCATCCGGGCCATCCACCGGGCTAACCGGTACTTTTAGCCTGCTGGACAGTTCCTCCAATGTAATATTATCTAAAAACACATGGTCACCATCCCGCAGCGTAACGGCGGGAATAAACAATCGATCACCCAAATCGCGCCCGGCCAGACCTGCTAATAAATCCTGTCCTGTAAGCAAACCGGCCACGGTAGCAGTTTTACCAAAAAATACATTTTCCAGAACATGTAGTTCAACCTGCAGCCCGTCAATCCGATTAAGCCCGGCAACCACCGGTGCCAGCACCGGCCCGGCCAGTTTGCCGGTTACCAGGGAACAGTTCACCGGGTACTCAATGCGTTCGGGCAGCTTTCCGGCCGACTGCCGCCATTCATCCATAAAAAGGCGCACCAATCCAACACCGTTTTCGGTTTGGGGAAAGCCGCCGTAGTTTTCCGCCGGGGGAACAGGTATCCCGGCAAGCAGGTAAAACTCATCACTGGCAAAAACCAGCGGATATTTATATTCAGAAGCAAATACTTTTTGCCACCGTTGTACTTCCTGCAGCACGTTCCGAGCCTCCGGCTCGTTATAGGAACGCAAGCTGAAAAGCCCCCGGCGGTGAGCGGTTAAACCCACGGGAACCACAGCCAGAGAGCGCACCGCCGGCCAAAGCTCACCCATATCGCTAATGGTGCGACTTAGTTCCGCACCGTCATTAATACCCGGGCACAGCACCACCTGGGTATGCATCCGGATACCGGCTTCGGCCAGATAACGCAGCTGGTCCATGACTTGCGCCGCCCGGGGATTGCCCATCATTTGCCGGCGCAGGGCCGGGTTTGTGGTGTGTACGGATATGTATAACGGGCTCAGCCGCATTTGGGCTATGCGTTCCAGCTCGGGCGGTCCGATATTGGTCAAGGTGATAAAATTGCCCTGGGCAAAGGACAGCCGGTAATCATCATCTTTAATATACAGTGTTGGACGCATTTGCCGGGGCATTTGATCTACAAAACAAAATATACATTTATTGCCGCACCGGCGGGTTGATCCCCAGCCACCGTCCTGAAAAGCCAAACCCAGGCTTTCATCATAATCCTTCTCTATCTCAAGCAGCCAGTGCTCTTCATTATACTTTTGCACCAGCACTTGCAGATTCTCGTCGGCAATTAAATACTGATAGTCAAGGATGTCCGTTATCTCCTGCCCGTTAATCTGCAATAGCATGTCCCCGGGCTGGAGTCTTAGTTCATCGGCTATGCTGTTGTCGGCCACTGATGTAATTATTAAACCACGGTCCCGCATGGGGACCCTCCCCTCATGCAACATTCTTGTTACATTATCCGACAGCTGCCATATTTAGTCAAGGTTAATGCTGAATTTACTGTACCAAACCATTTAAAGCCCGGCACCGAGCTCCCGGTATATGCTTACAATATGACGATGCACCAGCGATAAGCCCACACCCTTTAATCCCGGGATTTTAGCCAACCATACGCCGGCCTTCGCCGATAAAGTTCCGCGGCATTTAATGTACACCAGCTCATAATTGTCAATATGCATCAGGTCCAGAAAACTGTTCACCGCCCGCCCAACCATATCACCGTTGCCCGGAGACCACAGTGCCAGACAGCTTTCACCTTGTTCGCCACGCCCCAAATTATATACGGTGGCATCCCCCCGGCCCAATCCGCTCCGGGCCAGCACATGGCCCAATTCACACAGCTGGGGCGCTCGATGAGCGGGGAGCTCACCGCTGCGGATAGCGGCCGCCAGTACAGCATAAGGAAATCCAGTGTCATTATAGAATATTATTTTTTTCACTCTATCGCTTAGCCCCCGCTTTCACCCTGCGCACCAGGTTTATAATATCTCCGAACGCATGGATGGTGCCCCAGGCAACCAGCGGCCGTCCCGGGTAAATCCATTTAAACCGGCGGGACATGAAGCCCCCCAGCCGCATACTCCAGTTCACCTTGTGCATTACGTTGACCAGCTTGTACTCCTGCGGCGGTATATCAAATTGCCCGGCCAGGCCGTAGATAATATTTTTCAGTATCCGCGGTGATCCCCGCCGGCCGACAAAATAAATTTCATTGCCTTGCCCGTCTATCCCCATCAAAGTAATATGGCCATGATCATGACTGTCCCGGTCATCAAAAAAAGGAATAGCCAGTAAATCCTTGGCTTGGAGATCGAAGGGCAGCATACCCAAATGAAAAGCAGCGGCTGTAACCGATGAATGAGTGCCGCCGAAACAATGGTAAATTATTTTCAAAGTCATCACCTTTAATGTCGGACTATAAAATAACAGCTATTTTCCAGGTCATGCACCATAGCATCCAATGTTTTAGCCAGAAACAGAGCGGTTTTTTCCTTTTCCTCTTCACTGTCGGCGATAAATATTGGCACAGCACCGGTTACTTTGCTTTTATCAGTGGTCACCACAGCCAGTATTTCCTTCGCTTCTTCGCCCAAGTATCTTGCCCCCTTTATCGTGAATCAACCTCATCTTAGCCCCCGCACCGCAATGATTTTCCTTAATCGGCGGCTAATCGCCCGGCCTGAGTTTTCAGCGGCTTAACGCGGGCACTCTCCAGCAGCGGTGTTCTTTGCACGGCCATAATCAGCGATTCCATATCCTTTTCAATAGGCATTATGTATAAAGCCACAGCGCCGGTATCGGGGTTTTTCCGGGCCAGCGGAGTAAATTCCGGTATATCCACTTCTTTTTTACTCCCCATAATCAATGCCGCGGTATGAGTGATGGCCATGCGCTGGCCCATATCATGCAAAGTAGCCCTGGCATTATCATCTTTGGGCTTAATCAGCACACCCAGCGCCTCCCGCTTTATTTTTTGGCGCATTTTGGATAAACCCACCGACATTATATCAATCTCATTAACACATAATAGCGATCCTTTAAAATGGACCCGGGCGGGAACTACTTTACATATATTCCCAATGTTCTTACCGGTCATAAAAGTTTTACTGAACAGCACCAGCAACAGCGCCATTGCCGCGGCAGCCCAAATGCCGGCCAGCACCGCCGCGATACTGGTAAAAAAAGCGGTAGCCATTACCAAATAGTTACGCGCTTCAAAAGTACGGGCAATGCCTTCAATATAATCCTTGCCGCGCTTTTCCAAGCGGGTCTCCTCCAGATTCTCCAGGGTCAGTCTTTCTATATTGCGAATTTCGCGAAACTGCTGGGCAGCCAAAGCTAAAAAGGTAAAGGCGGTGAAATCCTTATTCATTAGCGCGGGTACGGCCACCGCACCCAAAGATGAAGCAATGGCCCCCAAGGAGAGATGCGTAATATAGCCATGTGGATAACCGGGATACTGACGATAATCCAACTTTAACAGCAGCATCCGGGTCAACGTGCCCGCCAGAGTGCCGGCCAATATAATTATTATATATTCTTCCAAACAAGATCATACCTTTCCTTGTTTCACACTAACTATCGCTGCCGTGAGGATTATAATCGCTGCCGCTGCAATTGCGTCTTAACATTAAATTGGGCGTATCACTTCGACCGGCGAGCATGATACGCCCAATTGCAATTTTAATTTAGCAGTATTAAGTACTTCACTTGATCCGCGTCAGCAAGGCTATTATCAATTTTACGCCCCATACCCCGCTAGTCGTTTCTGACATTATCGCGGTTATCCCTAAATGCATCATTGGCATCTTCACTGCATGTCTTCTTCACCTGGCTTTCACCCGGGGAAGGGTTGTTATTAGTCCTTTTTCTCATCGGTGCCATAAAACCGGCAAATTCCCTGCCCCAGTAACCGCTCAACCGCTTGCGGGCATTTTGCCAGCTCCCCGAGCTGATCAGCAAAAATGCGCCCCCGCCCAGTACGGCAATACCGACTATCCAGGCTAAAGTTCTCCAACCGGCCGGTGAATTGGCCGCGGGACCGGAGTATCCGCCGGGAGTTTGAGCAACCCCGCCCAATCCCAAAAGTCCGGGCAGCGCATCGGCAAACAAGGTTGCACCGTTTTCAGCGGCGTTCTTGGAATTGGTATGGGTGCCCACTTCAATCAACATAGCCGTTGACATCATATCCTGGTTGTAATTACCCTTGGCAATAAATATTTCCTTTACCAGCCCCGGGTGCACTTTATTGGCATAAGCCATGGCTTTCTTGGCAAATTCCATATTAGAATGCATTTTGGGGTTCTGTCTGCCCACAACCAATCGAACCTGGGTAGCGTCTTTACCGGCAATGTTTTTGCTGTAGTAATTGGGGTCGGGTATCCCATCCCGGTGCACATCAATTACCGCCACGGGGTTTTTCTTCATCAGGTTGGCCGCAGTACGCCGGGAACGATAATAAGCGTTGCTGTCCCGGGGCTCATGGGGCGTTTTGTCATGCAGCACATTGACGCCCTTCTTCTTTAATTCCGCGGCCATGGCATCCCCCACATCAAATATGCCGCCATGATAGGGTATGCTTTCAGTACCGTCGGTAGGCACATAAGACTCGGCGCTGTGCGTGTGATACAGGGCCAACGGCCTCTTTTTCCAGTCCTGTTGACCTGCCACGGGTACGGTAATGTTTTCGTATTCTTCCATATAGCCCAGCAGTTCCCGGTCCATACCGGTAAACTCAGCCTGAGCATTAAAACCGTCCACCGTTTTAATTTTATAATGATGCCCGCTGCCGGTGATCAACTCATCGCCTACCGAAACAGAACGAGACATTTGGCTGAGCAGCTTATTGCCGCTATCGGTTATTTTATATACCAGACCGTCCCGGTGGTCGGATTCCATGGCGTTATTCCAAAGATCGCTTGGTGACCAGGCGGGAGACATGGAGCGATATGTTGCGAAATAAGCCAGCAATGAAACGCCCAGCACTAAAAATCCGGCTCCCAAAGCAATTCTTAATCGCCGCTTTTGCACCGTTATTCCCCCTCCCTGTTATCTGTGCGATCAGGTTTTTTTTCTGTAGGACCCGGTTTGCGCAGACCCTCCATTAATTCCGCCGACCGCCCCTGTGAAGCCGGGCCGCCCTGCAGTCTTTCCCGGGTTTCCCCAATTATCTCCGCCAGCAAGACAGCCACTATACCGGCCAGTACGATACCGTCAAACGCACCGGCCCCGCCAATGGCCACCGTACCGGCGGGTGCGCCGGTATAAACCAGCCAGACCAGATAGGCCAAATCCACCAGCACCAGCCCCAGAGTGGCGGCAATAAAGGCGCTGCGGCGCGAACGGCCCGCTATGTAAGCCACCAAACCGCCGATAATGGGATAAACCCACAATGCGTCCAAATAGCCAAAGAAGCGCCCGCCCGGCTCCACATCACCGCGTCCGAGCAGATAGCCCACCCCGTAAATCACGGCCCCGGTAATAAGGGCTGCTATAAGCGCCCTTCCCCATTCCTTGGATGTTCCGGCCCGGCTGAGCAGGTAGCCGGCCACACCAAGTGGAACCAGTGCCCCGCCTACATTGACCGACACATCATAGCGGCCTGTACTAAGAGGGATATCGATAAAGCTTCCCACAGCCAGCAAGGCGATAATCCCCAGAGCTGCCCGATCGGAAAGACGCATTCTGTCCAGCACGCGCTGGGCCAAGCCGAAATAAATCAAAATGGAGACCACAATTAGTACTATAATGCCAATGGGTAATTGCGTCATTGCACACCCTCCTTAAATAAATGATAACTCTTAAAATTATGCTTCCCCGGAGAAAGGAAAATATGTGTGCCAGGTATTCCTTTGATTCGACACAATAACGCAATATATCCGAATTTGCCTTATATCGAGATCGGCTTGCGCGCAAAAAAAAGAGGCTGTGTCAGCCTCCTTTTTGCAAACTTAATTTTAACAGGTACCGATAAATACATACACTAAAGTCACATTATCTTAACCTTATTCCTTATTCTCAAAAATATCGCCTACCAAGTCGCCAATAGTCACAGTGCCGCCGTCATTGGCCGGCGGTATTTCTTGTTTTTTAGGCTGGTATTCCCTTGGGCCGGGCTTGCTTGGTTTTTCCCGGTCCACTTCCCTGATGGACAAACGGATACGTTTCTCTTCTGAATCCACGCTAAGTACCTTGACCCTAATTTCCTCATTTTCAGCTACAACTTCATCAGGGGTGGCCACATGCCGGTCAGCCAAATGAGATATGTGTACCAAGCCTTCCACGCCAGGCTCCAGCTGTACAAAGGCACCAAAGGGAGCCAAACGCACCACCTTGGCGTTGATCACACTGCCCACGGGATACTTTTCTTCAACATTGTCCCAGGGATTAGCCAGTACTTGCTTCAAGCCCAGGGAAACTTTTTCGTTCTCCCGGTCTACCCGCAGCACTTTAACATCCAGTTCATCGCCCACTTGTACTACTTCGGAGGGATGATTGATGCGATACCAGGCCATTTCTGAAATATGCAGCAGGCCGTCAACACCACCGATATCCACAAAGGCGCCAAAATTAGTCAGGCGGCGAACAACACCCTTGACCACCTGGCCCTCTTCCAGATTGGCCAGCAGTTCTTCACGATTACGGGCGTATTCTTCCTCAAGAACAGCTTTACGGGAAAGGATAACCTTTCTTCTGGCCCGATTGAGTTCAATTACTTTAGCGTCTATTTCCATATTCAGATACTTGCTCAGGTCCTCTACATAACCCCTATCCACCAGTGATGCGGGTAAAAACGCACGCACGCCCACATCCACCAGCAAGCCGCCTTTGACAACTTCACGAACTGAGCCGGAAACCAGCTGGCCCTCATTCATATTCTCTTCCAGCCGTGCCCAGGCTTCCTCAGCATCGGCCTTCTCCTTGGAAAGAATTACCCGGCCTTCATTGTCTTCTGATTTTAGCACATACACTTTTATTTCATCGCCCACTTTTACTACATCCTGTGGGGAGTCTACACTGAAATTGGATAGTTCCCTGACAGGAATAACCCCTTCCGACTTGGCCCCTACATCAACCAGTACTTCGTCCTGGTTGACCTGAACGACCACGCCGGTGACGATATCGCCGTTTCTGAGGTTCTTAACCTCAACAGCATCTTCCATTTCCTGTTTCATGTCCTCCTGCGGCTCGGCTTCAACCGCCGATTGATCCTCAACCTGTGTTTCCATTACTTCTTCTTTGTTGGTTTCTTCAAAATCCATCATTCGACAACAAACCTCCTCTATAATCCAGCCGGGTGTAGACGCGCCTGCCGTAACCCCCACTGTACGGAGCCCTTTCAGCCACGCAAAATCTATTTCTTCGGCTGTTTCTACCCAATACACCGGTTTTCCGGCAGTACGGCAAATTTGAGCCAGTTTAGCTGTATTGGCACTGTTTCTGCCTCCCAGCACCAGTACGGCGTCCACCTGCTGCGCAAGTTTTAGAGCTTCTTTCTGCCTTTCGGCCGTGGCCGAGCAGATAGTATTGCACACTTTCACCCGGCTTCCGCTGTCCTTTAAAACTTTAACCACAGCGTCAAAATTATCCTGCCGCTGGGTTGTCTGGGCCACAACACCTACCTGGGTAAATTTCCCCAACTTTTTGGCCTGCTCGGCATCGGCTACCACTATAGCCCTGCCGCCCGACCAGCCTACAATGCCCTGTACTTCAGGATGCCGGGGATCACCCACCACTACCACGGGTATAGCTTGCCGCACCAGGTCATGTACCGTCTGCTGTACTTTACGCACGAACGGGCAAGTGGCATCAACCAGATCAAGCCCTTTTTGTTCGGCACGGCGCAGCACTTCAGGCACCACACCATGGGAACGAATGATTACGGTTCCCGGCCCCTCAATTTCATCCACATTGTTTACCGAGCCAATACCCTCATGGGCCAGTGCCCCGATAACCTGATCATTATGAATTAAAGGGCCCAGTGTATACACCGGTCCGTCTCTGTCATGCAAGCTTTTACGGGCCATTTCCACAGCCCTTTTCACGCCAAAGCAAAAACCCGCTTTGGCGGCAACTTTTACCTTCATCACCTTCACCGCAGCTTTACCAGATTATAAATAAAAAAACTTACCCGCACTATCTATCGATAACCGTCAGCAAACGGTTTATTTCCGCCATCAACTCCCGGCTGACATGTTCCATTTCCGTCCTGGACACCTTCCGTTGGTTTTGGGTATTAAAATACATTGGCTTGCCGATATTTACCTTAACCCTTCCCCAGTACCCTTTAGTCCCGCTGACAGCTACCGGCAGCAATGGCACCCCACCTTTTAAGGCCAACATGGCGGCGCCTAAATGGGGGTTTAACGTTTCACCGGTCTTACTGCGGGTACCCTCCGGGAAGATGCCCACCACTTTTCCGGCGCCAAGTAATTCCAATGCTCGCCGTATGGATGAACGATCAGTACCTTCACGCTGTACGGGAAAGGCGCCAAGGTTGTTAATAAATGAACCAAGTATAGCAATGTTGAATAACTCCGCTTTGGCCATAAAAAAAATTTTTCTACTTAATGAACAGCCTATAACCAGCGGGTCCCAGTAACTGATATGATTGGCCACCACTATTATACCCCGGCCGGGCGGCAACCGGGAATCGCCAAAAACTTTCAACCGGCGCGCCAGCTTAAGGAATACCAGGCAGATTACCTTACTTATCTTATAAAGCATTAACCGGACCTCCCGGAAACCCTGGCTACAATTACACCAACCACCTGTTCCACGGTCATGCCGGTACAATCGATTACTTCAGCATCAACGGCAGGTTTTAAAGGCGCTACTGTTCGCTTGGAATCTATGTCATCCCGTCGGGCTATATCCTCATAAACTTCTGCATAAGTCTCCGTAAAGCCGCGCTGCATGAGCTCGGCACAGCGACGCCGGGCCCGCTCCTCCACAGAGGCGGTGAGGAAAAACTTCATCTCGGCATCCGGCAAAACTTGAGTGCCGATATCCCTTCCTTCCATTACCACGCCACCTCCGGCACCCATTTCCTTCTGCAACTGCGTCATTTTTCGCCTTACACCCGGTATCCGTGAAACCAGTGAAACGTTGTTTGAAACCTGCGGAGACCTGATTTGACTTGTTACATCCATGCCATTTAAAAAAACGCAGGTATTGCCGCCTCCGTCAACCCGCAGCGCTAAATCCACGGTTTCGGCTGTCCGGGTAAGATTTATTGCATCATTCATATCTATTTTATCCATTAAGGCCTGTAATGTTACAGCTCTATACATGGCGCCGGTATCTATATATATGTAGCTCAGCCTTTCAGCCACCAGTTTGGCGACCGTGCTTTTACCGGCCCCGGCCGGGCCGTCAATGGCAATATTCGCTAAACCGCCCATTGTGTACCTCTCTAAAGAAAACGAATACCCAATTATTTCGACATGCTGATGGAATATCCTCTTTAATATAAAAAATAAACCTGAAAAAGGTGATTTCCATCCAGGTTTATTATTGCACACTTATAGAATTTAATGTATCAAAAAAAGTAGGGAAGGATATTTTTATACATTCTGCCGCTTTTATCCTGGTTATTCCCCCGGCCTTCAGACCTGCCACAGCCGCAGCCATAGCCATGCGGTGATCGCCGCAGCTATCACATACCGCCCCCTGCAAAGATGGCCCGCCCCGAATAACAAAACCGTCCTCCCGCTCGGCAATGTCGGCGCCCAATTGGCCAAGCAGTTTCACCACGGCGGCAATCCGGTCGGTTTCCTTGTAGCGCAGCTCGGCGGCGTCACGCACTACCGTTTCACCTTCCGCCATCGCGGCGGCCACGGCCAGTGCGGGCAATTCATCAATAAGGCGGGGAATGATAGGCCCGCCTATCTCGGTGCCTGTCAGACGGCTGCCGCGCACCCTGATATCCGCTACAGGTTCGCCGCCAACCTGCCGCTCATTTGATATTTTCAGATCGGCACCCATTTTCAAGAGTACCTTCAGCGCACCCGCACGGGTGGGATTGATACCTACATTGCGCACCACCAGTTCCGCATCGGGCACCACAGCACCGGCTACCAGTAAAAATATCGCCGATGATATATCACCGGGTACAATAACCTTTCGCCCCCGCAAGCTTGCTCTTCCCCAAACCGATACCTGCCTGTCCCGCACTTCTACACGGGCGCCGAAATAACTTAGCATCCGCTCAGTGTGGTCCCTGGAAGCGGCCGGTTCAATTATCGTAGTCGGGCCATCCGCAAAAAGCCCGGCCAGCAAAACAGCGGATTTAATCTGGGCGCTGGCTACCGGTGATCTGTATGTTATAGCATTGAGACCGCCTCCTGTGACGGCCATAGGGGCATAAGCATTGCCGCCCCTGGCCGCAATCCGGGCCCCCATGGCCGTCAGCGGCTGCATAACCCTCTGCATGGGGCGTCGGCGCAACGATGCATCACCGGTAAGTACCGAGAAAAACGGGCAGCCGGCCAATATTCCCGCCATCAGACGCATGGTGGTACCCGAATTGCCCGCGTCCAGCACATCAATCGGCTCCCGCAGCGCCTCAACCCCACCGCCGCGTACCACAACCCGTTCTTTTTCTATATGTACGTCCACCCCTAAAGAGCGCATTACACTTATGGTGGACAGACAGTCCTCGCCGAATAAAAAGTTTTCAATTTCAGTCTCTCCGTCTGCCAGCGCACCCAGCATCACTGCCCGGTGAGATATGGATTTATCGCCGGGCACCCGCACATCACCATGCAGCGCACGCACCGGCTTTATATCAATTTCCACTGGTCATCGCTCCTTGTCACAATTCTCATTTACCCAAAGCCATAACTTCATTCGCTACACCTTGCGGCGGCATTTAATCCCCTTGCTTTGGAACAACTCCATGGCCCGGTCCTGTTCGTCCAAAGCGGCAAAGCCAACCCTAATGGTGCCCCCGTATCCTTCCCGGGCACGAAGTATTTCAATTTCCGCTATGTTAATGCCCGCATTGCCCAGCATCCCGGCCAACCCGGCAATGATGCCGGGCCGGTCGGGCACTGTAACGACGATCTCATAAATATAAGGCAGGTAACCTTTCGGTCTTATGGGCAGTTTTTTTCTAACCGCACCGGCATCGGATAATAGCTGCATTATTCTCTCGGCATCCCGCCGGCGCAGGGCGTACTCCATTTCATCCATAGCATCGCGTAAATAAGCCAGCGCCCGCAGCACCTGCTCGCTGTTGGATAAAAAAATATCCCGCCACATGACAGGGCTGCCTGCGGCAATCCGGGTGGTATCCCGAAAGCCTCCCGCGGCCAGCGCCATGGCCTTGTCTCCCACAGGCATGCCCGCTACCGCCGCCACCAGTGATACGGCCATGAAATGCGGCAGGTGACTGATAGCCGCCGTAACCAGATCATGTTCCCGGGGCGGCATTTCCATAACCACAGCGCCTATGGCACGTACCAAACAACGCATAGTTTCCAGTGCGCCGTTAGCGGTTTCGGGTGTGGGAGTCAGCAAATAAAAAGCGTTTTCAAACAGATAAGGGTCGGCACCGCTAAAACCCGCTGTTTCGGCACCGGTCATGGGATGCCCGCCCACAAACCGGCCGCCGATAATCTTTTCAGCTTGCTTTACTACATCCTTTTTGGTGCTGCCGACATCCGTCACCACAGCACCGGGTTTCAGAAACTGCTTTATGTCTTTTAACAAAACCGGAGTTGCCCCCACCGGCGCAGCCAGGATAACCAGATCGGCATCGGACACGGCCTCGGGCAACGGAGCGACCCGGTGTACGGCTCCGGCCGCGCAAGCCATGGCCAGATTGTCCTGATCTAAATCCGTACCGCAGATATGACCCGCCAATTGCCGTTCATTAAGCGCCAGTCCCAGTGAGCCGCCGATCAAACCCACGCCGATGATGGCGCAGCGATCTATGAGCATGACAAATGTCCTACTTGCCGGCCCATTAACCTGGCAATGCCATCCAGCTGCCGCATCAGCAGCCGGAAATTGGCCGGGTTTAAAGACTGGGGACCGTCACACAGGGCCTCCGCCGGATTGGGATGCACTTCCACCAGTAAGCCGTCCGCTCCCGCTGCTATAGCGGCCCGGGACATAGGTTCTACAAACCGCCATTTTCCAATGGCATGACTGGGATCCACAATTACCGGCAAATGACTTAAATACTTAATTACCGGTACGGCGGTAAGGTCCAGTGTATTCCTGGTATAATTATCAAAGGTACGTATGCCCCGCTCGCAAAGAATCACGTCGCGATTGCCCTCGGCCAATATATACTCCGCCGCCAGCAGCCATTCTTCTATGGTCGCCGAGGAACCTCGTTTCAGTAATACCGGTTTGCCGGCCCGGGCCACTTCCCGCAATAAAAAGAAATTTTGCATATTGCGGGTGCCGATTTGCAGAATATCAGCATACTCGGCTACCAATTCCACTGTACGAGGATCCATTACCTCGGTAACAATGCACAGACCGGTGCGCTCCCGGGCTTCGGCCAGCATTTCCAGCCCCCGTTCTTCCAAACCCTGAAAAGAGTAAGGCGAAGTGCGGGGCTTGAAGGCGCCGCCCCGCAAAAGGGTGGCCCCGGCCTCCTTAACTATTTGGGCCGACTGCAGTAATTGTTCCCGGCTTTCTACCGCGCAGGGACCGGCCATTACATGGATGGTATCTCCGCCAATGGCCAATCCCCCTACATTTACCACTGTAGGTTCATCTATATAGGCCCGACTGGCCATTTTGTAAGGTTGTAGAATGGGTACCACCTTTTCCACACCTGGCAAAGCCTCCAAAGACATATCACCCAACCTGGTTTTATCACCGATAGCCCCAATGATAGTCCTCTCCACACCCTGTGAGAGATGGATTTGAAATCCCGCGCTTTCCAGTTTCTTTAACACGTTGTCTATATCGTGGCCGACAGCATTGTGATTCATCACAACGATCATTATAAAGCCCCCCGGCTAGTATTTAGGTTAGCTTGGTTTTAGTATATGAGTATCGTATTATATTACACATTTTTTTAAAACCGTTGTTGCTGCTTGATATACCAAAAAAATGCAAAAAAACTCCCGGGGGAGTGATTATGTTTTCATACCAGCATCGCCCCCTACCATACTACCGTTATACCAATATCTACTGCCATAACACTAATTATTCAACTAAACCATGCTACCGTGCCAATATATTAACACTTTTTACCGCTCGGCGCAACCCAAGCCCGATACGCCTTTTTTAACATCAATTACTTACGGCTCTCCAGCTGGATTTGATGCATAACCCTTCTCACACCTGCAATTCATTCGGAAACGGATTGTCTGCGAAATAATACCGGACACCATGCCGGATCCCGGCGCCATCCACTCCGGTATACACTAGGTCAAATCGGGACGAAGCCGGGCTGCACCGTTCAGGTAAACATGCTTGATATCACTCTGTCCCGCACCGGTATTGACCAGCATCAGCACTCTGATGCAATGCTTCAGACTGCCGGGCACGTCAATTTCCAGGGCGCATATCATGGGCACCAGACTAAAACCGGCCAATTTCCTGACTGCGGCAGCCGGAAAGGCCGCGTTTAAGTCATGAGTTACAGTAAACGTTATACTTGCAATATCCTCTATAGAAAAATTATTCTCGGACAGCATGACGCTGATCAGCTTTCGTGCCGCGTCGCCAATAGCTTTTTCCGTATTTTCATCGACCGTGATCGCTCCTCTGACGCCGCGCATTAAATTACCCCCTTATCTAAGAGGATACTGCCCGGTGTCCAAGCCCGATAGCTACCTCGTCCAGGTGCAGCAGACCGACCCCGAAAAAAACAGCCACGCTGATATGATCCTGATACCTGGCAATACCTATTTTACCGCCCACGTTCAGCCCCAGTGCCTTGGACATCACCTGCGATATGGCCTCCCTGGTGGCCCCGGCCACGGCACCTTCGTCAGCATGCACTTCGCGGATTACTCCCTCCCGCTTAGCCGCCACCACAGACCGCTCAGTAATTTTATTTACCGAGGCTATAAAATCACCTCCATGGTCCACGGCTGCTGTTTTTATACCTATTTTCGCATAACGCGACTTTAATTCCCTTTCCTGTTCCCGGCTATCTGTAAGAGCCATCTTTATTGCGGCCCGGGCTACCTCTCTGCTGCCCACCGATGCCATGCCCAACACCTCCGCGTTAATTAATAGAATCCCTGGTGGACTTGCCAATTTCCACTGTTCCTATTGTTTTTATAGTTCCGCACACTTCTATAACAGTGCCCGCCGATGGCTTTAAAACATTACCATAGGTTTCAATTACCTTAAAGGAAACCGGGTATTTATAAAAATCAGTCTCAACAGCCAACTCATCCCCGTCCGTTACAGGAACGGTAACGTAACGGTGCGTGAAATAACCTTTTTTTTCACCGTTTACCAACACCGCTGCTTTGGGTAATGTTGTATAGTCCAGCAGCTGAAAGGTTACCAGATGTTCAAGTTCGGCCTTACTGAAGTCACTTTGGTCCGTCAAGTTCCCATCCGCTTGGCCGGCAACCCGCATCACCGGATCACCGGTAAACCACTGCACCGTAACAAGCATTACCGCACACAGCACCACAACCCGCAACAACCAGCGCTCCAACTTAGCGCCCCAAAAAAGAAAATTTTTACGCACGACAGATCACCTTTCTTTTTTAAAATGATATATGCCGTGCATTAGATTATTATTATCGCAGGTTATGTTTTCTTTCCAGGTGTGCTATATGATTTTTCATTTCTTCACCGACCCTGAACAAAAATCGTTCCAAGTCATAGCGAGACATCACCATGCGCCCCGGTTCAATCACTTCAATTTTACGAAAATCCTCTCTGGCTATAAAACGCAGCAAATCCTCCATGTTTTCAGCGATTATGGAAAGTATGACCGGCGCATAGGCTACCTCGGTTTCGCTCATATCGTCCCAAACAGTATAAACTTCAATACTCATATCAATGTCTTCTATATATATGCCCTGAATGGGTACATTTCTAAGCAACGCCAATTGCTGTTCCCGAACCTCTTCCGCAGCCCTGTCCACCGGTTTGCCGCCGAATAAAAATCGCCCGGGCCGGCCCTGCCCTTTAAAATCCAGTCTGATTTTTACTTTTATTTCCGTGTCCGGACTTAATTCAGTCACGTTATGTATGCACCTCCGCGCGGAGTTTAGGGTCATAATTCTACCAATATGTCGGGATATCCTGCCACCGGTGCCATGTTTTTTTGTCGCAAACCACGCAAATCATACATACAAAATATATAAGTGTTGCATTATTGTCTTAAGCCCACCTGACTATGTTTGTTTTAAGCATAGTTACGTCGGTAGCCTGGCGGCCTTCATCAACATTTTTACCTCACGGATTGTTAAATGGCGGAAACGGCCCCGCTGCAAATCACCTATTTTAAGAGGGCCGATACCGACCCGCCGCAAACCAAGCACCGGGTGGCCGATATGCTCACACATGCGGCGCACCTGCCTATTTCTGCCTTCATGAATGGTGATTTCCAATAAGGCCCTGTCTCCTTTATTTTTAAGCAGCCGCACTCCGGCCGGGGCCGTGGGGCCGTCTTGCAGCGTCACACCCCCGGCCAGTTCATCCAGCTTGTTCTTGTCAGGCACTCCCAATACCAACGCCTGGTAGGTTTTAGGTATTTCGTGACGCGGGTGGGTCAAAGCATAGGTCAGCTCACCGTCATTGGTAAGCAGCAGCAGTCCCTCGCTATCATAATCCAAACGGCCCGCCGGATAGACTCTTTGCTTTATTCCGCTCAATAAATCAATTACCTTGCGGCGCCCCTTGGGGTCACTTACCGTGCTCACATACCCGGTGGGCTTATATACCAGTAGATATACTTTTTTCTCCGGTTTGCGCACAGGGCGGCCATCAACCTCCACCCGGTCGCGCAACGGATCTATCTTAAGCCCCGGCAGGGCAACCGACTTACCGTTGACTCTGACCTTGCCCTGAGCAATTAATTCTTCACTGCCGCGCCGGGAAGCCACTCCCGATCGGGCCATAAATTTGTGCAGCCGTTCCAAAGCTTAAATCACCTCATCATGCATTTTACCACGTTTTTCAGCAAAGTGAAAAGGTTTGGCAACCGAGCAGCCAATTTTCCGCTGCCGGTTGCCAAACCCCATAATTTGTCACCCATCTACTGCTTTCGTTTTCGTTTGTTTGCTTATCTAAACCGGCCCGAACAATTTGTGCGCCACGTAAACCGAAGCTATAAGAGTGGTGAAATCAGCGGAAAGACCGGAAATAATGGAATAGCGGTACCTGGAAATACCTACCGATCCGAAATACAATGTAAGCACGTAAAAAGTGGTGTCGGAACTGCCTTGCATGGTAGAAACCAGGCGGCCGATAAAACTATCGGGACCGTGGGTTTTGATAAGGTCGGTTGCTATACCAAGTGAGGCGCCACCCGAAAGAGGACGCATAACGGCATGGGGCAGCACTTCAGCGGGAAACCCGACCAGGTTTAATACCGGGGAAAAGATGCCCACTACCATATCCAGCGCCCCGGAAGCTCTGAATATACTGATGGCCACCAGCATAGCTACCAAGAACGGTATAGTCTTAATAGCCGTGCCAAATCCTTCTTCCGCTCCTTCCACAAATTTTTCAAATACATTAACTCCCCGAACCATGGCAATTAAAGGCACCAACAGCAGTACCACAGGAATGGCCCAGCGGGAAAGATCGGACACAACACCGAACAATTATGTTCACCTCCCCCGGTAATAAAGGTAACGCAACAACCTATCCATGCACACAGCCACCGTCATACCGGCCGTTGTGGCAAAAATGGTGGTGCCCACTATCTCGGTGGGATCCGCCGAGCCGTATATTAACCTAATGCCAATAATAGTTGTAGGAATAAGAGTGATGCACGAAGTGTTCAGGGCCAGAAAAGTGCACATAGCATCGGTAGCCTCTTTGGGGTCTCCACGGTTTAATTTTTGCAATTCCTGCATGGCAATCAGCCCCATAGGCGTTGATGCGTTGCCCAGCCCCAGTATGTTGGCGCTTAAATTCATTACAATAGCGCCCATAGCCGGGTGATCTTTGGGTACGCTGGGAAATAGAAAGCCGGTAATGGGCTGCACCATCCGGGACAAGGCTTGGACCAGCCCGGCGGCTTCAGCCAATTTCATAATGCCCAGCCAGAAAGTAATAATAGCAATTAGATCAATAGCCGTTTGCACGGCCACTTGAGCACCCTCCAGAGCCGCCTTGGTAACTACTTCCACATGACCGTTGACGGCGGCCACCAGCACTCCAATGACCATCATACCCAACCAGATATAATTGACCATACTTTTCTCCTCCGCCACACGATGAGTCTCCTTACAACAAAAAGTATGATCAGGCTGTCCCAAATATGAAAAATTTTCTAAACCGAATATATGTATTTTTATTCTTTATGATATTGCGTCAGCAGATGGATGTCTATGGTGTTAATTGTTTATGAAACTTTTTTGATATCCGGGAATATGATGTTTGCAGGAGTGTTTTGCCCTCTGAAAGGGGATAAAAAATGCAGGCTATTGTGGTGGGGGGAGGCTGGGCCGGCTGTGCAGCCGCGTATGCGGCGAGAAAAGCCGGCGCCGATGTAATACTGCTGGAGAAAACCGATATGTTGCTGGGGACCGGTCTAGTGGGCGGCATCATGTGCAACAACGGACGGTTTACCGCGCTGGAGGAAGTACGCGCATTAGGCGGAGCGGATTTTATTTCATTAATTGAATCCGTTTTCAGGCACCGGTTTGTCGATTTTCCGGGGCACCGGCATGCCATGCTTTACGATGTAACTAAAATTGAACCGATGGTGCGAAATTTCTTAACCCGGTGCGAAGTCAGTATAAAGTTACAAACCAGAATGACAGAGGTTTTTGTCAATAACGGTTACATAAATGGCATAGTAACAGCTAACGACGAAATATTACGCGGAGATGTTTTTGTGGATACCACCGGGTCGGCCGGACCGGTTAAAAATTGCACCCGTTTCGGCAGCGGGTGTGCTATGTGCATACTGCGCTGCCCCAGCTTCGGGCCGAGAGTCAGCCTGACGGCCAAGGCAGGGCTGCCGGAAATCAAGGCCGGAGACAGTTTCACTCATTTTGAAGCCATGAGCGGCTCCTGCAAACTGGACAAAAACTCCCTGGATGCAAATTTGGTGCAACAACTGGAACGCAATGGAGTGCTGGTTATTCCCCTGCCGCCTGCTATGTATAAGGATGAATTGTTAGACAGCAAAGCATGCCAACAATATGCCCTGACGGAATACGCCAGGAACCTGGTAATCTTGGATACCGGGCATGCTAAATTAATGACGCCTTTTTTCCCATTGGAAAAACTGCGCACTCTGGATGGGTTTGTCAACGCCCGTTACGCCGACCCTTATTCGGGCGGCAGAGGCAATTCGGTGCGTTTCATGGCCATGTGTCATTGCAACGACGCACTGCAGGTCGAAGGCGTGAAAAATTTATTTTGTGCCGGAGAAAAAACCGGCCCGCTTGTGGGTCACACTGAAGCCATAGCCACCGGCTTTATCGCAGGTTACAACGCAGTTCGATTGCTGGCCGGATTGGACCCCCTGGTACTCCCCGATGACCTGGCCACCGGCGATATCATAGCTTATATGCACCGCGAGATTAAAAAGCCCGCGGGGTTGAGCAAAAAGTATACTTTCTCCGGTTCGGTATATTTTGAAAGAATGCAGAAAAAAGGCCTGTATAGCACCTCCGCCTCGGAATTATACGAGCGGGTGCGCCGGGCCGGATTGGAAGAATTATTCAATAAAAGACTCCCGCTTCTATAGGTGGGAGTTTCTATTTTTACTTCAGGTGGGGTAAAGTCCCCATCTGAAGCCCGGATATTCAGCTTTAGCTGAATGAGTTTACTTTCGTAAGAACTATATTTATGCTTCTTGATATATACGGTCAAATTAGCGAATTCAAAAGGGTTAAACCCTTTCCACATTAGGTTAGCGCGCCGCGGTCAATTTTGGGGTCGGTTCGCCGGTCCAACAGGCTTTGAATCTGGTTGAATACTTGCGGGGCCAGGTCGATAAGCCTGTCCAGCGTTGCATTGCCGTCTACCGGTATCAAGCGTACCTGGCCGTTGCCCGCCACCAGAAAACCGACGGGTTTCACGGAAACACCGGCCCCGCTGCCACCGCCAAAACCGGGCATTTGTCCTTCGCCGCCCTGGTCCTTTTCACCGCCGCCATAATCAAATTCACCGCCGCCCGCACCGAAGCCGCAGGCCACTCTGGATATGGGAATGATTACGCTTCCGTCGGGGGTCTCGACAGGATCTCCCACCACGGTATTTACATCAACCATCTCTTTAATGCTTTCCATTGCTGTTTTCATAAGACCCTCAATAGGATGCATTTGTTCAGGCATATATATCCAGCTCCTTAGTTAATACTGCAACTATTGAATAATGTACCCTGTATTTGCTGCGTTATGCATGCAAGCGAACTATGACTTTTTCCTATTCTTCAGAAAAAGCCAAGCAGCCATAACGCCGGTAATAATTATATGTACGGGCCGCAGGCTAAACACGCAGTTTATGCGCATGGCCAACAGACGAGCGTTGAAAACCGGTATGACCTCCAGTTCCGGCTTAGGCATCGGCTTTTGCAGCCGGCGATAAAGATAAGCGATGGTATTACTTTTAACGATCCATAGCAATCCTACCGCCATTCCGGTTTGGTCCGCCCGGCACATGCCCAATCTGGTGCGCCAGCTAAACCGCTGCAGTTTGGTTGCCGCTAAAATGTAGCGATAGGCCGGCTCTGTGGCACGATAAATGTTCATCATCCATTTATACAGATCAATAATCCGGCCGGCGGAAATACTGGCCTTTTCCTCTGCTAAAACGTCACCGGATCGTCCGGCCAATCGAGCTCGCAGCTTTAACACGGGAGCAAATGAATTGCTGACCAGCTTAACCGAAGACAGCCGCAGCCGTAACTTAAATAAGCCCCACAAAAAGGACAGGCTTACACCGGTGCCGGGCGTGGAAAGATTCAGTGTCATATTGGGATTTGCGTCATCTTTTTCTTTAAGCTCATAACTGATATACACTGTAACCGGTGCGACCAGCAGCAGCAATAACAAAATCAGCACCGGTGCAAATATTAAGTACCACATGCTGCACCTCATGCCTTATACTGCCGCCGCCGTCATTAAAATATGCGCCTTTCCTGACGCCTTCTTCTCTGCCTTCCTCTCTGATCCACTGTTCTATCCGGATCATCTTCAACACCTCCAGAAGACGTCTTTTGTATGCTTCCGACAGGCATAACGTATTTCTAATTCTTATTGTAATCAAGACCCACATTGCGGCGAGCCCGCTCCAGGTATACCGCAGCCGCCTGTTTGGCCTTGCGGGCACCTTTTTGCATAGTTTCCAATACATATTGTCTATCTTCAGCCAGTCTATCTCTTTCTTTTTTATAGGGGGCGAAGTAATCACGAATCACTTCGAACAGTTCCTTTTTGATATCCCCGTATCGCAGACCCGGTGTTATAAACCTTTTTTTAAGATCGGCCTTGCCTTTTTCATCCAGAAATAAAACATATAAGTCAAAGAGTATATTGCCTTCGGCAGCCTTGGGCTCATCCACCGGCGTGGAATCGGTTTTTATGCTCATGACTTTTTTCCGCAGCGCCTTTTCATCGGCAAATATCTCTATGGTATTGCCATAGGATTTGGACATTTTTTGGCCGTCGGTACCCGGTACAGTAGCAAAGTCCTCTTCAATGTCGGGCTCGGGCACCACGAATGTATCCCCGTAGGTACTATTAAACTTTATTGCCACATCCCTGGCCACCTCCAGGTGCTGTTTCTGGTCTTTGCCCACGGGTACCCTTTCGCTCCCGTACAGCAGTATATCGGCAGCCATCAGCACCGGGTAAGAAAATAAACCGTGACTGGCCGGGATACCCTTGGCGGTTTTGTCCTTGAAGGAATGGCAGCGTTCCAGCAATCCCATGCCGGTAATATTGGACAACAGCCAGGTTAGTTCCGTAACTTCCGGCACATCCGACTGGACCCAGAACACAGCTTTGTCGGGGTCAAGACCCAGAGCCAGAAAATCACAGGCCGCGTCAAAGGTTTGTTCCCTTAAACGGTTCGCATCAAAAACAGAAGTCAGAGCATGGTAATTTACCAGAAAGCAAAACAGCTCATTGTTCTGCTGGTAATTAACCATTCTGCTCATCATACCGAAATAGTTGCCCAAGTGCAGGGCACCCGAAGGCTGAATACCGGAAAGAATGCGCATGATAAATCTCCTTTACTTTATAAGTATGGTTAGTGAACCGGGCAATGAATACGCAAATATATTTACCGCTGCGGCCTGTCTATTGCTAAGTTGCACGGGTAATATTAGTAAATCGGCAGGTCAAATTAGATTATTTCACTTATCTTTAAAAACATATCTACCACAAAGCTAACCACAGGCCATAATACCTTGCCCAGTACTCCGGTAAAAAGCAGTATCAGCAATATTATAGTGCCGTATGTCTCCATACCGTAAATAAAATGGGATTGCCGGGGAAACAGCCCGGCCAATATTTTAGACCCGTCCAATGGCGGCACGGGTATCAGATTAAAAAAGGCCAGTATCACGTTGATCTGCAGAGTCAGATATAATATGTAATAAACATATTCGGCAAACGGTACCAGCCGGAGAAGTCCCACGCCTAACAATATGGAAGCCGCCAGCGCCATCACCAGGTTGGCGGCGGGGCCGGCCAACGAAACCAGCAGCATGCCCCGGGCCGGGTCGCCCCGTAAGTTGTACGGGTTGACCGGAACCGGCTTGGCCCAACCGAACTTGAACAGTATCAGCATTAGAAAACCAACCGGGTCAATGTGGGCCAGGGGGTTAAGGGTCAGCCGTCCCTGATGCCGGGCGGTATGGTCGCCTAACCGATCGGCCATCCACCCGTGGGCGAATTCATGAAATGTGAGGCCAATTAATATAGCCGGCAGCAAAAGCAGCAGCTCGGCCAAGCTGGGTAAATCTAACATTTACTCGCTCCTTTTAGTCACCCGGGCCAGATAATCCCGCACAAAGGCTTGTTCTTCCTCCTCCGTGCACAAATTGCCGTCCAGCCGCTCCCGCCACAGCGCATCCAATGCTTCGCGGTAAACCGGCCCGGGACGATAGCCCAGGTGTTTAATATATTTTCCGTTGATTCTAGGTTTGCTATCCCTAATTATATTGAGCAGCTGTTTGAAACGTTCCTTTAACTCTTCTTCTTCCAAAATGGCCAGCAGCATGGGGTAGCTTTCCCTGGGCATCTGCAGCAGCACCTTGGCCAATTGACTGACTTTGACATGCTGCGGCGCTTTCCAGATTAAAGCTACAGCCCGGCTCCAGCCATCCAGAGCGGCCAGCACCTTTTCAGTCTGCCTTTTACTGACACCGTATTTAGCACAGTTATCCCGGGCTGCCGCCGCATCCGACCAGTGTAAAACAGCTATTAAATAAACCAACCACCGGGAATTGGGCACCGCCATCCCCCAGTCGCCGATTTGCTGCATAGCACGGGGTAATTCTTTCAGCACGGGTTCAACCTCCCAGTAATTAACCCGGGGGAATATATATGGCCAAACCGCCAGCTCTTCCATGCGCCCCAGCATGCTGCCGGCCTCGGGCTCCAGCAGTATATGCTTGAGCTCATCCCAAAGCCGTTCATTGCTGACCTTGGCCAGCACACCCCGGCGCACCGTTTCCTTTAAATACTTAAGTGTCTGCGGCTCGATTTTAAAGCCGTACCGCTGCTCAAACCGAATGGCCCGCAGTATTCTGGTGGGATCTTCAATAAAGCTTAAATTATGCAGCACTCTGACAGTATGATACTGCAAGTCGTCCCGGCCCTCAAAAAAATCTACCAAGTCGCCGAAGCTGCTTTCATTTAACGCCACAGCCATAGCATTAATGGTAAAATCACGCCGGTATAAATCCTGGTGCAGCGTAGAGCTTTCCACCTGGGGCAGTGCCGCCGGATAAGCGTAAAACTCAACCCGGGCCGTGGCAACATCTATTTTAAAATCATCGGAAAAGACCACTTCCGCTGTTCCGAACTTATGGTGCTGCCTAACCCGGACATCATAGACTTTACCCAGCTCTTGAGCCAGCAGTATACCGTCTCCCTCCACCACCAAATCCACATCCAGGCTTTCATGACCCAATAAAACGTCACGCACCAGCCCTCCGGCCGCATAAATATTATAACCCATACTATCCGCAATTTGACCGGCTTGCTTCAAAATATTCCGCACGGCGGAGGACAAGGTCCGCTCCAGCACCCAGCCGATATTGCGTTTGGACAGTCCCTCCTGCGCGCCGTGATTATAAACTACCCGGTGCCTTGCCTGTACTTCCCCGTGCAAAGTACGCAATATATCGGTGCGCGAAACAATACCTAATATTTTACCATCTTCCACCACGGGCAC
Organism: Desulfoscipio sp. XC116; assembly: GCF_039851975.1. Lineage (GTDB taxonomy): Bacteria > Bacillota > Desulfotomaculia > Desulfotomaculales > Desulfallaceae > Sporotomaculum. Next base: position 2,125,596 of record NZ_CP156660.1, read on the forward strand.
CCGGCCAATGTCGTGGTTAATCATTAATTCCTGCAGCTCGGATACAGGCATATCGGGCGGTACCGATACAACCCTGACGGTCATAAAGCCCTTTACCGGTGCATGCCCCAGACCGTGGTGGTTGGCCTTTTCCACATCCCGGCGGGAAATAACGCCGGTTAGCTTTTCACCCTTGACCACGGGCAAACCGGTATGACCGTAACGCAGCATAATCTGTCCCGCCTCGGCAATGCTCATTTCCGGGGCCACGGTTTTTACCGGCGCAGACATAATATCCGCGGCACAAACGGGCGGCTGTATTTTATGGTAAATAACGTCCAGCAGCTCCCAGGCCACGTCGTCAAGCACACCGTTTTTCACGGTAGCCGAGGCGGCTGCGGCATGTCCGCCCCCACCGAAGTGCTTTAATACCTCCGCCACATTGGCCTGGGGTATACTGCTCCGGCCTACGATATGCACCCGGTCCTCCATTTCAGCCAGCACAAAAACCACGTCCAGACGTTCGATCTCAGAAATGGTGTGTGCTATCAGAGCCAGGCCGACCACGAATTCCGCCGTTTCAGCCTTGGCTATCAGCACCTTGGCACCGTTTATCTGGTGCCGCTCTGCATTTACCAGCAAATCTTTGAGCAACGCTTTTTGTTCATCGGTCATGGGCCGGCCCAAAAAATCCGCCACCACTGCCAGATTGGCTCCCTTTTGCAGCAAGTAGGAAACAGCATCCACATCCCGGTGTGTAGTGCTGGTAAATACAAGTGAACCGGTATCACTATATATGCCCAGACAAAAGATAGTGGCTTCCAGGGAGGTAAGCGGCAAATCCGCCTGCCTGATTTTTTCCACCAGCAGAGTAACCGCCGCCCCTACCATATCCACTATCTCCACGGAACCCCGCACGTCGCCGTCCACCCAGGGGTGATGGTCATAAATATGCACATCCACCCCCGATTGATTTAAAATATCACTTATTTTGCCCACCCGGCGGCGGCTTTTGGTATCCACCAGTATAACGCGCTTAACTTGCTCTAAATCAACCTGCTTAATAGTATAAATATTTAAAGTGTCCTTGTGAAGTGACATAAATTCTTCCACATTACGAGACATTTTGCCCGGCAAAACCAACCTGGCATCGGGATACAGTTTTTGTGCCGCCACCATGGCCGCCAGCCCGTCCATATCTGTATTGGTGTGGGTTGTAATAATCTCCACTTGTTTGCCTCCGTGTATTATTACTTAAACTGTATTTATTTTCTACATTAGCTTAATATTATATCATATTTACCGGTCGGATGCGTAAAAAAACGTGTTCCGAATTGCCTAAAAAGCCCTTCGGAGCACGTTATCATCATTAATGCTCTACCCTGAAAAAAGCTCGGGGTTCTTTTCTTCCGTATGCTTTCAACTATTATTGCGGGCAACCGTTATTGCAAGCGTAAGCAAAGCAATCCCAAACTCCAAAGCGGATCGCCAAAGAAATGCGGGCTGTAAAACGAAGATTGCTTCGTCGCTTCGCTCCTCGCAATAACGGGATCTTAATGCACAGTTATATTCATTGCCATAACGAGATTTTAAGCAGCACAGGTTGTATTCATAGCAATGACAAGCTGCACCGCCGCGCCAGCATAGCCGCAATGAGTGTCAGCGCCCGGCACCGGCTATTTTAGCCACCCGGCCCTCGTTAAACCGCTCCGGCACCACATCGTTTCTAATTAAATCGTCATAAGTTTCCCTGGCCACAATGATGTCCGCCGCACCGTCTTTAACCAGCACCATGGCCGGGCGGGGTAAACGGTTATAGTTCATGGACATGGAATAGTTATAAGCTCCGGTGGAAGAAACCGCCAGAATATCGCCGGGTGCGGGAGCAGGCAAATCAATATCCCAAATCAGCATATCGCCCGATTCGCAGCATTTTCCGGCTATGGACACCATCTCCTGCGGCTGCTGGGCCGCCCGGTTGGCCAGCAATGCTTCATAGCGGGACTGGTACAATGCCGGTCTGGGGTTGTCACCCATACCGCCGTCCACCGCCACGTACGTGCGAATACCGGGTATACTTTTCACCGCTCCCACCGTGTACAGCGTTGTCCCGGCGGGACCGCTGACGGACCGACCGGGCTCCACCAACACCTTGGGGGCCGCCAAACCATATTGGGGGGCTAGATTTTTCACCGCCTGCGCCAGCGTGTCGGCGAATTTGCTCACCGATTGAGGCTCATCTGCCGCGGTATAATAAATACCCATACCACCGCCGAAATTCATTTCTTCGGGCTGCCAGCCGGTTTCCCTGCGCACCTCGGCGGCAAAGCCAAGCATTACTTCAGCAGCATGGGCATATGACTGCAGCTCAAATATTTGCGAGCCGATATGGCAGTGCAGCCCGGTGAGCCGGATATGCTCCAGGGCCAGTGCCCGCTTGATTATTTCCATGGCCTGGCCGTTTTCTATGACCATGCCGAATTTACTGTCAATTTGCCCTGTTTTGATATACTCATGAGTATGCGCTTCCACCCCGGGAGTCAGACGCAGCATAATTTTAGCCTGAACGCCGGCCTCGCCGGCCAGCCGGTCAAGCATTTGCAGTTCATGCGGGTTATCCACCATTACCCGGCCCACCTTGTAATCCAAAGCTAATTTTAACTCGGCAGCCGATTTATTGTTACCGTGAAAATAAACCCGCTCCATGGGAAAACGCGCTTTTTTAGCGGTATATAGCTCACCGCCCGATACCACATCCAGGCTCAAGCCTTCCTCATCTACCATGCGGCAAACAGCCAATGTAAGTAATGTTTTAGCGGCATATAACACCACACCGTCATATTTTTCAGTGAAAGCCCGGTAATAGCGGCGACAGTTTTGCCGGAAATATTGCTCATCCAGCACATATAAAGGTGTGCCGAAATTCTCGGCCAGCTCCACGGTATCACAGCCGCCTATCTCCAAGTGCCCCTTATCGTTAATTTGCATTGTGCCCTGCAGCTTCATCAAATTTCCCCCGTTCAGTTCAGAAATAATTAAACCCCCTTCCACGCGGAGTGAAAGAAGGCCATATATGCATACCGACTCTTTCCGTTTCTCCGGTGATATAGCTCTCCACCCAAACCGGCAAACACAACACGCGCTCATCCGGCAACGCCATCATAAGCGCCTGCGGGTGACAGTCCGGCACTTGTTCAATGCCGAACCAGCCCGGTGTTACGGAAATAAAACCGGACTTCGGCGGCTTGCCCTTTCACCCCGGCTCATCGGATTCCCGCTCCTCACCGTCGGTTACTATTGCAAACCGCGCCTCTACACCTCCCAGCGGAGATGAGGTCTATTTATTTGTGCACATTTTAACACGGTTTAATCAACTAAGTCAATTGGGTATGTTTTAGGCGGCAAAGATAGCTTTGCCGCCTGGTAATAGCAGTATAACATGATTAAGTTTAAACAGTCACCGGCATCAACTTTGAAAAGACAATCTTGCAATCTTTCAACATCGGTGCCAGGCACCGGTAGCGACGATAACGACAATCTTTCAACTTTTTCAACGCCCGGCACCAAAGGTGGTGCGCTTAGATTTGAGGCAGGTTTTTCAGGGCGCCGGCCAGAATGTCTTCGGGCAGCGGATAGTCTTCCATTTTACCGGCCATGTATTTGTCGTAGGAGGGCAGATCCAAAAAACCGTGCCCGCTCAGATTGAACAATATGGTGCGGGCCTCACCCGCTTCCTTAGCCGCCAGGGCTTCGTTAATCGCGCACTGGATGGCGTGAGCTGATTCCGGCGCCGGCACCACGCCCTCGCTGCGGGCAAACAGTACGGCTCCCTTGAATATAGCGGTTTGATCCAAAGAAGTAGCCTCAATGATGCCGTCATGCAACAACTGGCTTACCAGCGGTGAATCGCCGTGATAGCGCAGTCCGCCCGAGTGTATGCTGGGGGGCATGAACTCGGAACCCAAAGTATACATGTGCAGCAGCGGGGTTAGCCCGGCCACATCGCCGTAATCGTAAGCAAATTGTCCCCGGGTAAGCGTGGGACATGAGGAAGGCTCGGCTGCAACGAGTCTTATTTTCGCTCCCTGCACCAGCTTATCATATACAAAGGGGAAGGCCAGGCCGGCAAAATTGCTGCCGCCGCCGCAGCAGGCAATCACTATATCCGGATAGTCCCCGGCTTTGGCCATTTGCGCCTTGGCTTCCTGGCCGATGACGGTTTGGTGCAGCATAACATGGTTTAATACACTGCCCAGGGCATAGT